>JBILOU010000026.1:0-27581 GCA_044374295.1 Flavobacteriales bacterium | reverse complement strand
TTTACACCATGTGCGTCTACAGGAGCCATTACTTTCTTTCCATCAACTTCTATGAGTCTTGGTTTTTCCAATACCACATCAAACATAGTTGGTGCAGATGGTCCGTAGATGTCGGCATCTAACAACCCTACTTTATGTCCCAAAGCTGCTAGACCTGCAGCCAAGTTCGAAGACACAGTGCTCTTGCCTACGCCACCCTTTCCACTCGCAACAGCAATAATGTGTTTTACGCCTGGAAGAATTCTGCGCAACTCACCGCTCCTCTCATCTCCTGCTATCGCTTCAACATGAACCTTCACTTCGAATTCATTTCCCAACACGCGCTGAATAGCGAAGACACAAGCCTCACGCATGCGTTGTTTGGCATGCATTGCAGGATTACTCACTTTTACTTCCAACTCAATCTCATTCCCTTCTGCGCGAATAATCTTTACTAGATTCAAGGTCACAATGTCCTTCTTCAAATCTGGTTCTTGCACGTTCGCTAACGCCTCTAAAATTGCTGCTTTTGAAACACTCATAGTATTATTTTTTCGGCATTCTTGCCTGAATGTATTTAATCTTTCTTCCTTCCTTCAACCACATTTGCTCGTAGAATGTTCTTATCTCCAAAACATCTTTCAGCTTCTCGTCTATCGTTTCTAAAAATCCCGATTCGTAAATGTTGTCGTCATGTAAAACGATTTCTGCTCCCATCAAAGGAATCTCGCGCAAAGCACGCTCGTAGAGCGCTGGATTATCGTGTTTAATATGAACAATTCCCTCCGACTTCAACATGCGTTCATAACGCTTCATATAAAAGCCTGAGGTGATTCTTCTGTTTCCATCGTGATCATTCGGCATCGGATCTGAAAACGTAAGCCAGATTTCATCCAATTCATTGTCAGCGAAAAACGCGTCAATGAATTCAATTCTAGCTCGAAGAAAAGCCACATTGGTCAACCCCATTTCAAGAGACTCTTTTGCCCCTTTATGAAAACGATGTCCTTTAACGTCGACCCCTAAATAATTCTTGTCTAAATTTCGCTGCGCTTGTCCAACAGCATACTCCCCTTTCCCACAGCCCAATTCAACAACAAGTGGATTATTGTTCTTGTAGAATTCATCGCGCCACAATCCTTTCATGAACGTCGCATTCTCGCGAATGATTGGCATTAAGTTCGGTTCGAACACATGCGGAAACGTCTTGTTTTCAGCCCACCGTTTTAACTTATCCTTCGCCATATTAACTTGCTATAAACACCGCTCGCCATGCCTCTGGAATGGCTTGCGGACGTTTGTCTTTGTGATTGAAACAAACCAGAACCGATTTTCCTGTTGCGCATAAACGTTCGCCAACAACAACGCGGTAACACACCGAAAAACTCTTATTTCCAACATGCTCAACCCACAACCGAATGTTCATTCGGTCATTTAATAAAACAGGATAGATGTAATCTATTTCATTTCGAGCAACAATAACTCCATCTTCATTCCAATTCCAAATTCGCGCTACGCGCTCTTTGAAATAAGCCATACGCGCTTGCTCGAAATAACTGAAGTAGACAGCATTGTTAACATGCCCCATGGCATCTATATCCGCGAAACGAATTTCAACAGATGTCTCGAAAATCTCTTTCCCTTCGGGCTCTTCCATAAACTAATTTTAGAGCACAAAGATAATTCCGACCGGCAGTTCTATTTAGAAAAAACTTGATAACCGTATGGAGCCAAAGCGCGTTGATTTCTCGAGTAAAGCGAAAACGTTTCACTGTTGAAAATGCTTCTAAAATCTCCATCTGGAACATCATCTGTAAAGTTGAATACCTGCGGCTTATCCGAGAAATTCAAAAGAACAACAACCTGGCGATCTCCATTCGTGCGAACATAAGCGTACAACACGTCGTCGTTGGATGTCTTTATCTTTTTGAAGGTTCCACCAAACTCGCCGTTCCACAAGGCCGGATTCTCGCGGTGAACTGCAAGCAAACGCTTGTAGAAATCACTGTTTACATAGTTATTGAAGTAAGCAGTGTCTTTGTCGAAGAATCTCAAACGCTTCGCGTTTCCTTTCGCATCTACTTCGCCACCTTCTTGAGAAGTGTAAACCAACGGCATTCCTTGAAGGGTAAACGAAAGAACATCGAACAATTTGCGTTTCACACCGTAACGCTCACCTCCTGTTCCATTCCAGGTATTCTCATCGTGATTGGTTGTGAAGCCCATACGATAAGCGCTCTTTTGGAAAGCTGTATCTGATTTCGCCATATACTCATCGAAAGCATAAAGTGATTTTTCTCCTTTCGCAACAGCGTTCATAACGCCCATTAATTCCCAACTATAAGACATATCGAATGCCTTCAAATGGTGATCTTTTTGCTCAGCTTCCGCTAACATAAAGACTGGCTTAATAGCATCTAATGCTGCACGTGCATCGTTCCAAAATTCTGTTGGAACATTCATCGCAACATCGCAACGGTAACCATCAATTCCGCAATCTCTCACCCAATATTCCATCGCGCGAATCATTTCCTTGCGCAACTCAGCATTGTCATAATTTAAATCTGCAACATCAGACCAATCTGGAACCGGAGGAACAATATTTCCATTCGAATCGTGCGTATACCAATCTGGGTGCTGAAGAACCCACGGATGATCCCAAGCTGTATGATTTGCAACCCAATCAAGAATGACATACATTCCCAATTCATGCGCCTTGTTTACTAGACGTTTGAAATCTTCTGTGGTTCCAAACTCTGGATTAACGCCTGTATAATTCTTGACACTGTAATAACTACCCAAACTTCCCTTTCTGTTCAATTCTCCAATTGGGTTAATTGGCATAAGCCAAAGAATATCAACTCCCAACGAATCAATGCGAGGAAGATCTTTTTCCAATGCAGCAAAAGTTCCGGCAGCAGTGTGCTGACGTACGTTTACCTCATAAATGGTTGCATTTTTAGACCAACTAGGATGACGCACAACTTTGGTTTCAGAATACCCAATTTGCTTAGCCTCTGAGGTGTAATCTTGGTTTTTAGTCACACCGCAACTTGTCAAAGCAACTGCCAATAAAACGAATAATTTATTTTTCATGTTGAAGGAAATACTTAGTGTCAAATATACACGAAGGTCTCTTAATTCGAACGAAGAATTTTCCACAAACGAATAGACCCATCATCACTAGCAGAAAGAAGAAGACCATTCTTTAGAAAATGCAAGGCATTCACACTACGTGCATGTGTTCCTCCGCAAAGGAAATCTAAGTTTTCCGCGTCCCAAACTTTAATCTCTTTGTCGCGACTTCCCGTAACAAAAACATGACGTTTGGGATGGAAGGCAATTGCGTATACATTTCCTTTATGCGCTGTGAAGTTTACAACAGGGTCGTAATTTTTTTTTGAATTCCAGAGGCAGATCTCTCCATCTCTACCACCTGTAAAGAGTACACTCTTTTTGGGATGAAAAGCACAAGATGCCACACCTAAATCATTTACCTTTTTCTTTTCTATCGAATTGAAGAATATTGGATCTACGATTTCCATCTCTCCGTTTGCAAATGGAAAAGCCAATTCTGGCTTATGCGTGCTCACTGCAAATCTGCGAATTTTCGAATCTGAAAGTGGAATTGTTCTTACATAGTTCGCATCTGATCTGTTCCATTCAATAACATTGCCATCCGCGCCGACACTCAAAATCTTATCCTCTACAATTTTAATATCGAATACACCACCCGGGTGAACCTTGTAATTCTTGATTTCCTTTTTGTCTTGAATATCTACAACACTTAACGTGTTCTGCTGACAACCAATCCACAAAAAATGAGTTGTTTCGTCGTATAGCAACGAAAACACTGCTCCTGTTGTTTTAACTTGAATCTCTGATGAAACGCCGTATTCAGTATTCCATTCAGAAACCAAACCATTTGCTGAAGCTGTGAAAAAAGAATCTGCATGCGTACCATCTGCAATAGCATACAGAGGCGTTTTCATATCTCCGAAAGAATCGAGCAGCTCCAACTTCATTACGCTAATGTAAAATAAAAAAGGGACCGAAGTCCCTTTTTAAATTAAGTCAAAAGCGTATTGAATCAATATCCTTGACGGAATCCACCTTCTCTGCGGTTAGAGGTACGTGGACGGTCTTCTGCTTCTTTAACGTTGATCTTGCGACCTTTCATTTCAGCTTGGTCTAAAGCGTCAATTGCATTGCGCGCTTCAGC
This sequence comes from Flavobacteriales bacterium, assembly GCA_044374295.1. Classification (GTDB taxonomy): domain Bacteria; phylum Bacteroidota; class Bacteroidia; order Flavobacteriales_D; family Sanyastnellaceae; genus CAIZGX01. The sequence goes on along the minus strand of JBILOU010000026.1, from coordinate 23,380 downwards.
ATCGTCTGACATTTCAACAAAACCAAAACCGCGTGAACGACCGGTATCACGGTCAGTAATCACTTTAGCAGAAGCCACTTCACCGTATTGAGCGAAGATTGCTTGGAGCTCATCGCTCGTTAGACTGTAGTTCAGTCCAGAAACAAAAATGTTCATAAAAAAAATAAAAATTAATTAATGCTTACCCTTCACTTAGTTGACTTCTTCAAGAAGACTTCAAATCTACGTTTGGAATAAGCTTTAACAAAGATAGACGAATTTTTCAAACACGCAAGAAAAACAACATTTTTCTTAGATTAAGATTTCGAGATCAAGTTCATGTCCTGCATGCGAACGGATATTGAACACTTGCTGATTTTCTAAAATCAAGTACTGTCCAACAATTCCCTTCAGCTTTCCTTCGTAAATATTTTCTGGCGCTAACTTCCATGTCTTTGGATTGACAGGCCTGTCCTCACATGGAAACTGAATGTCCCAAACTTTGTCCTCGTCATCTATGAAGTCTTGATAGGCATCTGGAATTTCAAACAACAAATTTTCTTTTGCTTCAAGCAAGCTTGAACTCCTCGTGACGAGCGGCTGCAACATTCCTTTCCAATTTGATTTATCAGAAACGTGCTCCTTCAACAAGACTTCAAACTCCCCAGCCAATTGTCTGTAAGGCACTCTTGCGAAAACCAAACCTTGACGAGCGCCCTGATCTATCCATCGTGAAAGTAAATTTCGTTCCGAAGTAACTCCTACCTTAACTCCTGAAGTAAAGGATAGGTATACAATGTGTGGAATTAGGTGATTCGCTCGCTCCCACTCCATATCCCCGCGAAGAGCAACTCCCTCATGTGCCTTGCACAACTCCGGATGAATAATACAAGGCGAGGCATTGGACGAATCTTGAAATCCACTCCAACACACCCCCTCTCCAAATGTCTTATTCAATTTTTCTCCATGCAGAATGCATCGAATGTCGCCTGTAGCCCTCAATCGAATTTGTTTACCAACACATTCATTCAGGTTCAACTCTCCCGTTAAATCCAAATTGTCATAAAGCGGAAGAACATAATGTGCCTCGCCACTTTCCGACAAAGTCGTCCGCATTTTTCTTAAATGAGTCTTCATAATATTGAAACAAAGAAAAAGAATACTATATTCGTTTTAACAAATTCTTTCAATATGAGGAAACAACTACTCTCTCTTTTTGCATTTAGCACGATTCTCTCGGCATCTGCGCAAACCATTTTATTCGAAGATAACTTTGATTCATACACTGCTGGATCAGGGCTTGTCGCTCAAAATGTCTCTTGGGCATACTGGAATGCGGCCTCTCCATCTGATGCTACTGTTAGTTCTGCCTTCGCGAGCAGCGGAACGAACAGCGTTAATGTGAACGGTACCACTAATGACCTCGTATTACCCATTGGACCCTTTTCCTCTGGGAAATATGACATAAAGTTTAAAATGTATCTTCCAACAGGTTCTGGTGGATATTTCAACGCATTACACACCTGGTCGGGATCATCGGCAACATACCAATGGGCATGCGATGTATTCTTTGACGGAACTGGCGTTGCAACTTGGACAACCGGCGGAACTCAAGGAGGTGCTGTAAATGTGGGAACTGACACTTGGTTCGATGTTCAAATAACAGCAGATATGGATAATGACCTTGGTCGAATCTATTTGAATGGTGTTCCTGCAAACGAATGGCAATGGAGTTTAAACAATGCAAATGGAAATGCTGGGGCAAACACTCTTGCTGCTGTAAATTTTTACGGAACGAACGCTTCAAACACCAATGGAAACTACTACATCGATGATGTTCAAGTTATTGAATCTACCGGCGTTTCTGTTAAGCCATTGATTTCTGAAAAGATCTCTAAAGTGTCTGTTTATCCAAACCCAACTAATTCAAATTTCAGCATTGAAATACCTGAGAGCTTTGTTGGTGGTGAAATTAGCATCATTGACCTAACAGGTAAAATTGTCATGAAAGAGCGCGTAACGCAAAGCTCAATTAAGCGTGTCGATGTTTCCTCTTTAAACGACGGCATTTATTTGATTCGTATGAATAACGGTACTGTTCAGTTCACTGACAGACTGGTTAAGAAATAATAGAACATTTTTCTGAAAAGAAAGGAGCCAATTTATTGGCTCCTTTTTATTTTTGGACCAATAGTTGAAAAGCGCAAATTACAATTTGAATCATTCGAAAGTTTTCAATTGTGAAAAGTAACGTTTACTTAACTTTGAAGGTCTATTATAGAGTTATGAAATTTATGAAAGCGAAAACCTTATTATTCCTGCTTATTTCTATAAGCTTCTTTGCATCTGCTCAAAACAAACAATCAAAGCTCCCTTATTCCATTAAAGGAAAAATTGAGGGACTTCAAAATGTAGATATCTATCTAGCCAATTATTACGGGAACAAATTGTATTACAACGACACTTGTCATGTAGATGCTAAAGGAAATTACGAATTCGCAGGAAAGCCTTTCAACGAATGCGGGAAATACGCCTTGGTTATGCCTGGGCCACGTTATTTTGATTTCATTGCCTCTGACGAGCAAATCATATTGAACTGTTCTGCAGATGCGGATTTAAGTAAGATTGAAGTCGTTCAATCTAAAGAGAACAAACTCTTCTTTGATTATATCAGGTATATCAATGGTAAAAGAAACGTTCGCATACCTCTCGACAATTGCATCAATGACTCGTTAAAATCAGAAGGCGATAAGAAACCATGTATTGAAGAACTTACCAAGTTGAACAGCGAGGTAATCAATTACCAGAAGGAACTTATAAAAAACAACCCTACTTCGCTTTTCGCGAAATATCTCCGCATGGGAATGGAAGAAGATATTCCTGATGCGCCTTCCAATATAGCCGAAGATAAAAAGCAAGAATGGCAATATTACTGGTACCGCCATCACTATTGGGATCGCTGCGACTTGAAAGATGCGCGTATGGTTCGCGATGGAGCATTTCACAAACTTGTTGAAGACTACATCACCAAAACACTTCCGCAAATTCCTGATACCGTATGCTCTGAAGTTCAAAAAATAATAAGCGCAACCGCCGGTAACGAGGAAACCTTTAAGTACATCACACACTTCGCAACATATACTGGAGAGACTTCTAAGATTATGTGTATGGACGAATTGTTTGTATTCATGATTGACAATTACTATTCAAAAGGAATGTGCAATTGGGTGAAAGAAGATAAGTTGAAAGAGATGAAGGAAGCAGCAGATAAGAAGCGTGACTGTCGTTGCGGTGAAAAAGCACCTGACATTATTCTGCCTGATACTTCAGAAAAGAATTGGGTATCTATGTATAAATCCCGCGGCGAGTATACGCTCATGGTTGTGTGGGAAAGTTCATGCGGACATTGCAAAAAAGAAGTTCCTCTTCTACTCGAATTATACCACAAATACAAAGACAGAGGATTTGTTGTTTATGCAATTGGCAACGACTATGAGAATAACAAATGGGTTGATTTCATTAACGAGCATAAACTTGATTGGATCAACGTAAGCGACACTCCTGAAATCATGAAGCAGGAAAAGGCAACCGAATTAATCTATAGCGGAGTGACGACATTGAAGAGTTTGAATTACCGCACAACTTGGGACGTAACAAGCACACCGAAAGTTTTCTTAATGGATAAGGACATGAAGATTATCGCTAAGTCTCTGGGCGCAGAGCAACTCGACGAACTTCTTGAGAATCTTTACAAAGGAGAAAAAGTTGAGACGAATAAGTTTCAAGAAACCGAATACGAAGACGCTAACACTCCTCACAAATAAACAGTGAGTCACTTCGAGTATTTGCGCACGGGCATGCTTCGCAATGAAGTAGATGTTTATGTGGAAATGTGGAATAGTCAGCCAAATGAAATAAAGAAATTTATTTCAGACTTCAACGAATTAACCCAAACGCAGCAGCGCAAAGGCGTTTGGATTCTCGATCATCTTTCGCAGAAGAATTCCGCTTCGGTTCAGCCTTATCGAGATTACATATATGACTTGGTTACACAATCAAAAGACTCTTCTGTTCGCAGAGAGTCTTTTGGCATTTTATACAACCTTGAACTTACGGAAGAGCAAGACGGAAGAATGCTCGAAAGAGCTTTCTGCGCGCTGAGTTCGTTCGATGTTGAGACAGCAGAGAGGCACCATGCATTGCAATGGGTTTTGCGCGCAGCGAAATCTTACCCCGAATTGTATGATGAAATTATTGCTGGAATTGAACTCGTGAAAGACATTGGAACGCCTGCCTGGAAGCGATACAGTTCGAAATTAATTCTTAAACTAGAGATTACAAAGGCGAAAGCCTTTAGTTCGAAAGCAAAGAAATAATCACTGCGGAAACATCTCCCTTTTGAACATCGAATTGAAACACATTTGGCTTGTTTCGGTACCAAGTCATTTGTCGTTTTGCGTAATTTCTTGTGTTCTTTTTTACCTCAGCAATAGCCTCCTCCTTCGAACAAGAACCTTCGATGTATTTAAAAATCTCTTTGTACCCAACAGTGTTTAACGATTGAAGATGTTGCATGGATTGAAGCCCTTGAACCTCTTCAAACAACCCATCTTCTACCATCTTATCTACGCGTCTATTGATTCGATCATAAACCCATTCACGTTCGCCTGAAAGAAACACGTGAATAATTTTCGCGCCAATAGCATCGCTCGATTTCGTGCGTAATTCAGAGAAAGTTTTACCCGTGATTCGAATGACTTCCAACGCACGAATAACGCGATGTGCATTTTCTAAATCAACACTTTCCGCGAAATCGGGATCTTTCGCCTTTAGCTCTTCCACCAGAACGAATAGTCCTTCTTCTTCACATCTTTGATTTAGCGCATTTCTAATTTCCTTGTCTCCTGGTAATTCATCCAAGCCGTATAGCAAGGCGTCCATATAAAGCATGCTACCACCAACAACAATTACAACTTCATTCGTCTGAAACAACTCTTGGATTTTGGCCCTGGCATCGCGTGAAAACATACCCGCGGTATATTCTTCCTCAACAGATAAAAAAGAAATGAAATGATGTCGCGCAGCATTCAACTCTTCAATTGAAGGACGAGCAACGCCTATTGACATTTCCTTGTAAAACTGACGTGAGTCACAGGATATAATTTCCGTTTGAAAATGATTGGCTAATGATATGGCTAAAGCTGTTTTACCCACACCCGTAGGTCCTGAAATAGCGATAACCTTTTTCATTGATGATTATACCAATCCTCTACCTACCTTTTTGATTTTCCCTTCTTCAACCATTTTCGGCATAATGGTATCCAATACGCCGTTAATGAATGTTGCAGACTTCGGCGTGCTGTAAAACTTCGCCAATTCAATGTATTCGTTCATGGTTACTTTCGTTGGGATGCTTTCAAAATAAATTGCTTCCGCAATAGCCATTTTCAATAACACCAAATCCATGATTGCAATACGATCGGTTTCCCAGTTAGGTGTAACGAGAGATACACGTTCTTTTGTATCGGCACCTGTTGCAAGTGTTTTGCGGAATAACTGTCTACAAAACTCCTCCTCCTCATCTCCTTCCTTCCACAAAGGAAGAAATTCAATGTCGGTATCTGTTTCTTTAATTGACTTCAATGAACGCAAAACCATACTTGCCGTAAGGTCTAAATCATCGTTCCAGAAAATACCTTGATCTTCAAGATAATCATGCATTAACTCGAAGTTCACCAAGTGACGTTTGAACAACTTCACCACAATCTCTTTATCGTGTTCAAAGCCGCGCTCTTCGCTCGCCAAGTAGGCTTGGTATTCTTCGCAATCCTGAATATCCTTGAACATCTGCTTCAACAAATCACGATTTTCAGTCCACTTCAGGTGGTTATCCTTCATGGCTTTTTCCAACGATTTGCTATGAGACAAAATGCGCAATACCGCATTCGCCGCAAACTTCGTGTTCGGATGAAGATCTTCGTGGCTAGGCAGTTTCTTATTCATTCCGGCTTCAATTTTCTCAATTGAAAGCGAATGCATTTCCACCATTAACTGAATGAAGGCTACATACAAATCTCTGAAACGATTCACGCTTTCAAAAAGCATTTTCTCGTAAGAAGCCGCGTTCGGCTCTTCGTCATTGTAATAGGCAAATAATACCTGTAAAACTTTAATTCGTATGTGTCTTCTGTTTAGCATAATTCTCTCCCCTCTAATCAATATCTAGTTTTAATATTCGCAATCGATTGAATGCGTTGCTCTGCCATTTGATTTGCTGCCAAGTACGAAGGAATGCCCTTTTCTTTAGAAGCTGAATAAATCTTAAGCGTTGTGTCGTAAATCTGCTCTGCTTGCGCAAGAGAAGCTTGACGGTTGTACCCTACAATTTCCCAATAGCAGTTGATGATTCCACCTGCATTCACCAAGTAATCCGGTGCATACAGAATCCCCTTATCTAAAACGCGTTGACCGTCTTCCGTTTCAACTGCCAACTGGTTGTTTGCTGCACCGCAAATAATTCCGCAAGACAATTGCTCCAGTGTTTCTTTGTTCACGGTTGCTCCAAGTGCGCAAGGGCTATAGATGTCCATTGGAGTCGTGTAAACTTTTGATGGAAGAATGGCTTTAACACCATACTTTTTCACCACATCTTTTACTCTGTCTTCATAAATATCAGTTATGATAACGTGAGCGTTTTCTTTCACCAAATACTCCACAAGGTATTCTCCAACATGTCCAACGCCTTGAACCACAATAGTCTTTCCCGCAAGCGAATCGCTTCCCGTTTGCTCCTTCACACTGGCCTTCATTCCCATATAAACACCGTAAGCAGTAACCGGACTTGGATCTCCACCTCCACCCATATAATCTGGCAAACCAACCACGTGATCCGTTTCCATCTTCACGTATTCCATGTCGCGTGTTCCGATACCCACATCTTCTGCGGTAATGTATCTTCCACCTAAACCGTCTACGAATTTTCCGAAGCTGCGCATAAGCGCTTCGTTTTTATCTTTTTTGGAATTTGCAATAATCACTGCTTTACCTCCACCAATATTCAAACCGGCAAGGGCACTTTTATAGGTCATTCCACGAGAAAGACGAAGAACATCTGTCAATGCATCGCCTTCAGAGGCATACATCCACATGCGCGTTCCGCCAACTGCAGGTCCTAATGTTGTGTTGTGAATTGCGACGATGGCTTTTAATCCGGTTGCATTGTCTTGACAAAATACCACTTGCTCGTGGTTATGCAACGCCATTCTTTCGGTAACTGCAGACATTTCTGCAGAGCTGTTTTGTTGAGTCATAAAAAATGATTTCCTGTTGAAAGTAACTTTCAACCGCGAATTTAGCGCTTTACTATGAAAGTTCCGCTATTATTGAAGAATTTCGTCAATGGCTACCGCCAATCTGCGATCTCTTTCGGTAACTACATCTCCGGCGGCGTGCGTACTTAATTCAACGCGAACATAATTGTAAACGTTAAACCATGCTGGATGATGACCATGTTTTTCAGCCAAGAAAGCTACTCTTGTTAAGAATGTAAATGCTTCTTGGAAGTCTTTGAAACGAAATTCTCTAACGAGTTTATTGTCCAATTCGCGCCACATAGTGCTTTAATTTTCCCAAATGTACACTTTTCTTCCAACCATTCACATTCAACATTGAATAATTGACAATCATTTAAAATGAAACGAGAGGATATTATTACCAAATTTGAAACATGGTAAACGGACAATGTCTTCTTTCATTCATTCCCATGCGCGCTGAATCTTCTGATCGCAGTGAACAAGTTAGTCAACTAATTTTTGGTGAAACCTATGAAGTTCTTGAGGAAAACGAAAAGTGGTACTTCATTGAAGCAAGCTTTGACCAATACCGCGGTTGGATTGACAAAAAGCAATTCTCACCGCAAGTTTTCGAAGTTGACACACATCGTGTTTTTGCTTTTTCAAGTGCTCTCCAAGCATTCGAAAACAAGTACATTCTTATGCCGCTCGGCGCTTTTGTACCCGAAGATTTTCAGAGCCAATTGTTGACTCTCAATGAAGCGCTTGCTTTATTCAAAACCTACATTGGAGTCCCTTATGTTTGGGGCGGCAAGACCAATTTCGGATACGACTGTTCCGGTTTTACGCAATCCTTTTTCAAAACACTTGGAATTTCACTCAAACGCGATGCGTATCAACAGGCTACAGAAGGAACGGATGTCATGCTTCTTTCAGAGGCGAAAACTGGAGACCTTGCTTTCTTCGACAATGCAGACGGAAGAATTACGCACCTTGGAATAATTCTGGAAAACAATGGAACCTTCGAGATACTTCATGCCTCCGGCGAACTTCGAATCGATATCCTTGACCATCAGGGTATCAATAAAAAAAGCGAAGGTTATTCGCATAACCTTCGCCTCATTCGTAGAATACTTTAAATCTTATTTCGCGCTCAACGCGTCTTCAATTAATTTAACCACGTGCGCTCTGTGTGCTTTAGTTAACGCGCTACCTGCAACATTACCCACTTCCATTTTTTGAATACGCTTCAATTCAGATAACGCTACTCCTTGAGAAACGTAATCATATTTGTTTTTCAAATCAAGCATATCAATAAGTCTGTGAGTGTATTCAATTTGAAGGTTTTGACGAACTGTATTCACTTCACCCTTCAAATCAGATTCAAAAATTGCCTGCGTTAAATCGTACATCACTTCATCAATGGAGTATGTATTTCCATACATGTAGCTATCAATGATTCTTTGATGAACACGCGGATGCATCAAGTGATTCAGACATTCCGATTGCATATCTAAAATACGATCGTGAATTTTCGGATCATCACTTTTCGAATATTGACTAAAGCCTCTTCTTTGATCCAACAAGTAATTGAAAGTTGGAATAGCCTCGCTCCAAACATCGCCTGCAAATGCATATTTCGCCAAAGCCTTCATGGCTTCTTTTTGTTTCACTTCTGAAACTGGCTCAAGCGGCTTCACTGAAGAACCTTGTCCGGCGTATGCTCTGTCGTAATGTACACCACCAATCTGACGAGTCATTACACTTGTTTGAGTGCCATACTCTTTCGTTGCAATTAAAAACGACTGAAGCAACTCAGCATAACTTTCATTCGACGTAATCAAATGTTCTTTCAGTTTAGGCAGAACAACTTTAACCAACTCGCAACGCTCTGCGCCATATGCAACAGGGTCACTAGAAAGATCGAAAATATTTACATCAGGATCAATTCCTCTTCCGGGCGTGCGCATGTCATCTCCATCGTTTCCGTATGCCAATTGATGCTCAATGCTTCTTGCTGTTATCTTATCTAAACGTTCTTTCTCCTTTTGCTCATCAGACAGCGCCTGACTATATCCGTACTCAATCACCCACTTGTCATAAGGTCCAACTTTCACATCGCAATACAAAGCTTGTTCCTTCGGATTTAATTGATAATTGAACGCAGGATATTCCATCACAGAATTCGCCAAACCTTCCTTATTAATTTTTTCTACGTTTTTAATATCCGAAACAGACTGAAGTGTACTTGCACGCATGTTGTGTGTGAGACCAAGTGTGTGCCCAACTTCATGAAGAACCAAACGGTACAACATCTGACGAACAATTTCTTGCTTCTCTAAATCGCTTGCTCCTAATACGTTTGCAGCACTGGTTCCGAAAATCAACTGTTCGTTGCTCATTGCAGCAGCATTACACAAGAACGGATTACGTGCTCCTTTTTCCTTCAGCAAGTGCTCTTGCTCTGCGGTTAATGAACTTCCAAGACGGAAAGTGCGGTCTGCATATACGCGATTGGTTAAAGCAACCCATTCCAACATGATGTCTGCTCCTAAAATCTCGCCAGTGCGCGGATTAACGAAACTTGGACCATAACCACCAAATGGCGGCGCTGGAGTAGATGTCCAACGCAAAACATTGTAACGAATGTCTCCTGCATCCCAAGTTGCATCATCGGGTTGTTGCAAGCAAACAACGGCATTCTTGAATCCTGCAGCTTCAAATGCCACATTCCAACGCTCTACAGCCTCTTTAATTAATGGACGAAACTCAACTGGCGTGGTGTTTTCCATCCAGAATGTGATTGGCTGAATGGGCTCACTCAAACTCTCATTTGGATTTTTCTTTTCCAAATTCCAACGGTGAATCACATCTCTCCAAGGTGTTGCAGAAGCAACAGTCATGTCGTTCACTTGTGTGGTGAAGTAACCAATTCGCGGATCGTCGAAACGAGGTTTAAAGTTGTTTTGCGGAACAGATAAGAACGAATGTTGGTATTGAACGGTTACGTTTCTTCCATCGGCAACAGCATCTCCACCAATGCTTGGAGAACTCGTTTCGTATACATAAGACACAACAATTTCTGAATTCTCTTTGTAGGTGCGAATAGAATTCACCTTCGACTTTTCTTTGCTCAAACTTCCCAACGGTGCATCTCCTCCGCGTTGCGCAGGCATTTTTACCAATTGCATTTTTTCTGATAACAACAATGCGTCTCCGTCGATAAGCATTTTGCTTCCATCGAGGCTTGTTGCTTCAATTTTCTCAGATGCTAAAACAGGGTTATTGATGTTCGAAGAAGAAGATTTGCTAATTGCATTTGAAGGATCATAGTAATAGTTCGTGTTCGGTTGAACAATTTCTAAGCGCTCATAATTCTTTTTGAAAACGACAATCTTCGAATCTCCGAACGCACCTTTGTGATAGCCTGTTTCAACCGGAGCATTTTCAATATAATTGAAATAGATAAACTCTTGATTCAATTGAGCCTTTTGAATTTCAATGTATGTTTTACCTGTAACAGTATCTGTGTAAAAAGTTAGAAGACCTTCTTTCTTCTTGCACTTCTTCACTAAATCGCCAAATTTATCTTCTGGCTTTTTCTCTTCTTTCTTTACCGGCTCCTTTTTCTTTTTTACAGGATCAACCGTTCCGTATGCCGGAAGTACCAATAATCCCGAAAGGGCAATGGCAAATAATGCTAGATGCTTTTTCATTTTCAAAATTTAGATAGGCGAATATAAATCAGGTTACGTTAAAAATAACTTACCTTTGCCCTGGTAAAAAAATTAACCCTTTAAATGGAATCCTCCCCATGCAGTTCGAACTTACAAAAGAGTTGTTGGCAGACCTCCGCAAATGGATAGGCGAGGGGAAGGATAGTGCTGTACACGAATTTACCAAAGATCTACACCCAGCAGACGTTGCTGAAATCATCAATGAGCTTCCTACCCGAGAAGGTGTATACCTCTACCGCATTCTCGATGAAGAGAGCGCTGCAGATGTAATGCTTGAATTGGATGAAGACATTCAAGAGACGTTACTTTCAAATCTTACTAGCCGTGAAATTGCGGAAGAGTTAATTGAAAACATTGACTCTGATGACGCGGCCGACGTACTCGCGGGTTTAAGTGAAGAAAAACAAGAAGAGGTCATTGCCTTACTTGAAGACGAAGAACAAGCGAGCGATATTATGGACCTCATGACCTATGCCGAAGGCACGGCAGGGGCATTGATGGCTGTGGAAATGGTTACCGTTCATGAAGACTGGACGGTAGCACAAGCCATTCGCGAAATGCGCAAGCAAGCAGAATACATAGACCACGTCTATTCTATCTACGTGATTGATGAAAACGATCACATGTTAGGCATATTGAGCATGAAGGCTCTCATATTCGCATCAACAAGCATGCGTGCTACTTTGAAAGATCTTTACAAGGAATCTAAAGTTCGCTCTGTGAACGTCGACACACCTGTAGATGAGGTTATGCGAATTATGAAAAAATATGATTTGGTTGTTCTTCCTGTTCTCGATGAAGAGAAAAAATTAGTTGGAAGAATTACCATTGACGACGTGGTAGATTTGATGCAAGAAGAAGCCAATCGCGATTACCAATTGGCGAGTGGTATCTCTGAAGACGTTGAATCGGGAGATAGCATTTGGACACTCACCCGCGCAAGGCTTCCGTGGTTATTGATTGGAATGATAGGTGGAATGAGCGGAGCCTATATCATTGGCGTATTTGACATTACTGAATACCCAGCAATGGCCGTTTTCATGCCACTTATTGCGGCTACAGGTGGAAATGTTGGAGTACAATCTGCCGCACTTGTTGTCCGCGCCCTTGCTAATCAGAGCGCATTTGATGAAACGGTTTGGCAAAAACTTGTGAAGGAATTTGGTGTTGGTCTGTTGAATGCTAGTGTTTGTAGTGCACTCATTTTCTTGGCAAGCCAACTGTTTCATTTCGAATTATTATTGAGCCTAACAGCATCAATAGCCTTATTCTGCGTAATCATTTTCGCCAGTTTAAGCGGAACATTTTTTCCACTGATGTTAGACAAAGTAAACATCGACCCCGCATTGGCTACCGGTCCGTTCGTCACAACCGCAAACGACATTGTTGGACTGATTATCTATTTCGGTGTAGGACATTATTTCCTCACTCATTTCACCTCGTTACCCTATAGTTTATTCTAATGGGAAAAAGAATCTTATTCCTCGAAACAGTTCATCCAATACTTGCTGAGAAACTTAACGAATTAGGATTTGAATGTGAATTCAACTACAAAATTTCTTACAACGAATTACTTGAGGTGATTCCGTCATACAACGGCATTGTGCTTCGAAGCCGCATCTCTTTCGATGAACAACTTATACAAGCAGGATCTAATTTGGAATTCATAGCCCGAAGTGGTTCTGGACTTGAAATTATTGATCTTGTAAGCTGTGAAAAAAATGGTGTTAAAGTGTTTTCTTCTCCGGAAGGTAACAGCGATGCTGTTGGTGAACATGTGGTTGGAATGCTTCTTGGTTTGGCCAATAACATTCATTTAGCGAACGCAAGTATTCGAAGAAAAGAATGGCTTCGCGAAGAACATCGAGGATTTGAAATCAAAGGAAAAACGATCGCGCTGATTGGCTTCGGGCACATGGGGCAAAGCGTTGCTAAAAAACTTTCTGGATTTGAAGCTTCAGTGATTGAGTACGATAAGTATACCGAACAATCATTCGGTTCATTAGCTAAACGTGTTCCACTTCAAGAAGTATTTGACACGGCCGATATTGTTAGTTTGCACCTGCCCTTGAGTGAAGAAACAAAAGAATACGCTAACGCGGCCTTCTTCAATTCATTCAAAAAGAAAATTTTATTCATCAACACTTCGCGTGGTGGACATGTCAATATGCTCGATCTCATGAATGCAATTGATTCGGGGAAAGTTTCACATGCTGCGCTAGACGTTCTTCCATTCGAGAAATCATCGTTAGAAGGATTGAATAACAACCCGCTTTTCGAAAAACTTCTTACCTACTCTAACGTCTTACTTACTCCGCACGTTGCTGGTTGGACGAACGAGAGTTACTACAAGCTGTCTTATGTTTTATTTGAAAAAATAAAAGGGCATTACGCCCTTTAGATTATTTCTTCAAACAACGAATTCGCTCTTTCTCCCAAGCGGCTTTCGACTCCTTTGAAAATGCTTTGTCGAATTCTATTTTTCTTGATTTCGAACTGTACATGCATCGCGCATAGGGATTCGACTGAAGCTCTTCGCTGAAACCTTCCACTGAAAGCTCCATTGAAACTTGAAGCTCCAAAACAAATCCTATTTTCCAATCTTTATCGGGAATGTTGTCAGTTACCACTTCAAGCATTTTTGTGAGGTATCCATCCTTTTCAAAAGAAATGTGATAAAGGCCATTGGGACGGAGGAAAAACTCAAAATTACCTCTATCGCTAAACGTATCGAATGTTGCTTTCTTTGATTCAGTTCCAATCAATTCAACCGTAATACGAGTGGGCATTTCAGCATCGGTGTCATTCGCTATGGTAACACCGTTTACATAAACCAACTTATCGTTTTTCTTTTCAGCAGCTAACCAATCTGGCAAACTCTTTTTCTGAGCAGAAGCGTTGAATGCTAGTGCTTGAAATGCAATGAACAATAGAAAAAATAATCGTGACATTTCCGTTTGAATTTTTATAAAGATATGAAAATACTTTTTGTGAGATTATGGATTGTTCCGCTTTCTGAAGTTTGCATAAGCACGAACAGCGAACGTTAATATGAGACCAATACCAATGATACTTAATACTCCCCATACCCAGCTCAACTCATCTTTTCGAACAACCAAGAAAACCACTGCAATCAAAACCAATGTACTTACTTCATTCAGCATGCGCATGTGATAGGCCTTGTATGTCTTGCGATCTTCGTACAAATTCTTAAAAATGCGCTGACCCAAAATTTGGTAAGCAAACAGACAAATCACAAAAAAGAGTTTCAACAGCATCCACGGTTGTGAAAGGTATCCCGGGTTGAAATACAACAACCAAACTCCCCAAATAAGCGTCAATATTGCGCTTGGCCAAGTTATGATGTACCACAAGCGCCACTCCATGATTTTGTATTGCTTAATCAAAATCTCGCGCTCTAACTCATCTTTTTTCTCTTGGGCTTCTGCATGGTAAACAAAAAGTCTGAAGATGTAAAACAAACCCGCAAACCAAGTCACAACAAAAATGATATGAAGTGCTTTAATCGTATCCATTACACAAACAAAGCTTTAAGTTCAGTGGCCTCTTCGGGCTTCATTTTTCCTGCTAAAATCAATCTGAGCTGTCTTCTTCTTAATGCTCCTTCGTAACGATTCTTTTCTTCTTTTGTTTCTGGAAGTAATTCGGGAACATGAATTGGGCTTCCCATTTGATCAACCGCAACGAAGGTATAAATTGCCTCGTTGCATTTAATCATTTCACCCGTCGTATGGTGTTCAACGTAAATGTCCATGAAGACTTCCATAGAAGTGGCAAAACTTCTAGAAACTTTTGCTTCGATAACAACAATATCTCCCAACTTTATAGGATGTTGAAACGACACATTGTTAACTGCAGCTGTAACAACAACGCGCTTACAAAGACGATGTGCAGAAATAGCAGACGCAACGTCTAACCAATTCAGTAACTGTCCACCCATAAGGTTTCCAAGCGTATTCGTATTTTCAGGAAGAACGATGTGAGTTGCAATCGTTAATGTTTCTTTTGCTGATACCTGTTTCATTCCCATTTGTTTTTAATTTTATTATAAGCCTCTTCCACATGATTAACTTGGATAACATCGATGCACTTGTTATGCATTCCATATTTGCAATGATTCCCTAACTTCGAACAAGGTCTCCCCTTTCTTTTCGCTTGCAAGTATGTAGTGTGCATGTGCTCTCCCACTAATGGCTTCGGCCTATATACGCCCATTCCTAAATCAGGGGTTGTGCATCCCCATAAAGCAATAATATCTTTTTTGAATGCAGCTGCAATGTGCATCATTCCGGTATCTCCGCAGATAACCGCTTTTGCTTTCTCCACTAATCTTGCGCTTTCATGAACGCTACATTTTCCAATTAAATCAAGATGAAATGGTGAGTGATTCAATTGTATTGAATCTTCCTTTCCTCCTATCCAAACAATTCGTTCTTCATGAAAACGAGCGGACAATTCCATCCAGTTCTCTTCACTCCAAAGTTTTCCTTCATGTGCCCCACCCACGGCGATCACAGTATATCCTTCCTCAATAAACGTCTCTGGAAGTATCTCTTGAATTGCATTCGTTGTTGAAGGAATGAAGTACTCCAAACCTTTCCCATCATTTTCTAACTTGAAGGTTTTCAGAGTATCTAAATAACGATCTACAATATGTTGAATTGGCCCCTTCCACATATTCAAATTAACCTGAATCCATTTGCGGAAATTCTGCTTGTTCACATGAAAAGAGAGCGAGCCCAGCTTCTTACGTATACTGCGAGAACGCAAGCTGTTTTGCAAATCAATGATGTAATCAAAATTCTCTTCTTTCAATTCATTGAAAACTTCCATCCCACTTTTTTCGACTGCCCAAATTTTATTAATGAACGGATTTGCTTCGTTAACAAATGCGAAACGCTTTTGAGTAAGCAAATGCACTTCCGCGCCATGCGGTAGTTGTTCTTGCAAAATTCTATAGATAGGAGAAGTCAGCACAATATCTCCGATACTGCTGAACCGAATCACTAAAATTTTCGCCCTAGAATTCATTTCGGGTGCAAGATACATTCAAAAGGAACTCCCTACTTTTGCGAAATGATAATTGATACGCATAGCCACGTTTATTTAGATGTTTTCAAGGAAGATTTGGCAGAAGTTGTTGAACGTGCCAAGTCGTTCGAGGTTGGAAAAGTATTCCTTCCCAACATAGACGAAGCAAGCATTGAACCCATGCTTGCGTTATGCAAAGACTACCCCGGTTTTTTCTATAGCATGATTGGTCTGCACCCGTGTGATGTGAATGACGATTATGAAGAAGTTCTTGCTCGCATGAAAGCGCTTATACCTATTGTAAAGCCCATTGGCATTGGCGAAACGGGAATTGATCTGCATTGGAAACAAGACAACCTCGCTATTCAGAAAAAGTCGTTTATCGAGCAAATCAATTGGGCAAAAGAATTCGATTTACCGCTGATCATTCATGCGCGCGAATCGTTTAAAGAAATTTTCGAGTGTCTCGATGAGCATGACAGTCCTACATTGCGGGGCGTTTTTCATTGCTTTACTGGAAATGAGAATGAAATAAAAAAAATCTCTTCCTACCACAACTTCTATTTCGGAATCGGAGGAACTTCGACCTACAAAAAGAATCAAGATGGAAGTATCCAAAAAATTCCACTTGAGAAACTCGTTGTTGAAACCGACGCTCCCTTTTTATCGCCTGTTCCCAATCGTGGAAAGAGAAACGAACCCGCCTTCATTGCACATACCGTTGAATTCATTGCCAAATCATTAGGAATGACATTCGATGAGACTGCTGCGCTTACTTCCCAGAATGCTAAGAAGTTATTCTCTTTGAATTAATTTTCGCTTAATTCTCCGGCAATGTTTTCGAGCAAGGCATTTCGAAATTCCTGTCCTTGAAAACCTTGAGCCAACAGGTACATACTCTTTGTGATTGCTGCTTCAAACGTCAGATCATAGCCGAAAATAGCACCTGTTTCTGCAAAAGCTTTTCCAGTTTTGTATAATCTTTCGTCGACTCTTCCGCGTTTACATTGAGAAATATTAATTATTGAAACACCTCGTTCAATAGCGTCTTTGAACACCTTCAGAAATTCCTCGTTCCTTGGTACGTTTCCTGCTCCAAAGGATTCTATGATACAGACCTTCATGTTAGGTCGGGCCAATGCATATTCAATTGATGATGGAAGAATTCCAGGATACAACTTCAATACGCCAACACCTTCGGTCATTTCCTTAATAAACTTCAATGGCTTATTCGATCTGAAAAGGAGTTGTTCGTTGAAAATAATATGCGTTCCAATTGTTGCTAAATTCCCGAAATTAGGAGAGTCGAATGCATCAAAAATCTCCGTATTCGCCTTCCAACTGCGGTTTCCACGCATTAGGCGCTCACCAAAACATATGGCAACTTCCTGAACTAAAGGTTCATTATTCTTCCTTTTGGAAGCTATCTCAATGGCGGTTATGAAGTTCTCTCTTCCGTCAGTTCGCAATCGCCCCAATGGAAGTTGTGATCCCGTGAGAATAATGGGCTTATTCAACCCCTGAACCATGAAACTCAAAGCAGATGCTGTATAAGCCATGGTATCTGTACCATGTAGAATGACAAATCCATCAAACTCTGAATACTTAGACTCAATTATTTCAACCAATTCCGTCCATACAGTTGGAGTAAGTTCAGCGCTGTCTATCGGCGTTTTCAAAGAAATGCCTTCATAACTCACATTGAGTCCTTGTATTTCGGGCAAGTATTTATTGAGGTCTTTTAAGTCGAGTGGAATAAGAGTTCCAGTTGCAGGATCTTCCCACATACCAATGGTTCCACCGGCGTAAAGAATAAGAATGTTTGCATTCATGGGACCAAGTTAGAGAGAAAAATTATACGACTAATTGATAATTTTCTATTCGAACTGATTAGATTTGCCACCATTCAAAAAAAAAGTATGGCAACAGAGTTGGAAAAAATTATTTCAGTATCCGGAAAATCTGGATTGTTTAAAGTGGTGTCAGCAGGAAAAGTTGCTGTAGTTGCAGAGTCATTAGTTGACGGCAAGCGTCAGCCAATCCTGAGCACTCAACGCGTAAGCACCCTTGCAGACATCAGCATGTTTACTTACGAGGAAGATGTTCCATTGAAGCAGGTTCTTTCTAACATGAAGAATGTTTACGGTGACGGAGAAGGACCATCGAGTAATTTGACAGGAGCTGCTCTTCGCGAAGAATTCAAAAAAGTACTTCCCGATTTCGATGAAGATCGTGTTTATGATAGTGATATTAAAAAATTATTTAGCTGGTACGGACTTTTGAAAAGTCGTGATATGCTTGATTTCGAGGCTTCTGAGGAAAATACCCAAGAGGAATCGGAAGAAAACGCATAATTTTTTTGGAGAATCAAATACACTTTATATATTTGCACTCCTGAAAACGGAAGGGAGTTTAGCTCAGCTGGTTCAGAGCATCTGCCTTACAAGCAGAGGGTCACTGGTTCGAACCCAGTAATTCCCACTTCAAAAGCCCTCAACAGAGGGCTTTTTTTTTTGCCATTTGCGTCGTACTTTCGTAGAATGCGCACAATGCTTGTCGTACCGCTTTTTGTACTTTTCACTATAACCTCATTCGGGCAATTTGTCACAAATGGTAGTGCATTCGCGACAAGTAGTAATTGCTTTACTCTTACTCCCCCTGTAAATACGCAACTCGGTTCAGTATGGGCAACTTCTACGATTGATTTAACACAAAGTTTCGACCTAAACTTCACCATGAGTTTTGGTGCAAATGACGCCGGGGCCGATGGAAATTGTTTCATTCTACAACCCACTGGCACCAACGTTCTTGGAATTGGCGGCGGTGGAATGGGATTCGAAGGAATTCCTGTGGGATTTGCTGTTGAATTCGATTCCTATACGAACGTAAGTCCAAACAATGATCCCTGGTATGACCACATTGCTTTCTTGAAAAACGGCAGTGTGAATCATGGCACTGCAAACAATCTTGCAGGTCCTGTTCAAGCCAACGCAACTAATACAAATATTGAGGATAACGCCAGTCACCAGGTGCGCATGGTTTGGGACGCTCCTACTACAACATTTAGTTGTTATTTCGATTGTAATCTTAGGTTGAGCGCAAACATAGACATGGTCAACTCGATATTCCTGGGAAATCCAATCGTGTATTATGGTTTCGCAGGGGCCACGGGTGGGCTGAACAACTTACAGACAGTCTGCCTTCCAAGTAACGTTAATCCTCTCCTTACCCCTCAACCTACATGCGAAGGAGGAATACTGACGCTTAACGCACCTTCCAATGCTTCAACTAACATTGTTTGGGAACCAGCCGGTATTATTGACAATCCAAACGCGTCTACCATTAACGCCATTCTCGCCTCAGACACAACCTTTACTGTTTCCTACTCAGATTTTTGCGGCATCCCCCATCAATATTCAGTTCTGGCTACTACTGTGCCCTATCCGACTATCACAGTTCCCGCAGATTCAATTGTTTGCGATAACAGCGTGCTGACATTGAATGCTCAAGTTACAGGAGCTTATACGAATATGATATGGTCGACAAATACGGGATCAATATTAAGTGGACAAACCACTACTGCCCCTTCCGTATCAGGTGCAGGAGCCTATACCTATACCGCCTTCAACGGTAATTGCAGCGTGAGTGATATCGTTATTGTTTCTGAATTGCTTTACCCAACTTCAACTTGGTCCGATAGCGTCTATTTCTGCACCGGTGAAAGCATTGTGCTTGATCCGCTGTCAAATGCTACAGACTTTAGTTGGGCTATTGATGGATCTATTTCCCCAACACTTACAGTGAGCTCAGGAGGAAATTATACCGTTCTTCTTTACAACGACTTTTGCTCTGTTGCTGAAAGCATTATCGCATATGAAGTTTCTCCACCAACGCTTTATCTTGGACAAGATCAGTTTCTTTGTATTGGAGAAACAGCGACAATCAATTCAAACTTAACAGGACTTTGGAGTATCGGAGGAGTTTCAAATCAAATCAATACAACGACAACAGGGCCTTATTTTCAGACCTTAAACACTCTTGGCTGCATCAGCGCAGACACCGTGAATATAACTTTTCAATTCCCTCCAATTGTTTCATTGGGAAATGACACTACAATTTGTGAAGGAACAATTTTAAACCTTGATGCAGGTGCTCCTGGAACCTGGAATACAGGCAACTTTACAACACTTTTGCCTGTAAGTGCTCCTGGAAACTATAGCGTGGTCGTGAATGACGGCGTTTGTATTTCACTGGACAGCATTGATATTTTAATGGACTTCGCTCCACTTGACGTGCTTCCTGACTCAATAACACAGTGTTCTGATTTACCCATTACACTAAACGCCGGAGAAAATTTAGCTGAGACCTTCAGTTGGAACACTTCTGAAACGACGTCTTCAATTACTCCGACAGTGACTGGTACATACACCTTAATTGCTACGAATTACTGCGGTACACGCACTGAAAACATTGAGGTCATTTATGAAAAATGTGAGTTCACATTGTTTGTGCCGAATAGTTTCACTCCAAACAATGACGGAGTGAATGACGTCTGGTTCCCTGTGTTTGACGAACTTGATGTTATTGAAATTACTGTTTTTAATAGTTGGGGAGAACCCGTTTTCGAGGGGAACAAACAACATTTCTTCTGGACCGGAAATGTGCGTAACGGAGACCACTTTGCTATGGATGGCGTTTATGCCTACAAAATCAGATATAAATCTAAATTTGGTGACAGCGATATTGTATACGGACACGTTGTTCTATCAAGATAATTCTTTGATGTTATTTGAATTTTTAGCATAACCTTTATTCAATACTTTTCCGCTTTGTACAAGGGAAAGAAAGTAATTTCAAACTCGACTTCCATCTTCTTTATTTGAATTTCCCATAACAGTTTTTTGATTTCCCGTTTTTCAAAAATGAATTTTGAAAATAAAAACGCATGAATATTCATATGCTTTCAAGAGACCAACGCGTAAGTATATTAATCTGGATTTCTCTAGCCGCGTTCTACTTAACTTACAAAGAGATTGCTGCGTTCTATTATCCAACAAGTAGCATTGTCTTTCAATACGAAACCCCCGTTAACGTTAACGCAGACTCTTCCATTGCGAATCCACAAGAGTATTTCACAAAAGAGAAAATCACATCGATCGAAATAAACAGTGCCGACTCAATCGACTTGATCAAGCTAAAAATTCCAGGTTATTTAATCTCGAAAATTCTCCTTTACCGTGACCAACTCGGAGGGTATGCGAGTAGTTTCCAACTTCTTGAAATCTATCACTTCCCCGAAAATATTTTCGAGCGAATTCATCCTTTATTAAAAGTGAATATTGATCTTATTCAACCTCTTGGAATCAACTCAAAATCTGAAGAAGAATTGGCGCTCCACCCCTATCTAAGTTACAAAGAAGCGAAGGCACTTGCCCTCTATCGGAAGAACAACGGGGTAATTCAAAATCAAGAAGAATTTGATAAAATAATTGCAATCGCCACTGAAACAAAAGACAGATTAAAGCCTTATCTTGCAAAGGATTTCCAATCTTATGCAAACACTACAGGAAAGAGTCCGTGAACTCATAATAGACATACCGAATTTCCCAATTGAAGGAATTATCTTTAAAGACATTTTACCGTTATTTCGTCATTCTGATTTGGTGAAAGAACTCGTTTCAGAAATGGCAAACGAACTCCGCCTTCACAATCCAACTGCACTAGTCGCTATGGAAAGTCGAGGATTTCTTTTGGGAATGCCTTTGGCCTTAGCGCTTAACATACCTTTTGTTTGTATTCGAAAAAAAGGCAAACTCCCGGGTGAAGTAAATGGAATTTCTTATACTCTCGAGTATGGCCAAGCTGAAATTGAAATTCAAAAATCCGCATTATCGCCGACCGACCGCGTAATACTGCACGATGATGTTCTTGCTACTGGCGGGACTGCAAATGCGGCTGCCCAGCTTATTCAAGATACAGGAGCGCAACTCGTAGCATTTTCTTTTCTTATGGAATTAAATTTTCTAAATGGAAGAGAAATCATTGGTTTGAATAACGTTGACATACATACTTTTGCACAGTATTAAAAAAAATAGAATAACTGAACCATGAACTTCAAACAAGAAGAAAGCGAAGCAATGATCTCGCAAATGGTACGTGACTTCGCTGAAAAAGAGATCAGACCGAATGTCATGCACTGGGACGAAGAACAAATTTTCCCAAAAGAATTATTCCACCAGATGGGTGAGCTCGGCCTTATGGGCGTCCTTGTTCCTTCAGCATACGGTGGGGCCGGATTAGGTTACTACGAATACATTTCCTGTATCGTTGAAATATCTAAAGTTTGTGGCTCAATTGGATTAAGCGTTGCCGCGCACAATTCACTTTGTACTAACCACATTTTAGAATTCGGGAACGAAAAGCAAAAGCAAAAGTACCTTCCGAAATTAGCCTCTGGCGAATGGATTGGTGCATGGGGATTAACCGAAGCGAATACCGGTTCAGATGCCATGCGCATGAAGTGTACTGCTGTGAAAGACGGCGAATACTGGGTAATCAACGGCACTAAGAACTGGATTACTCACGGAATTAGCGGTGAAGTTGCAGTTGTGCTTGTCCGCACGGGCGATCTTCTCGATTCACATGGAATCACGGCCTTCATCGTTGAAAGAGATACACCGGGTTTCCGAGGAGGAAAAAAGGAAAACAAATTAGGCATGCGTGCATCAGAAACTGCTGAACTTATTTTCGAAGACTGCCGCATTCACGAAAGTCAGATTTTAGGAAAGGTTGGAGATGGATTCGTTCAAGCCATGAAAATATTAGATGGAGGAAGAATCAGTATTGGCGCACTTTCACTTGGCATAGCAAAGGGGGCGTACGAAGCCGCCGTTCAGTATTCGAAAGAAAGAGAGCAGTTCGGAAAACCTATTTCTCAATTCCAAGCTATCGCATTCAAAATTGCAGATATGAAAACCGATATTGAAGCGGCGGAATTGTTACTTCTTCAAGCGGCACACTTAAAGAACAGCAAAAAGAAACTCACCAAAGAATCAGCCATGGCGAAGTATTATGCTTCTGAAGTTGCAGTGCGTGTGGCAACAGAAGCCGTTCAGATTTTTGGTGGTTATGGCTACACGAAAGACTTTCCCGTCGAGAAATTCTACCGCGATTCTAAACTTTGTACCATTGGAGAAGGAACCTCTGAAATTCAAAAATTAGTAATTTCTAGAGAAATTCTTAAATAAGATTTGGATAATCAAAAAAGTTCATTACTTTTGTCGCCCAATTAAAGAAACAGAAAAGACATGTTAATTATTC
>JBILOU010000025.1:0-27861 GCA_044374295.1 Flavobacteriales bacterium | reverse complement strand
TTGTACGCAGAGAAGCACTCGCAAAATTGCGCGCGCTAGGCATTGAGCCTTTTCCTGCTGAAGAATTTATTACCACTTCAAACGCCGAAGAAATAAAGGCGAACTACGAAGAGGGTAAACAGGTTATAGTTGCCGGACGTCTAATGAATCAGCGTATTCAAGGAAAGGCCGGATTCGCAGATCTATTCGATTCAACCGGACGCATTCAATTGTACATCAATCAAGATGCATTGTGTCCAGGTGAAGATAAAACGCTTTACCAAGAAGTTGTTCGTCATCTCCTACACTACGGCGATTTCGTTGGTGTGGAAGGATCATTGTTCACTACCAAGTTGGGTGAAATTTCTATTCACGTTTCAGGATTAAAAGTTTTAGCAAAATCGTTGAAGCCACTTCCAGTGGTGAAGACCGATGCAGATGGAAATATTTACGACGCGTTCACCGATCCGGAATTGCGTTACCGAATGCGCTACGTAGATCTTGTTGTTAATCCGAAAGTGAAAGACACTTTCGTGAAGCGCAACAAGATTGTAAACGCCATGCGTAATTTCTTCAACGACAAAGGATATTTGGAAGTTGATACGCCTGTACTTCAGGCTATTCCCGGAGGAGCTTCAGCTCGACCGTTCATTACACACCACAACTCGCTCGACATTCCCATGTACTTGCGTATTGCGAATGAATTGTATTTGAAGCGCTTGATTGTTGGCGGATTCGACGGTGTATACGAATTCAGTAGAAACTTCCGCAACGAAGGAATGGATCGTACACACAATCCAGAATTTACGGTGATGGAAATTTATGTAGCTTACAAAGACTACAACTGGATGATGAATTTCACCGAGCAAATGCTTGAGCATGTTGCGGTGGAAGCACTTGGAAAAACTAAAGTTCAATTCGGAGAAAAAACATTAAGCTTTAAGGCTCCATTCGCGCGTGTTACGATGACCGATGCGATTAAGGAGTATACTGGATTCGATATTACCGGAAAGTCTGAAGACGAGCTTCGTGCGAAGTGTTTGGAGTTGGGTTTAGAAGCAGGAGAAAATTTAGGAAAAGGAAAACTCATCGATACTCTATTCGGAGAGATGTGCGAGAGGCATTACATTCAACCAACATTCATTACAGATTATCCTGTAGAGATGTCGCCTTTGTGTAAGCGTCACCGCGAAAATCCTGAACTTACAGAACGTTTCGAATTAATGGTGAACGGAAAAGAATTGGCCAATGCTTATTCTGAATTGAACGATCCTATTGATCAGCGCGAACGCTTCGAAGAGCAAGCGAGCCTTATGGAACGCGGCGATGATGAAGCCATGTTCATTGACTACGATTTCTTGCGCTCGTTGGAATACGGTATGCCGCCTACCTCTGGAATGGGCATTGGTGTAGATCGCTTGGTTATGATGATGACCAACAACGAAAGCATTCAAGAAGTTTTGTTCTTCCCGCAAATGCGTCCAGAGAAGAAACAAGAAGGTCCAGACGTTGCCTCTTTCGAAGCGAAGGGTATTGAAGCGCATTGGATAGATGCTATTGTAAGCATGGGATTCCTTTCATTGGATAAATTGAAAGAAACCAAGCCAACGGCATTGCACCAAAACTTGAATCAATACCGCAAGAAGAATAAGCTCGATGTGCCTGCTGCGCAGTTGGAAGAGATTATGATGTGGTTTAGTTAAACAACAAACGCACACTCATATTTCCGGCGTGAACGATATCACGTCCGTCACTTTTCCTTCCATTGTAATTCAACGAAAGTTGTAAATTCTGATTGATTGTTTTTCGCCATGCGCAAGCAATTGTGAGATTGTTTCCTGCTTGCAATCCGCCTAATGCGTCATATACAACGGGTCCCGTTGCATCGCCTTCAAACTGAATGCGTATATACTTCACTTCGCTTTTGAAGAGTTGTCCGTTCTTGGCTTCCACTTGCCCGTCTGCGCCAAGGGAAAGACTTCGTGCGTTGAAGGTTGTTTCGCTTGCGTTTCCGCTTCTAATTGCAAGTTCTCCCAACACCGCAAATCGCTTGTTGTTTGTAGGTTGAAACGCGAACGAAGGCATAGCAGTTATGTAGGAAGAAGTGAAGTTTCGCGTCGCTAAAAAATCGGATGATGTTTCCTTTTTTCCTGAAGTCACTTGAAGTAAAACTTGCGTACTCGATTCAATGGACTTTCTGAAATTCAGCACTTGAGATTGCTCAACACGTGTTTCAAATCCGGAAAGAAGAAACGCCTTATTCATGACTTGTTGCGTGGTGAAATCGGCACTGAAGTTTGGATCTGACTTACGATAAAACAACGTCCCGCGTAACACATTTCCAGCAGAAACTAAATATGTTTCATTGTCATACAAGGGCGAAATATGCTCCAATCCACCGAAGGTCGACTTGCGTTCTGCGCGACTCATTAACTGCGTGCTCCATGACTTCAACGTGTTATACAAAAATGTGTTTTTGTTTTTCAATTGACGCGGATTCACGTTCAAGGAAGAAGTAAATGATGTCGTGTAGATGCTTTGGTATTCTGTTGTTTGAACAGGCAAGCGAACATAGTTTGCTTCGTAAGCAAAGGCCGCTACTTCGAATTCTGAAAGTTCTTTAACTCCGTTATCGTTGTAGTCGTTCCATATGTACACGCCTTGTCCTGCGGGCACTTCAGCGTAGATGAAGGCTTGCTTCGCTTCAAGACCAATCGATGTTTCATAGAACAAATTCATTTGAATCCATTTACTCTGTGGTGTGCGAAATTCAATGCGTCCTAACAAACTACTCAAGGGTTTAATGAGCGCAAGACTGTTCAGTGAAATCAGTTGTCGGTTACTTGCTGTAACTGCGAAATAACTTCCTCCCTTGGTTGTGTTTCGAAATTCAATTCCGTAATTATTCGCGGTTGAAATGGGCGTCACACCGTTAACGATGAACGCATGATCTTTTCTATTTCGAACAAATAATTTGAATGCACGATGCGTAGTATCCGTTGAACGGAAATACGCTTCACCGTCGAAAAACTTATACGACTGTTGTGCAACAGCAAACGTGTTAAGTTCTTGCTCGTCGCGAATTCCAAAAGTAAAACGCTTGCCTTCCCTGTACAGATGGGCCTTCTGGCGAATGAAGGAAGAAGCTATTGCACCGGTGGTTTCCAAAGCAGACGCGTCGATTTGAATTCTTGTGCGTTCAAAGATGTTCGCATTCACTAAAACTTTTGCTTTGTTCGCTTCGAAAATATTTCCTATTTCATAATGCGCACCACTCACGGTGATGTGCTTTCCAGCTTCGATTTGACGACTCACTTTGGCTTCGGAAATCCATTCGCTCTCGCCGTTTCTAAGAATGGTTTGCACGTTCCAATTTCGCTCAAACTCAACTTCTCGAAAACGTTCTATGCGTGAAAACGTAGAAGACAGATTCTCTGTATTCAGCTCCCAGAGCCATGCACGGCCTTCCTTGCCTCTTGAGATTTTCTCCTTCACATTGGCTTTCATTGCAAAGCCTTGATTGTTCCGATCGTTCAAATTGGAAAATGTATTGGCATCGACATCGGAATAAGCGCCTTCCACATTCATGGTCCAAGCGTTCTTTTCTGTTCCCCATTTTGCTGTATGTCCTGCTACTACCATGCGCTGCTTTCGCGGTGCGGTAAGTCGTTGAACGGGTTCGTAGTTTCCTTGTTTTACGCCGTCTATAGGGGCTACCCACTTGAAAACTTTTCCGTAAGAAGAGAATCCGTTTTCAATGTAATTGCCGTTCCCATTTCCAACAAACGTAAAATTCGCAGTGAAGACAGCGACAGTTGCATCTGTTGAATAAACCAAAACATTTGTGAATGAAAGCGTATCTACTTGTGCGTACATAACGCGATCTGACTGGAATCCTGTACTGTCGATTCCACTTACAGTTGCAGCAGAAAATGCATCGCCCGCTTGCGCGAGTATCAAGCGATCTTCGCCAGTCAGCGTTTGAAGTAACGGCTGATTCTTCGCGTCGAGTTCCTGAAAAAACTGAACGTAGGTTGTTCCTTTCTTCGTGGTGTATTCGAAGTCGGCGGTAACCAGCGGTCGTGCATATTGACGGTCGCTGTATTGAAATTCAACTACTATACGTTTGTCTTTTGTAATTCGATTTCGCGGAGTGAAAATAATTTCCGCTGTGTTGTAGTCGATGAGGTAATCTTGGTCTTGTCCACGAATGAGTTTCTTTCCATCGATATAAACGTCTTCGGTGCCACCGAGAACTGTGATGTAGGTCTCTCCTTGCGCACCCTGCAAGCGATAGGGACCCTGACTTCCTTCTACCCCTTGAATACTTTGTCGATTGAATTTACCCTTCGAAATAGAAACGGAAGCTTCACTTTTCAAAATTCCTTCTGCTCTTATTTCACTTGTATTTTGAACGAATACACCCAAACCGCGCTTGGTGTATTTCATGAAGTAATGTGTTCGAAGAGGAAGGGTAAAATCTCCTGCGATGATCTTGTTTCGTTTATCTGTAAGTTGAATGAATACCTGATCGAACTCTTGAAATTGCTGCGTGCTTCCAGAAGAAGAAACGGGTATATTGTTGTCGGAAATGGAAGCAAGCAATTGAAAACGGTTGGCTATTTTTCCTGTAAGTTGAAGGTTCAACGAAGACTGAACACCGAGGTCTTGTTGATTTCCCAAAGACACTCCACGTGTGATAGAACCGCTCTTTTGAATTGCATCGTAAGAACGCTCGATTTGCGGCGCTTGAATGGTCCCGAATTGAAAGACATCGCGCTTACCATACTGCGGCTCATACGTCTGTAAAAAAGCGTTGAATGGAAGATTGAGTGTTTCGTAATTCACCCAAAGCGTATCGCTAAGAAGGGTATCGCGCAGAAGCATTTGCGCATGGACGGTATAGCGATATCCTGATTTTAAAATTTCATTCTTGTGAATGACTTGAATGGAACTTGGACGAACGATGGAGGTGTCGAGCGAAATACAATTGACATTCGGAAGAAGAACAACCGTTCTTTTCGACTGAGCAAACGAATGAAGCGAAAGCGCGCAAAGGAATAGAATGAGCAGCGATCGCATTCGTAAGAATTAATCTTTAATGTTTACGACGCAACGCTCTTCGTCGCACTGTTCAATTAGCTGAGCGTAGGTCAAGCCTTTCAAATCTGACTTGAGCAAATCGCGCTTTTTCTTGGAGTAATCGCGTAGCACTCTTCCTTCACAAAATCTTCTAATCTGTTCTTCATTTTCCAAGATGAGTTCGGGCACTTGCACAAGTGCACCTGCATCATCTTTCGCGGCCATGGTGAAATAGCACGAATTGGTATGCTTCACAACACCGGTTTTCGGATTAATCGATTCAACGCGAATGCCGACAATCATGGTTGTATTTCCTACATAGTTCACAGACGCTTTGAACGAAACGAGTTCGCCCACATCCACTGGATTTAAAAATTCTACTCCTTCCACGGCAACGGTAACGCAATAGCCTCCAGAATGTTTTGCAGCGGCCACATAAGCCACTTTATCCATAATTGAAAGAAGAATACCTCCGTGCACTTTACCACTAAAATTAGCGTATGCAGGAACCATAAGTTCGGTAATGGTAGTAATTGAATTCTCGACTGTTTTCGCGTTCATGTAGCGAAAATACAAGAAGCTCAGAAAATAAGTCTTCCCTGATTAAAGAGACTTGAACAATTTCAAAACAATCCCGTCTGCCAATCCAAACTTCGGCGCAAATATTTTATCAATATTGGCTGAATTCGCAACTTGTGTGTATAGATTCAGTGCGGGAACAATAACGTCGGCCCGGTCAGGTCGAATGGAATATTTCTTCACGCGTTCATGAACCGAAAACTTGGCAAGGTTTCGCAATAAAGTCTCCAACTCTTTTACCGCTATGGGTTCACGCTGCTTTTTTTCCAACATCTTGAACGCAGAGCTGATGTTTCCACCCGTAGCAATGGCCTCGTAATTCAAGTTCGAGTTGAGGTTCTCCTTCAACCAAGCAGGTATGGCCTTTGGGATTTTCACTTGATCGTTGATGAGCATGCGAACGGTTCCTATCTCAAACGATTGGCTGTGCTTGCGTTCGAAATTTTCTATGATGGTTAGCTCTGTACTTCCCCCGCCTACATCGATAAACAAATAGTTTTTTGATTTGGGCAAATCTTGCTGTTCGAAATTCGCAAAGATGATATCTGCCTCTTCAGCGCCCGACAAAACATCGACTGTCAATCCGGTCTTTGCCTTAATGGCCTCCACTACTTCTCTTCCATTCTCTGCGCTTCGCATGGCGCTGGTTGCGCATATGCGAAAGTGATCCACGCCAAGAGATTTTATGATTAGACTTAATCCTGTTAAAACTTGGGTAAGCTGAATTTCCTTTTTTTCTGAAATTCTTCCAAACGTAAAAACATCTTCACCTAAGCGAATGGGAATTCGAGTGTGACTTATTTTGTCTTGTTCAATTTTTCCAGAATCGTAAAAAACTTCAGCAACAAACAATCTTATGGCATTCGAGCCAATATCTACAGCGGCTAACTTCACTCCTATCTTTTTTTCAAATTAAGCCTTCACAGACTTGGCTTCCAAATATTTTTTCCAAACTTCCTGACTGTCTATTAAATCGGCATCGTTCAATGGGCAAATATAGGTGTTGATTTCACCTGAATGCAGTGATCTTGATTTGGTTTTATTCGACAATTGAATATCCAGCCACGCCATAATCTCGGCTTTCAACGTTTGATTATAAACCGGTGTGGTTACTTCAACGCGATAATCCAAGTTACGCGTCATTAAATCGGCACTTCCAAATAAAACAACATCATCTCCTCCGTTGTTGAACACAAACAAACGCGCGTGCTCCAAGTAACGTCCAATTATACTGCGCATGTGTATATTCTTTCTTTGCTTTTTCGTTGTGGGTTGAAGCAAACAAACACCTCGAATGATGCATGAAATTTCAACACCCGCTTCCGCAGCATCTAAAAGCTTCTTAACTATGGTCTCGTCAATTAAATTGTTTACTTTAATGACGATAGATGCATGTTTACCCTTCTTCGCAAAATTCATTTCGCGTTGAATGGACTCCATCAATTTTCTTCGCGTGTTGAAAGGAGAGACAAGCAAGTGTTTAAAAATTGGACGATGAAAATTAGCTTCAAAAAACTCGAATAATTTTCTAACCTCTCTTCCAATTTCCAAATGCGCTGTTAATAGGGTTATATCTGAATAAATGTTGGCTGTTTTCTCGTGGAAATTACCTGTACCAATATGAGTAATTCGTTCAGTTCGTCCGTTAATTTTTCTACTAATCTGGAAAATCTTGCAATGCACCTTCAATCCAGGAACACCGGGAATTACCTCAACTCCTGCTTCCTGAAGGATTCGCGTAATTTCAATGTTGTGCTCCTCATCGAATCGCGCCTGAACCTCAACAACCGCCACCACGCGCTTTCCGTTTTTCGCTGCATTAATTAAGGCATGCAAAATATGCGAGTCACTAGCAATACGGTACATGGTAATGCGAATGGTACGCACAAAAGGATCAATCGCCGCGGCACGAAGCATGTCCAACACATGCGTAAATTTTTGATACGGGTAATGCAAAAGAATGTCTTGCTTCGCAACAGTGTCTAAAATATTCTGAGATTTAGCAAGAACAATGTGAGTTAATGGCGGAGAAGGCTTGAAGTTCAAGTCGGGTCTATTGAACGCAGGAAACTTAATGAAATCACGCTTGTTATGGTATTTTCCGCCGGGAATAATATTCTCCGCGTCTTTAATCTTCGTCTTCAATAATAAAAAATTCAACAACTCTTCGGGTAATTTTCGATCGAAATTCAATCGAACGTACTCTCCTTTGTCGCGCTGTTGAATACTCTTCGATATCTTATCGAAAACACTTTTCGAATAATCTTGTTCCACTTCATACTCTGCATCTCGCACCACTTTTATGTCATAAGCTTTCGCCAATGAAACTTTGAACACACCGAAAATCTTACGGAGATTCAGACGAATAATATCTTCCAACATCAAAACATCTATGGAACCATCTGCAGTCGGAAGCGTTACAAAGCGCGATATGGTGGTAGGTACTTCAATAAGCGCATGTACTTTTTCTTTCGAGCGGGTATTGATGTCTACAATAAGATACAATTCGTTGTCTTTGAGCGGAGGAATGTTTCCGCGCGTTTTCAACATGATAGGAATAATGTGGTGACGCACTTGGTCCTCGAAGTAAGACTCAAGAAATTCCTTTTGATCTGCGGTTACTTGCGACTCATTTTTCAAGTGAATGCCGTTCAAGGCCAAGGCAGCTTTGGTGCTCTCGAAGGTGGCATCGAATTTAAGTTGAAGCTCTATCACGCGATCGTGAATAATTTCGAGTTGCTTTTTTTGCGCAGTAGCTGCAGAAAAATTACTTTTTCTCAAAGCTTTTAATTCACGACGAAGGGTTGCGAAACGCACCTTAAAGAACTCATCTAAGTTGCTTGAAAAAATCCCTAAAAACCTCAATCGCTCAAGCAATGGAATATTGTGGTCTTGGGCTTCTTGCAATACACGTTCATTGAATTGTAACCAAGACAGTTCACGTTCAATTCCTATCCGACGTTTTTCCATGAGGCAAAAGTCCAAAAAAACTATTGCCGTCACGTTAAGAAAAAAATAAAATAATTGACAAATAACAACTTAAATCTTTATAAATACCCCCGCCGTGACTCGAACACGGATTAGCTGTTTAGGAAACGGCCGTTTTATCCTGTTAAACTACGGGGGCATGAATGCAAATCTCGGTATAATTCGCATGTAGAACACAATTCATCTTATTTTTGAAGTATGAAACAATTCGGACTTATTCTTATCGCCCTTTGCACGATTGCTATTTCCTCTTGTCGAAAAGACCTCGATACAAAATGTAAATCATACACCCGAGTGAATGTATTCAATGTAATCGGTGAAAACGAATTTCATCTAGACAGCACATACACCAACGGTGCCGGAGAAGCATACAATGCATACATGTTGAAATACTACATTTCACACATGAAACTAGTTAACGAAAACGGAGAGCGTGTTGAATTATACGGACATGAACTAATCGATCACTCGGTACCTACCTCTATGCAACTCGATCAAGTAGAAATTCCTGACGGACACTACACTTCAATAGAATTCAATTTAGGAGTCGACTCGCTTCATAATCACTCGGGAGATCAAGCAGGAGATTTGGATCCGATGTACGGCATGATCTGGACCTGGAACACCGGTTACATTTTCTTCAAGCATGAAGGGTATTTCACCTCAGGTACTTCAGGAACCCAACAACCACTTATTTATCACTACGGGACAGATCGCGCATTAGCACCAATCTCATTGCCAATAGAACTTCACGTAGACCGAAACGCATCTGTCATTCAACTTCAATTCGATTTGAATAAATTGTATAGCAATCCGAACGTAGTTGCCTTTACAGGGAACAACAATCACCAAAGTCTATCCAATTCAGATATTCCATGGATTAATATACTTCGAGCTAATTTTCCTAACGCATTTTCAGCTAGCGCATACGTATTCCTTCAAGAATGAAAAAATTAGTTGTCGCAATAATTTCCGTTTTTCCTTTTCTCTTTGTTGCCTGCGACAAAGGAGAAGACGAGACGCCTGCTGCAACGCCATATAACCTCGTCATTCCGGAAGGACTTCCACCCATGAACATTCCTTCCACCAATCCGCTTACCGTTGAAGGTGTGGCCCTTGGAAAGCGTTTATTCTACGACCCGATTTTATCTGGAGACAATACACAGAGTTGTGCCAGCTGCCATTTACAAGAATACGGATTTACAGATCCCAATCAGTTTAGCACAGGCATAGACGGCATACAAGGAGAACGAAATGCCATGCCTCTTATAAACTTAGGGTGGCAAACGAAATTCTTCTGGGACGGCGGTGCAAACGGAATGGAAAGTCAAGTTATAGGTCCCATAACGAACCCCATTGAAATGCACGAAACAATGGCGAACGCCGTTGCTAAATTGAATGGACATGCAGAATATCCAGAATTATTCAAAAGAGCGTTTGGAAGTTCCGAAGTAACATCACAGAACATTATGCGCGCCATTGCTCAATTCGAGCGAACACTCATTTCAGGAAATTCAAAGTACGATCAATATATGCGCGGAGAAACTTTATTAAGCGCGCAAGAATTGAATGGAAAGGCAATCTTCGAAGATTTGGACAAGGGTGACTGCGTTCATTGTCATTCCATGGGATCTACCTTCAGCGATTTCGAATTTCGCAACACTGGATTGGATAGCATTTCTGTTGATGAAGGACGATTCCGAATCACACTTAACGAAAGCGATAAAGGAAAATTCAAAACACCTTCACTTCGAAATGTTGAATTGACTGGTCCGTACATGCACGATGGTAGATTCCAAACATTATTGGAATGTGTTCAGCATTACAACACGGGCTTCCATTACAGTGCTAACCTCGACCCAAACTTATACTTCGCAGTGAAAGGAAGAATGACTCAGCAGGAAATGGAAGACGTTGTAGCCTTCTTGAAAACCTTAACAGACATGGCGTTCGTGAACAATCCGGAGTTTCATTAAATTTTCTCCAATCGCTTCACCACCGTTCCGAAGTTCGTTTCAACTTGAATCACATAAACGCCATTCGCTAACGAACTGAAATTAAAATCAATTTGATTCGAAGTCTTAGTTGAAGGAACATTTTGAATTCTTCCTGCTAAATCGGTTACGATAATCTTTTCAACTTCCACAACTCGATTGAATGAGAGTGTGCTCGAATTCGATGTCGGATTCGGGAAGAACTTGCTGTCCTCTAGAACGTTTTCTTCAACCGAATTAATCGTACACACAGAAACATTGTCGATGTAAAAATTATTCCCCCAATGCCCTCTGTTTTGAAACGCAATAAGAACCTCATCATCTACCTGCACATACTGCTGAAGGAAAATTTCCTCAGTGCGCCACTGATCGGCAGTTGGAACAAAGAAGTCAGTCGTGTTCGGCGCAGTAGCCAACTCTTGTCCGCCTTTTACATACATCTCAATCCACGTATCACCACAATCCAAACTTAATAATACAGCCAATGTATCTGTGTATTGACCGCCATATTCTGCATAAGCCACATCGAAATCAATTACCCACGTACCTCCGCTCCAAAAAGTAATTTGCTTTTCTAGAATGAGCTCATCTCTATTACCAACAACATCTACCCAATAATTCGGAAAGGTAACTGAATGTGTTCCGAAACCGTAGGCACTGCATTCATCGGTAATTGCAAAGACATCTCCACCGCCAGTACTGTGACCGAATGTCCATTCGGTTGGCATAGCGCCACTATCGAAAGACTCATAAACACACTCATTATTCGGCAAGGTCGATTGCACATAAGCTTGTTTTGTTTTTGAAGCTGTATTGCCGTTATCTGTAACCTCTAACGTCACGTCGAAGACTCCGGTTGAAGAATACACAACGGTCGGATATTTTTCTGTGCTCGTTGAAGGCGTTGCGCCAAGGAAACTCCAGAGGTAAGTTGCATTGGCTGAAGCCACACTGTGGTCTACGAAGTGAACGGTTTCACCCGGACAAACAAACGTTCCTCGTTCACCGGCGAAATCAACCAACAAAGAAGAAGCCTCAAATAGAGGCGCTTCATAAACACCTAAATTCCATGTCGCTAAACGCAGTTTATTGTCTCTGTAAAATGGAACTATTCGAATCGGCTCTGTTCCAGCGGGAAGCCCACTGCTGTATTCCATCCATTCGTTCATACTCGCATTTCGGTATAGAACTCTTCCGTGTAACAAAGCTATATACACCCCAGCGTTCGTGCCCAATTGCGCGCACATCGACCAAATTCGATCTGAGCCAATGGCAGTGCCAGACCAGTTCTGATAATTCGCTCCACCATCGTTCGTGTAATACACCTTTTGCGAATTATTGGCATTGGTATATCCCAACCAAAACTCTTCCGGGGTATTTCCTAACGTGAACACCATGTTGTTTTGATTCAACGGCAAAGCAACCTGATTCCAAGTAATACCTCCATCCAGCGAACGCCAAAGCTTCATAGTACCGCTAATTCGCTGCTGCGCATAAAGCACGTCGGCATTGGTGTATGACTGTTCAATCCAAATAACGTTATTCGTTGTTGTCGTTCCGAATGTATATTGAAGTGACCACGACTGACCACCGTTCATACTCTTGTAAATTTTATTCTCTTTACCCAACCAAGCGACATTGTAATAATGCGAATCGAAAAGAATGCGCGAACTCTCGTTAAACCAATAACTCTCATTCGGAAACAAACTCACATTGAATCCAGTCGGATTTCCCGTTAAGGCATCAGGCAAGACCCTTCCTCCTATATCAGAAAAACTTACTTTGTTCTCATCTGAATAATTCACATATCCGGTCGCTGCTTCACCACCACCAAGCGCCAAGAAATTGCCTGAACCATACGCTTCGTAATAACCCATATTCCCGTTGTGGTAGCGTCCGCCTGCCATAATGTCTTCATTCCATCCTTGATCATACCCCCAAAGATTCACAGCCATAATGCCGTAATTCTTCGCATCGAAAGTCTGCATAAAATCTGAAGAGACATTTATACCACCGTCGTTGCTACACCAGATGGTTTCGGTAGTTGGACTGTCTTTGTATATTCTGAATTCTTGCTGATCAACGTGGTAATTTGCAAGTCCGCCTATGTAACCGGCAACTCCATCGAACGTTGCTCCAGCATCTTCTGTGAGCCAAACATTTAATCCTCCTATTAATACTTTATCGGGATTAATCTGCGAAGCCACCAAAGTGGTGTTGTAGTGAATTTGCGTATAAGTACCGTTGTCGGCAGAGAAATTCATGAGGTTTGGATGTGTGTCTACATTGTATGGTGTACCAATGGTTCCGTGATTGTTCACCCAAGAATCACCCCCGTCGTAACTCACGTACAAGCCAATCCAACCGTTCAATTCAACATTCGCTACATATGTTCCGTAGCCCGCTAATGCAACATAAATTCTATTCGGATCAGCTTCGGTCACCGCCATATGTCCACCCAACAATTCAACATTTGTAAAACCCGCGTTCTCTGTGAACCAACCGTTATCGCTCATCGTAAACGTTAGTCCAGTGTCTGTACTTTTGTAGAATTTAGCAATTCCAATTGTAGGTTCGAAATGAACGGTGTACACAACCGAATAATCATTCGGTTTGAATGAAACGGTCATGCATTCATTCGGAAGTACTTCGGTCCAGGTATCACCTGTATCGGCAGACCTGTACAATCCAAGATTTGTTGCGGCGAAAACAATATTGGGTTGAAGGGGGTGAAACTGAAATTCCCAAACGTTTATGTTTAGCGCCTCAAACGAAGAACCACCCGAGATGTTCCATGTTACACCTCCGTCAATGGATTTGTAAATTTCATTGTTTCCGCTGAAAAGAACGGTGTTTAAATCAGTAGGGTGACAGCGCACTGCGCTCACCCCTCCGACAATTAAATTCTTTGTAACGAACTCCCACGTGGTTCCAGCATCCGTGCTTTTGTATACGCCGCCTGACTCTGTTCCGCAATACAATGTGTTATTATCCACAGCGCTTCTATCGTGGGTGTATACGTTCGCGTGTTCGCTGATCGGAGTCAAGTTTCCGTCTGAAGTGAAATGCACTTTCGGTCCGCAATAGTT
This sequence comes from Flavobacteriales bacterium, assembly GCA_044374295.1. Taxonomy (GTDB): domain Bacteria; phylum Bacteroidota; class Bacteroidia; order Flavobacteriales_D; family Sanyastnellaceae; genus CAIZGX01. The sequence goes on along the minus strand of JBILOU010000025.1, from coordinate 14,150 downwards.
CCAGATGCCGCTTCCGCGATCTTCTGAATTACCTGTTTCATTTCGGTCTGAAAAAAACCGTGCTTGGTTGGTGTTTACCCAACGTTTGTAGTATTGCGTATGGACAGTCTTCTCGAACGTGTGTTCGCTGAAATAGCCTTCATAGGCGGCCTTCACGATCATAGGGTCTGTTGTATCGTCGTACATGAGCTTCGCCCACTCCGGCAACTTCGGATCGTTTTGAAAGTTCTTTGCGAAATGAACTTGTGCATTTAAAATGAACAATTGCGAAGCAAAAACAAAAAGGAGTACGAGTCTTTTCATGGAATAAAAATAGGGAAAATTCACCCTCCCCAATTCTCCCGATCTGAACTTCGGTATTCCATTCATTCAAAACCCTTTCTACTCCCTTTGGAGTAAGCCGTATCCGATTTTTGTTCATGAATTAATTTTAGGATATCTTTCAAACTCTCGAAATCATTTTTTTAATTACAATAAAAAGTCATGCGAAGTTTTTGGACTATCCTCCTTTGCTGTGTTGCCTTGAATGCTCTCTCGCAGAGAGGGGAAAACATGGAATTGATTGTTACTTCAGATATTCCAACAGGAACATCCTATGCGCTCGTAATGGGTGTCTCCAAATATGAAAACCCAAATATTCCCGAACTGAAATATGCCGACATTGACGCTCTCGTTTTCAGAGAGTATCTTCTTTCTTCGGGAATAAAGGAGGAAAATGTTTACACGCTCATTAATGAAAGTGCTACCAACGCTGCATTTTGGAGTACACTGAATTATTTGTCAGATCACGTGAAAGATGGTGATATTGTTTACATCTATTTCAGCGGTCATGGCGATGTAGAGAGTAAAACAATCGTTCAAGATGCGTATCTCCTTCCGTATGATTCACCCTACGCAGTTTATCCGATGGGGGCAATTGGGATTGTATATTTAAAGAGTTGGATTTCGACATTTTCAGCGAAGGGAGTTCAAACCATTTTTATTGCCGATGCCTGTAAAAGTGGTAATTTAATTGGTGGAAGAGAGGGTATGGAAGCGACTGCCAATATTCTAAAGGACAAATGGCAAGATGAAATAAAGATTGTGTCTTGTCAACCTGGAGAGCTGTCGCTAGAAGGTGAACAATGGGGTGGCGGTCGAGGGTTATTCTCATTTGAACTAATAAATGGGCTATCGGGTCTTGCCGACAGAAATAAAGATGAACTGGTTACTTTGCGCGAATTGAATCTTTATCTGCTTGAGAAAGTCCCTGAGCAATCGGGAAGGAATCCTCAAAATCCTATTCTGATTGGTAATTATGAAACCACAATATCAGTTGCGAACAATCAATTTGTGGTATTGAATAATGACTCCAAGGAAATGACGACTGTTGCGAGCAAAGGCGTTCTTCATAAAAGTGTTCTGACCGAAACAAATAACACAATTCGTCAAAATAATGAAAGCCCATCGCTGAAACTTTTCAACGAATTCAATCTTTTGTTGAAGGAAGGCAATCTTATATCGCTTTATCCTCCCAGTGCCTATTCGATTTATAAAGAACTCGAGTTATTGAATGCCGAGCCAAAACTTGTCGAGTCTGCGAAACTCCTCTTGTCTGAACAAATTATGAAGGATATTCAGAAATTTGTTCGTTTTATAATTAATGATATCACTGAAAAAGAGCACGGCCCTGTTCAAATTATAAATATTAGTATAGAGGCCACAATTCTACGTCAGCTAATTGGTGACAAGAAATTAATTGAAAGTGGAAATTTCGCACGAACTTTATTCTCAGAATCTTGTCGATCACTGCACCAATTCGTCAAAGATGATGATTTGATTATGCCGAAAGAGCTCGCAATATTGAAGCTCGATACCGCATTAAGTATTGATAAAGGAGCCGTTTATGTGAATTGTTTAAAAGGAATGATTTTCGAGTTCGAATTCAACGATGAGAAAACTGCACTCAACGAATACAAAGCAGCTGTAGCGGGCAACCCTAATTTCAGAATTGCAAGAAATATGCTTCTGAAAAGATTATCAACACTAAGAGATTACGCTTCTGTTCTTGAATACACAAAAGGTCGACGGAATAATTCTTTGAACTCTCTTTATTCGTATATCGCTTTCAAAAATTTAAACATGGCCGATTCTGCAAGTATTTATCTTGCCAAGATTCAATCGCGTTCGCATCTGCCACTTGATTCGAGGAGAGAATTTGAGGTATGTCAGCATATTGCGAGTTTTATGCTCGAAGAACGTGATTTAGAAAATTCAATATATTATTATCAAAAGGCGCTTAAAAGTTTAGATCGTTGTTGTTCTGTAAAGGCCGAAGATTTTCCATTCTACATTGAAAACGTTGCTTTGTTAAATTATAATTTAGCTTGTGTACATGCCCTTCTGGGAGATAAAGAGAAGTCACTCGTTTGCGTCGAAAAAGCACTCGGGGCGGGTTGGAGTGATCTCGAATGGATGAGGAAAGATAACGATTTAAAAACGATAACAGGAACCCGAAAATTCAGAACCCTTATAAAAAACCAAATCAAGCTTAACACCGAAAATGAATAACACCCTACCCTCCCCAATTCTCTCGATATCTAACTTAACATGAACGAAAAGAGATATATAATAGGTCTAACTCAATTACGTCCGCAGTGCGGACGCAATTGCAGCTAACTTCACCCACCCCAATTCTCCCGATCTAAACTTCGATACTGAATGGCTTCTGATATATGTTCACTCTGAATATTCGAAGAGCCACCCAAATCGGCAATCGTGCGAGCAACTTTCAAAATGCGTTCATAGGCCCTAGCTGAAAGCTGAAGCTTATTCATGGCCAACTTCAACAACTCCGAACTGGCTTCGTCCAACGCACAATGCGCCTTCAACTCTTGCGTATTCATCTGCGCATTGTAATTCGTTTTACTCTCACTGAAACGCTGCGATTGCAGCTCCCTTGCGCGCGTAACTCGCTCACGAATGCCCACACTGCGCTCGCCCGCGCGCTGCTCATGCAAGCGCGCAAACGGAACCGGCGTGACTTCAACATGCAAATCAATGCGATCTAACAACGGGCCACTCACCTTACTCAAATAACGTTGCACGACTCCTGAACCACACGTGCATTCCTTTTCCGGATGATTGAAATACCCACACGGACAGGGGTTCATGGAGGCCACCAACATGAAGCTCGCCGGATACTCAACACTGAACTTACTGCGCGAAATAGTGACGTTGCGATCTTCCAACGGCTGACGCATAACTTCCAACACCGTACGCTTGAATTCAGGCAATTCATCCAAGAATAAAATACCGTTGTGCGCCAACGAAATCTCTCCAGGTTGAGGGTAAGATCCGCCCCCGACGAGCGCGACGTCGGAGATGGTGTGATGTGGGCTTCTAAACGGACGATTCACAATTAACGCGTCGTGTTTTTTCAATCTACCTGCAACACTGTGAATCTTCGTGGTTTCCAAGGCTTCGTCTAACGACAAGGGTGGAAGTATGGAAGGAAGTCGCTTCGCTAACATCGTCTTTCCCGCACCTGGCGGACCAATGAGAATGAGGTTGTGTCCGCCTGAAGCCGCAATTTCAAACGCGCGCTTTATATTTTCTTGTCCTTTAACATCGGTGAAATCCAATGCAAAATGTTGCGTCTGTAATGAGTGAAATTTTTCTTTTTCGAAGGGGAATTCTTCCAACTTTCCTTCACCCTTGAAAAAATTCACGACGTCTAAAATGCACGGAGATCCATAGATTTTCAATCCATCTACCACTGCACATTCCGGTGCGTTTTCAATAGGGACAATAATCCCTTCAAAGCCATCGCGCTTGGCTTGAATGGCCATGGGCAGAACACCCTTAATCGGACGAATACTTCCGTCTAACGACAACTCACCCATGATAATGTATTTCGAAAGCGCTTCGCTCGGAATTTGCTCGGTTGCTGCTAAAAGTCCCAATGCAAGGGGCAAGTCATACGCCGTTCCTTCTTTCCGAATATCTGCAGGCGCCATGTTAATGGTGTAATTCCGAATGGGATTCTTCATTCCTGAATTCGTGAAGGCCGCGCGTATGCGCTGCTGCGCTTCCTTAACAGAGGTATCTGGAAGTCCAACCATGTTCACCAACGTTCCTTTGTCGGCATGAACTTCAATCGTAATGAGGTAAGCATTTACGCCGTGAACAGCGCTACCAAATGTTTTTGCAAGCATAATTTTTTCTTGCAAATGACTTTTCAATAAAACGAAAAAGCAAGAAAGTCATATGCCATAACATTCTTGCTTCTCATTCTGAAACCCTCTTCAATCAATGGTTTCAGCGTATTTCATGTTGAAATAACTACCTTAAGACTTCTTCACGAACTTCGTTAAAATCACGATTTGTTGTCCGTCAATCTTCCCTTCAATTTGCTCAAGGTTATCATGAACCAATCGAATGTTTCTTACGGCAACACCTACATTCGCTTTCACTTGAGATCCCTTTACTTCCAACGTTTTGATTAGCGTAACGGTGTCTCCGTTTTGTAAAATGGCTCCGTTCGAATCTTTGTGAAACTCCACTTCTCCGGAATCTTCTTCGTCTCCAGCAGCGCGCGCCCACGTCAACTGGTCTTCTTCCAAATACATCATGTCAATCGCATCTGCAGCCCATGAATTCGTTTTTAACCGATTCAACATTCTCCAAGAAACCACTTTCACAGCAGGAACTTCACTCCACATACTTGTATTCAAACATACCCAATGATTCGCATCCAGCGCAGCGCGTTTTTCCAATTGTGCTTTACACACTTCACAAACTAAAATAGTCTCGTCTTCATTTCCGTCTGAATGCGGAGGAACTTCGTAAACCGATAAACTTTCCTTCGATTCGCACAATTCGCAACTTCCGTTGCTTCGTGCTTGTAGCTTTTGTTCTGTAGTCATTTCTTTAATTAGTCAATATTTTTCTCAATGAAGTCAATAAAACTATGAATGACTTTGATGTGAATTTCTTGAATGCGATCGGCGTAACCCATCCATGGAACACGCACTTCGAAATCGCACAACGGAGCAAGTTTACCCCCGTCTTTTCCCGTTAGGGCAATAACTTTCATCCCCTTCGCTTTCGCCGCTTCAGCGGCCTTCAACACATTCGCAGAGTTGCCGCTGGTTGAAATAGCCAACAACACATCGCCTTCATTTCCGATGGCTTCCACCATACGCGAAAAAACAAAATCATATCCGTAATCATTCCCCACACAAGACATGTGTGAAGGATCAGAGATACTCATGGCTGCAATAGCCTGACGGTTGTCGCGGTATCTACCGGAAAGCTCTTCAGCAAAATGCATGGCATCGCACATGCTACCGCCGTTACCACAAGACATAATCTTTTTACCCAATTTCAATTGGGAAGACATGCATTGTGCACTGTTGTTTACGGAAGTTAAAAAGTCTGGCGAAGCCAATAATTGCGAAAGCAACTGATGCGCTTCTTCAAAATGTTTCTGAACGATCATGCTGCGAATTTACAGCAATCATTGCATAGGAATGTATTTGAAATCGCGAATAACAACTTCGTGCGTCAATCCATTGTTTGGACCAATGGCAGAGAAAGGCAACGTCCAGAAATTCATGCGACAATTGGTGGTTGCTCCTGGAGCAGGAATAACAATAGGCTGAGAGGTTTGATTACCGTCTTGTTTCACACGTGGAGGATTGTTCAAATTGAAAGACCACGATGCTATTGGAGTTGCGTTCTGGTAGTCCTCACCTGCATAACTGTACCAAGTAATCAAAGTATCCGTCCAATTAAACATATGCGTTGTAACACCCTTCAAAACGTCTGGATCAATAAAACGCTCGCGTGTTCTCTCTGGATAAAATGCTCCGAAGCTTACAGGCTGAACAGAGAACGTAGTTGGCTCTTCAGCAGTTGCATCTCCCCACTTCGAAAATTCGATATCTACTTCACTGTTTCCATCTGTAAGCAACGTGTTGTTGTCCCAAGTGAACAATCCGAAAACAACGTTTTCAGAAAACGACATCGGGTCTGCTTGAATGGTGAAAATATACGTTCCGTATCCCAAGTTGTCTTGACCAACCACTTCAGAAGAATACCACGTATCTCCGTGCTTCGCAATGGTCAAGTGCAAGTATCCGATTTCATCTACCCACACATCGTCGTACAGACGAGAGAAGTTGTTTGGACCAGGACCTACAGGCGTGTTGCTGTACTTAATGTCCCACTTGCGTCCAGCGAAGTCTACAACATCGCCCTGACGACCCAATACATCTTCCGGATTAGACTGCTTACACGTGATCAATGTGATTGAAGCAAGCACTAAAAACAACAAATATCTTTTCATCTTATTGAATAATTAATCTCTGTGTTAACGAACCCACATGAAACTGAAAAGCTCCCGACTCGAAAATCGGTAAGGCATCCTTTCCAATGAATTTCAAATCTTCTTTCGAAATTGAAAAATCAACGGTGCGCTTCTGTTTCGGAGCCAATTCTATTTTCTGAAAGGCTTTTAATTTTTTTACGGAAGGGGTAACAGATGCTACTTCATCCGTAGCGAAAACTAACACACTTTCCTTAACCGAACGTTCGCTCGGGTTTACAACTTCTACGCGAATGAATATTTCTCCGCCCATATCTTCGCTTTCATAACTCACCTGCAAATTCTCGTATTGCACATTTGAGTAGGACAATCCGTAACCAAACTCCCACTGCGGTTGGAAGGCTTTGTTACCAAAATCTTTGTCAAAAGTCTCAGTGAATTTGTGATCGTAAGTTGAAGTTCCAACTTGGAATTTCGGATACGTGAATGGAAGCTTTCCACTCGGATTAACATCGCCATATAAAATATTCGCTAATGCATCTCCACCGAAATCGCCCGGCTGATAAGCCATCACAACAGCTGAACATCCGTCAACAATATCGCGAACAATCCGCGGTCTATTTTCAACCAACACCAAAACAACTGGTTTCATTGTAGACTGAAGCATCTTCACATACTCTTGCTGCGCCTTCGGAAGTTCTAAATCGTAAATGTTTCCAGGTAATTCAGTGCTTGGTAATTCACCCACACAAACCACAATAACATCGGCATTCATCGCCATCTCCAACGGATTACCATTCATTTTATTCATGGTCTCTAAACCACAAACTTCATTGAACGTAACATTCTTATTCTTACTCAGAAGCGCCTCATAAATTGTGTTCTTCGTAGCGTCATCGAATTGCGCATCGGTTCCTTGCCATGTGCGTGTCCAAGCGCCATTCAACAAGGTCATTGAATTCGCAGCGGGACCCGTAACAAAAATCTTCGAATCTTTCTTCAAAGGAAGAATGTTATTCTTGTTTTCAAGAAGCGTAATACTTTCTTCTGCCGTGTGCAATGCCGCAGTTTTGTGTTTCTCTGAAGCAAATTCAGGAAACGCTGCAATGCTTGGTGGCATGGCGTTCTCGAACAATCCCAACTTATTCTTCGTTTCCAAAATTCTTCGAACACTTATATCCAAACGCTCTTCAGAAATTCTTCCTTCCTTCACCAATTCAATTAAATACTTGGTGAAGTCGTAGTCGTTCGGAACCATGCACATGTCTATTCCAGCCATAACAGCCAAGTATGTCGCTTCTTTCAAATCAACAGCAACGCGGTGGTTCTTCACCAACTTAATTACATCTTCCCAGTCTGTAACAGCAAGTCCCTTAAAGCCCATTTCAGTGCGCAACAAATCGATTAAGATTTTCGGATTTGCGTGAACAGGAATTCCGTTAATCTCGCCGCTGTTAATCATGACAGTCAATGCTCCTGTATTGATAGCCGCTTGAAAAGATGGACGATAAATTTCGCGCAATTCAATGTCTGAAATAATTGCAGGTGTGCGATCGAATCCGGTTCGTGTTCCGCTGTAACCCAAGAAATGCTTCATGCAAGCCGCAACGTGAAACTCGTCTACCCAAGGGCTGTCACCTTGATAACCACGAACAAGCGCGCTTCCAAATACACTGCACACATATGGATCTTCCCCAAACGTTTCGAAAAAACGCGACCAATTCTTATTTCTTCCTACATCCAATACCGGAGAGAAATTCCAAGGAATGCCAGCAGCGCGCGTCTCATAGGCAGTAATTCTTCCACCCTCTTGTGTTAAACTCGGATTGAAGGTTGCGGCTTGCGCCAACTGCTGTGGAAACAACGTCGATCCTTTTACGTAATTCGCTCCGTGAATGGCATCTATTCCATAAAGAATTGGAATCTTCAAATTTGTTTCTGTGGATGCTACTTTCTGAATGCCACCAATGATTTCATGCCACTGCTCACGCGGATAGGCATGACCACCGCAATTCAGAATTGAACCCACGTGGTAATCAACCAAAGCCGTGTGAAGCTTTGCTGCATCCAAATGATGCGGCTCCACCAACTTGTAAACTTCTCCTTCGCAAACGACATCTAAATTCAATTGAGTCATTTGTCCTACCTTTTCCTCAATGGTCATTTTGGAAATGTAGTACTCGTACATTCCAATAAGCTTTTTGTCTTTTGTCGCGGACTTCTGTGAAGTACAAGAAACATTCACTGCTAAAAAAGCAAGAATGAAAAACGATTGAAAAATATTTTTTGAATTCATCATTATTCTAACGTGATGATTGGAAGTTCTACTTTAAGCTTTCCCCACAACGAAGGATTCAAGTTGAAATTTTCATTGTTTACTGAATTCCAACGTCTCTGAAAGTCTCTTGTATCCTGACTTGTAGACTGGTCAATTGCAAAATCAATGTTGTAGGTTGAATTGTTTTTCCAAGGTGCAACACCCAATTCGCTCCAAGGAATCACACATTCGAAAACATATTTATTTTGAAGCGGCTTCACAGAAATTTGTGCTTTGATATTCTTCTCACGCGACCAATCGTAGACGTCGAAATTTCCACCCATCTTAATTCCAATGTGACGGTCGCCTTCGTAAAACATCATGCGCTTGTCGCTAATTCCAGTTTCCGAAGAGAAGGCAATTTCAATCGCATCGCCGTTCCAAATGTCTCTTCCGTTTTGCATATTTCTGCATGGAGAAACATCTTCAATTTCACCACCGATGTACAATTCTTTTTCGTTCCAATTTAAGTAGATCACTGAACCATCCATGTTCGCTTGTGCTACAAACTGACCACCTTCAATGAATCCGTCGTTCACCCAACCGTAAGACTTCGTCACAACAAGTGTGTTCGGTTCCTTCGGTTTGAAAGGAATAATCTTAAACTCGTCAACGAACACCGTTCCATTCGATTCGAATTGAATAAGCATTTGCTTAACCGTTCCACCATCTAGATTCCAACCTTCAAATTGAAAATCTACTAAGGGGATAGTAACAGTTCTCCAAGAAGTATCCACTATTCCCCCTTCCACATAACCGCTTGTAACGCCTATCCAAGCTTGTGTTCCAGCATAGTCCTCCAACGCCATGGCCCAAGGCAATCCTTTCATAGACCCCTCTTGCGTTTTTACCTTGAATGTAATTGCTGCGCTATTTTCAATTGATCCTAAATCCTTTCCACTCCAATTCGCCCAACCAATTCCAAGACCTAACCAAGGACATCCGCCTGCTTGTTTGTTCCATGTAAATTTCATGGCACCTGTTCCTGAATATACTTCTTTACGTTCTGAAGTAACAGTAAGACAAGCAGGACTTGGCGTGAACCAAATCTCCGAAGTGATGTCGTCGTTGAAAATTTCAGTCAACTGAAATCCGTTAACATCCTTCGTTTCTTCCACTATGACTTCATTTTCATAAAGCGCTAGTTCCTTAACGGTAACGCAACTCGAGAATAAAAGAAGTACAGACCAAAATGCGTATTTCATATGGAGAAATTAAGGCTCTAGAGCAGATCCTTCAGTGAATATCATGTAATCTAACCATGTCTTAGAATATCCTGAAGTTGGATTTGCTAAGAACAGCACAGACACTTCAATAATCTTATTCGGCTCGTGCAATCCGTTTCCAATTGGTCCAGACGCCGCGCCGTTCACTAACGTTGGGATGTTGTCGTAACGCTGTGAAATTTTCGCCCATCCAGTCGCAGTCAAGCTCACCTGAATGGAATACATGTCCTCCGTTCCTGCAGAGTACATTCCGTCTTCGTTGTCGTCTTCCTTAATTTGGAACAACACCAATCCGTTGTCAATACCTGCTGGCTTGTACAACATCGTGTTGAAATACAAATTAGAAGGGTTGCTTGTTAGCGGATAGTAAGTTGATCCGTACGCGCTTCCTGGCATGTTCACCAAGCCAATCAACCAATCCCAAGAAACAGCACCTGCCATTTCGTAGTAACGTCCACCTTGCGCGGCGTTGTTATTTGTTTGAACTGCGAAGCTCATGTTCGCACCGCTTTGAACATAAGTGTTCCAGCCGCTGTTCCAACCGTTTTCAAAATCCGCTGCAACAAAACCTTGATAAAGTTTCGATCCAACTACTGTTAACGTATCACGCAAAGTATCCGCAACATTCTCTATTGAAAGTTGAACAGCACAATCTTCAGCACGAAACATTGGAAGATCTGTTGTAGTTCCTGTCCATGTTGCATTCGATGCATCAATAACATTTGAGAAACCTTCGAAACGCTTGATAGCGCCAGACTGCAGACCCTTAACCTCTAACGTCCAGTTTACATTCTTCGAAAATGAAGCTGTAAACGTTGTTGTCTCTCCGGTCGAAAAATCTACATCGCGATTGGTTATATCAAGATCATTCACCAAGGTGAACTCACCGTATAAATCAATCAATGAAGGTCCTTCGAATTCATCGTCTACCTTACAAGAAGTGTAAACCAACGAAGCGAATAATAGGATGTAAATAGACTTTTTCATATTAAAAATTCATTTGATAAAGTAACATAAACTGACGAACATTGTAATTCTGTGTTGCATCGAAAGCATCGGTATTCTTGAAGTTTGATAGGTTCATAGACAAGCTAGACTTGTCTGAAAAACGGTAGCGCACACCAGCTGCTTGCATGAATTCCTTTCCGTCTGTCTGATACTCTTTGAAGTTGTAGATCTCAGAGAAGTTGTTTCGAACAGCGGTGTAATCGAATCCATTGAACGTGATTTGTTGAAGACCTAGCATAAGATCCCAATTTTCCCAAAATTCGTATTCAGCTCCAATAGAAAGTATTTGTGTTGAAAGGTCTACCGCACGAACGTTTTCTTCTTCTTCGCGAGAAGTATTGTCGTTTCTGAATCTTACAGAAACATCGAACAATTTATCCTTACTGCCGAAACGCTTACTCAAATGCGCGACAGCCTTCACCTCTGAGCGCATGAACTTACGCGGTAGCAATGTTCCTTCGCCACGAGTTTCTTGCAACATCAACTGCGTTGCAGAGATTTCGAACAATTGTCTTGGGCTAACGTAACGCGCATTAACAGTTAATCCTTGTCTGTTCGGAGTTGCAGTTCCGTAAGGCGTAATGTTGTCGTACTTCGGTTGAATTAACATGAGGTTGGAAGAAAGCTGACGGTTGTATGCGTTAGACTCGCGCATTAAATCGAAGGCAGTAAGATTTCTTACCACTTGATCATTCGTAATTCTTCCGAAAGAAGCAGGCTGATAGTTGTAATTCACACGCTTGGTTTGCGCGCCTGGACTGCGGAAGTCTGAACTAACATATTTCCATCCCGCTTCAACACTTAATCCTTTCGATGAGTTAACACCCATCCATTTCGCATCGAAAATCTTTCCGTTGGTCTCCGGTGAACCTTCAAATTTCTCATAGTATGTTTTTGAAGTTCCTGCTTCCACATTCACTTTCATTTTCCAGTTGGAAATGTCTTTCTTCAACAATAAAGTACCCGTAGTTACTGGATTGTGGAAGGTGCTTAGATTTCGAGAAGTTCCTTCAATGTCAAAAAGCGTTACGTGATTCATTCCAATTTCAAGGAAATTACTTTGAACCAGGTTCACGTTGTATCCTGCGAATAAACGATCGTTAATACTACCAAAATCTGTCGTTCTAACACGTGTAGCAACAGTATGAAATTGTAACTCTTTCACAAACTTCGAAAACTGCAATCCGAATTCAGCAGCCGCTCCTTGTTGTCTCCATGAACTATCTGCCGCATAGAAATTATCGTAATTCATCAAGCGCGTTTGTTGCTGAAACACAACAGGACCCTGCGTAATAATTTCTTGTTGCGTGTTGGAAAGCGTGTATGGTGAAAGCTTGTAGTTGATGTCACCCAATTGGTAACGCACCACTCCACCCGCAACACCTTTGATATACAATTGACGAATGTCGAAGCTAACTCCAGATCCCCAGAATCCGCCGTAGTCGTTGCGTACACGCACCATACCTTGAATTTCGGTGTTTCTATTCGGACGAATATTCATTCCTAAATCAACCAAGGTGTGACCACTATTCATGCGTGGAATGGTAATGGAATCTTCCACTTCCTGACTCATTCTATCTCCGTAGTAAAGTCCACGTGCAGCACCCGTGAAAACTACTTTACGTAAATCTTTTTCCTGTGCTGAAACAAACTGAGTCACTACAAGTGCAGCAATTCCAACAACAATGTGTAATTTATTTTTCATTAAAAAAACGCTTTTAATTCAACCACTAATTCTCTTCCATTGAAATGATCTAACGAGAAACTTTTGTCTTCGAAAGAGAACCAACGGTGACGTAAATAAAGTCTTGTATTTCTTCCTAACTCAACATCTACTCCTAATCCATAACCGGTTCCATATTGGTTTCTCGGTCTTCTAGAAACTTCGTCGATGTTCGTTAAATAATTCGCAATGGTTCTTTCGTAGCCAACGTATCCGTTCAACATTACTGTTGATGTAAGTTCATAGTAGACTTCAAGTTCAGAAGAGTACTGTCTAACATATGCGTTCTCGTTGGTCACAACAATTGGCGAAAATTTCCTTCCTGCGCTTTGCATTTGTAACAATGAAAACAGAAATATTTTATGTGTTCCAATTTTTCCTTGATACTTCATTTGCGCTTCGGCTACATTGAAGTGCTTCTTATTTATAACCACACCGGAGCTATCGTCTGAAAGCTGAACAGATTCGTAAGTGTCTCTGTATATATCTGAATATCTTCCATAAGGTCCAACATTAGCAGGATACTGCCAACGCCAGAAGCGTGAGCGCGTGACGCTGTTGACCGGATGACCGTAAGTGATTATGGCCGCTGCAGCTTCCAATTCCGAAGAAGCGCCCATACCTCCACTGAACTTAAATTTCTTAGTTCCCCACTGAACGTTCAAATTCAAACCTTGACGATTATTCGTCATTTGACCTAAACGAATCATAGAACTTCCAAAGGGTTGCAGTAAAGAAGAACTACCAACACCTCCTGCAGGAATCTCATTTGCAGCATACTCTTGTGTTGCTGTATTCCAAAAAATTGCAGTGTTGTTAACCACCTTCGGACTTAAACGAAAAGCGTGAACTTCCAAGATTGGTCTTCTACCAATAACCGGGGTAGACCAACGCAATTGAAGCGCTTCACCCCATTTTCCTTGATGTCTTGGACTGTAATATTTACCTACACCCATTTCTGCTTTAAGCGTATGACCTTTGATATTGGTCACACCTTCGAGCGTAATTACATTAAGCCCAAAAGCCTCACGGGCAAGGCTGTCTGTATAGTTAACGCTATTGAATGTATTCAACGCAAGGAATCCGTTCTTCTTTCCTTTGTGCAACAATTTACCACCGTAAGAATAGTTCGGAACAACAGAAAAACCACCGTTGATTTCACTCTTTCCAACCATACCTAAGAGATAAAAATTCTTAGGCAATTCTTTTCCTTCAATCACTGCGCCTTGGAAGGCTCGGTTACCCCAACGAGAATCTTGATCTATACTTCCTTGATCGAAATACTGCTGATATCTAGAAGCTGCGCTGTTTCCCATAGGATCCCACGGATTTCTTTCAAACAACATAAAACGATTGTAACCGCGGAAAGAACCGAAGGTCAAATCAGAAATACTCAACCATTGAATACCACCCACGCGCACGCCCCATTGTCCGTATTTCGTTTTGAAATTACCGTACAGATTCATTCCCAACATGGTTCCCAAATTTCCACCTAAAGCAACAGTTCCTAACGGTTTCTGAATACTCGGGCGAAGTGAGTCGGCCACTTGCGCTCCGTAAGAAGGG
>JBILOU010000079.1:0-7961 GCA_044374295.1 Flavobacteriales bacterium | reverse complement strand
TCGCACATTCTTCCCACCTATTCCCCTCTCTTAACTTCTCTTAACTTGATTAACGACGAACCATCTTCGGACTGGCATTCAACATCTTCTTCACTTGCTTGATGTCGTTTTTCAAATAGCCTTTTGAATCCAACGCTTCAGCTTTTTTCAAATGCATGGTCGCTGTCATCTTATCGTTCTTGTTTCCAGATAAAACAGCAAGATTTAAATAAACTGCTGCTTTGTCAACGTCCTTCTTCAAGCCAAGACGTAATGCTTCTTTGAACAAACGCTCGCTTTCAGAGAACTTGTTGGTTTGAACATCCATAGATCCTTTAATGAAGAAGTAATATCCGCGTTGATTCTTCCACAACTGATTCACTTTAATGCGCTCTAACCACTTGCGAGCCTTTTCAATCTTCTGAACTTGCATGTAATAAAACACCAGTATCATTCGAACACTGCGCGTGCACATGAAAACCAGTATTGCCGTAGGAATAATCATGGCAATACCTCTTCCCCAATAGCCTTCGCTAAACAATAGAACGGTCATAAACACGCTCGATAGCGCAAACAAAAACTTCACTGCATGATTCATAATTCAAGATTTGAAGTGCAAATGTACGAAACACATTGAAGTATCTTCGCACCACTGATTTTAATTCGGTACTATGAAAACAAAACATCTCCTGTTAACTGCCTTCGCGGCCTCAGCAGCATTGAGTTCTTGGGCTCAACCTGATTCTATTAAGGTTATCGTTGAACCTCCGAGAAGACCTTATGTTATTCCCCAAGTTTACCCAAACCTTCCTACCATAGAAACCTATGTGCTTGTTGGGACAAGCATTCAAGAGAAACGTTTGAACGGAAACTACGCAAGAGATGTGCAAACCATTTCAAAGAAAGACATACAGTCGCTTCCGGTTAGAAGCGTGAATGAACTGTTGGGCTATGTATCTGGACTAGACATTCGCGAGCGCGGGCCGTTCGGAGCGCAAGCAGACATCTCCATGATGGGCGCGGGATTTGAGCAATGCCTTATTCTAATCAACGGTGTTCCCATGCGCGATCCGCAAACCGGACACCACATGCTGAACCTTCCGGTTGACCTTTCGCAAATTGAACGCATTGAAGTCATGAGCGGAACTGCTGGAAGAATCTACGGTTCGAATGCCTTGGCCGGTGCCATTAACATTATTACTTCGTTGCCTAGAGCAGGCTCATCGTTTGTTGAAACCTTCAACGCCACTGCCTCTTCGCAAGAAGGTTATGTTGCGAATGGCATTCAAGCCATGGCTGCATTCGGAAGAAACAGATCGCAACACAGTATTTCTGCAGGTCAATTCAAAACGAACGGATACCGATACAATTCTGCCAATGACCAACAACGCATCAGTTACCTCGGACATTACCAGTTGAAGCGAAACAACACCTTGGATATCATGGCCGGACATTTCAAAAACAGCTTTGGAGCCAACGGCTTTTATGCATTTCCGTTCGACAAAGACGCGGTTGAAGAGGTGAACACTTCCTTTGTTTCAGCGAAAGCAAATTTCTCAGACAGGAGAGGTAATTGGACCTTCAAGCCCATTGCCTATGCGCGTTTCAACAAAGATCATTATGTGCTTGTTGAAGACAATCCGAGTCTCTATGAAAACACACACAACAGCAAAGCGGCGGGTCTTGAGCTTCACGCGACAAGAGGAAATAAGTTTGGTCAACTCGGTTTAGGTGCTGAAGCAAGAACGGAAATCATTCAAAGCACCAACCTCGGCGATCATTCACGTTCGTTCTTCAACATTTATGGCGAAGAAAGATTTATGCTTGGACGCTTCAACACAACCTTCGGTGTGAATGCTCAATACAATACTGCCAATGGTGTCAGCTTCTTTCCAGGAATTGAAACGATTCGTAACCTAAGAAACAATTACGCCATCTTCGCAAATGCAGGAACCGGAAATCGACTTCCATCCTACACTGAATTGTATTACTCCGATCGTGCAAACACAGGTAACGATTCGCTATTGGAAGAGAAAGCAGGTAATTTCGAAGTGGGATTCAAGAAATTCGGAAGTTTGAATTTCACTGCCAGCGGATTCTATCGCAGCGTATACAACGCCATCAATTACACGCGAGTGAGTGATGCCGATAAATGGACGCCTTCCAACTTCACCACCGTTAATTTCTTAGGGGTGAATGCGAATCTGCATTGGCTAGTTGGCGACAAAACAACTTTAAAGTTGAACTACACCTACCTCGATGCGCAACTCGGAACGGAAAACTATGTGCAAAGCAAATATGCCTTGTATCACGCAAGACACCGCGTTACTTTTCAATACCGTCAGCAAATCACAAACTCATTTAGCACGAACCTCACCGTCCGCTATACAGAACGTTTCACAGGAACTAACTATACCGTATTTGATTTCCGCGGCATGTGGAAGTTGAATGAAAACATTACGATGAATATCGACGTGACGAATTTGCTAGATAAAAAATACATTGATCAAGGATTCATTGAAATGCCTGGACGTTGGTTCCGTATTGGGTTTCGTTTCAACATAAACTAAATCAACTCGAGCGATTGAGTTATCTTAGCAAACAAGAAAATAAGTATGTCAGTATTCGGAAACCTTTTTAAAAAGAAAAGTCCACAATTGGAAGAGGCCCTGAGCTTCGCTCCTATTGTTGTCGACATGCACAGCCATTTGCTTCCGGGTATTGACGACGGTTCAACAGACCTCGAGAATTCCATTGAACTCATTTCCGCTTTGCACAGCATGGGCTATCAAAAGCTCATTACCACTCCGCATATTTTCTGGGACATGTATAAAAACACGACCGAGATTATTCACGAGAAGCAAGCACTTGTTCAAGCAGAATTGAAACTTCGAGGTATTGATGTTCAGTTGGAAGCCGCTGCAGAATATTACGTAGATGAGCATTTCGAAGAGTTGATTGCCAAAGATGACATTCTCTGTTTTGGAGATAAATATGTCTTATTTGAATTGTCGTTCGACACCGAACAGATCAACTATAAACGCGCGGTCTTCAATTTGCAATTGAACGGATACAAGCCTATTCTTGCTCATCCAGAACGTTACGAATATTGGCACAGCAACTTTTCGAAATACGAAGATGTTGCAGATCGCGGCATTCTAATTCAGATTAACACGAATTGTCTAACCGGTCATTACGGTCCTGGTGTGAAGCGTATATCTGAACGCCTTATTGAAGCCGACTTGGTCGATTTCATTGGAACAGATACGCACCACGTGGGACATTTAAATTTGTTGGAAGACATGCGTCGTTCACCACTGTTGAAAAAACTCATTGAATCGGGCAGACTGCTCAACTCAACATTGTAAAAGACCACATTATTTTATTGTAAACTCGCTTCGTTCAAACTTAAATAGCTTAAATTAGAAAAAAACAAATAACATGAGCAAACAAATTTGGAACATAGACCCTTCTCACAGCGAAATTGGGTTCAAAGTTCGTCACATGATGATTACGAATGTGAACGGCGTTTTCAATTCGTACACTGCAACTATGGCGGCCGACGCGGCTGATTTTTCAGATGCTGAAATTTCTTTTGAGGCTGACATTGACTCTGTGAATACACGTAACGAGCAACGCGACGGTCATTTGAAGAGCCCTGAGTTTTTCGACGTTGAGAAATTCCCGAAATTATCTTTCAAATCAACTTCTTTCACAAAGACTGGTGACGGACAATACTTGATGAAAGGTCATTTCGACATGCACGGAGTACAAAAAGAGGTTTCTATGAATGTTGAATTTACCGGTACTGTGGTTGATCCATGGGGACAGGTAAAAACAGGTTTCGAAATCACGGGTTCTTTAAACAGAAGTGAATACGGTTTGACTTGGAACGCAACTAGCGAAGACGGATCCATCGTATTAGACGAGGTGATCAAGTTGGCACTAAACGTTCAAATGATCAAACAAGTATAAGATTAAATCTGAATTCCGAATGTGAAGAAGTAAGTTCTTCCATTCGCAGGTAACAATCCAGGGCCGGGGTAACCTCCGGCCCTTCTTGTGAAATAACTTTCGTTGAAGAGGTTGTTCACGCCCATTTGAAGGGTATACTTTTCTTTTCCGTTATAAGCGAAACTTAAATCGCTGACTTGATAAGCCGGAATTAATCCCGTTGTTGCAGCCGCGTTAGGTGTCACTGTATTCAAGGCGTCTGCGAAGGCATCACTCACCTTGTTCAACTGATAGGTTGCTGTGAAGCGATTCAGCTTGCACGTCAAACCATAACGCTGAATGCGACGTGGAGCATTCTCAACCATATTATTTGTTCGGTCGGAAGAAGATCCTGCGGCAATTGTAGGGTCGTTCCACGAAGTGTAAACCGCTTCGTTATAGGCTATTGAAGCAAAAGGATGCACACTTATTATTCTTCCCGAATGATGCGCTTGAATGAGATTTCCTTCCACATACATCTCAACGCCTTTCGATAAAGAAGAACCAATATTTGTAACGTAACGAATGGACGATGTAGGTTCAGTGTATGCCCCAATTCGATCTTGAATATTCATTTGATAAACACTCACATCGTAGCTCACATAATTCTTCCAAGAACCACGCACGCCAAGGTCTATGTTCAACGACTCGCTGTCCTTTAAGTTCGGATCTATAACGTCTGTTGTGGTTGAAGGAACCACTTCTGAAAATGTCATTGGACGAAAGGCCTGTGATACATTCGCGTAAACTTCATTTTTTTCATTCAAATGGAACTCTGCTCCTACTCCGGCCAGTACTTTTGAAACGGTACGTTCTTGCAACGGAATAGCTCCACTGTTGTAATTTACTGTTCCACTTCCTGAAGCTGTAATTTGCTCTAAACGAACACCAGGAACAAACAAAAATCGTTTTCCAACATACAGCGCCTGTTCAGCAAATAAAGCGTAGTTCTTCGTTCCAAAAACGTAATTCACTTTGTATCCCAATGAATCCAATTCCATGTTGTAATCGAATCCTGTTGTGCCGTTACCCTTTTGATGACGGAAGGTCTTCGCCTGATAAGCGCGAGCACCGAAGGCAAGCGTCTGTTCATTTCCAAATAATTTAAAAGCATACTTACCGCGCAACTCGGTTCCTATATTTTGATAACGGTCGCTATCAACTCTTCGAACGGCGTAATCATTCGTGGTACTTAAAACATTGTCTGCAGTATTGATCGGATCTAAGAACCCAACACTTCCGCGCGTAGCAAGCAACCCAAAAGTTTTTAATTCAAGTTGAAATTTTTCGGATGAAACTATATCCAACTGTACATTCATCATGTTCCATGGAATGTGCATCCAATTGCGCGCGCGATAGCTTTGCTGCGCATTTTGCTCAAACTGCGCATCGGTTAATCCGCCTGGCTGTTGACTCATCATGGTTGAATGGGTATATTCAGCTTTCAACTTTATATGCTTGTTGAAATCATATCCCATTGAGATAAATCCTGTTTGTGTTGAATAGGCGCTGTTCTCTCTCCATCCGTCAGCCGATCTTCTGTGGTAAAATGAATAGAACGAAAATTTATCCTTACGAACTCCTGTGCTAATAAAATTGTTGAACAAACCGTAAGAGCCGAAGGTCTGACGAATCTTTGTCTCACTGCCGTTTGTGGCAGGAGCAGTGTCAAAGACATAATTAATCATTCCACCAAACTGAGGTCCGTATTGAAGGCTACTTGCTCCGCGAAGCACTTCAATTCTCATAACCGCATCGGCAGGCGGAGTGTAATACGCTTCTGGATATCCGAATACATCTGAAGAAATATCGTATCCATTCTGACGCATGTTGAATTCCCAAGAACGATTGGGACTTAATCCGCGTGTTGCAATTCCTGTTTGAATGCCGCTTCCATCGCTTTCCCAAACCATAATACCAGGGATTCTTCCAAAGAGCTGACGGGAGTTGTTGGAAGACAAATCAATGTTCAGTTTCTCTGGCGTAACAAAAGCCGTTTTCTTTCCACCATATATTCTAACTCCGTCAACTGCCGGAAGATTTCCGGTCTCGTCCAATACAGCTACTTTAATTTCAAGGTGTCTTATAATGTACTTTGGTAAAGTATCTGGCGATTGCGTGAATGATGGCAAACTATCATTCTGCGCAAAAGCGTGAATCCCGCATAAACAAAGCACTGTTGTATAAATCGCTCTTCTCATTTCTTTTATTTAGACTAATTCTCAATTGCAAAGGAACACCAAACATCATCCTTGAGCAATACCACATTTGTAGTAAAAAAAAGAGGACCGAGGTCCTCTTCAAAAAAAAAAAAAAACTGTTATAGAATAGCATCAAGCTTTTCAGAAAGTACGTTTTTTGGAACAGCACCTACGCTCTTGTCTACAACTTCTCCGTTCTTCACGAAAATGATTGTAGGGATATTTCTAATTCCAAATTTAGCACTGATCTCTGGATTGTTATCTACGTTAACTTTACCTACAACTGCACGGCCTTCGTATTCAGAATACAATTCGTCAACGATAGGACCTACCAATTTACATGGACCACACCACTCCGCCCAAAAATCAATCATTACTACTTTGTCTGAACCATCAACTAATTCGCTGTAGTTTGTGTCTGTAATTTCAACCGCCATATCTGTAAGTTTTTTTATGTTTCTTAAATGTTGTGTTTCGCAAACGAAACGGGGCACAAATGTAATACTATCTTTCTTTCAATTTCAAGAAAAAAAACATCTTTTCTTTCACAATTTTGAAATAAACCACTGTTTTCTAGGTCAATGAGGCCGAGTTATTTGATTTTTTCCGTAGCGAAAAGTAAAGCAATGTAACTCCTCCCAGCATAAACAACACGGCAATAATTTCCGCCTGTGTAGCCTGAACACCCAAAAAGTCGAATTTATTGTTTACGCGTATCTTTTCAATGAAGAAACGCTCCAATCCGTTTAAGATTAAGTATCCCGCTGTAATTACTCCTGCCGCACTCACACGCTTGCGAATGGCCCATAGAAAAATGAATATCGCAACAGCAGCAACAATCTCATACAAAGGTGTCGGAAAAACTCCCGGAACCAAATGTGTTCCGTAGCCGGGATATACATCTGAGCTCATGAGCTCTCCTACTCTATTCACGTTGTTCGGATAGTCGTAAGACCAAGCCCAATCGGGTAACCACGAAAGCCAGCCGGGCTTCGGACTTAAGTTTTCTATTCCCCAATCGCCATCGCCACTGGTGTGACAACCCATTCTGCCGATACCGTATGCCAAAATCATTCCTGGAGTAGCCGCATCTGAAAGGACAAGTAGAGGCATTCCCTTCATTTTGGCATAAGTAAGAACCACAATGGCGCCCATGATAAGACCGCCGTAAACAGTGAGACCACTGATAAAACTTTCCAATGACGGATTTGTAAAGAACTCGCGCAATTCAGCTGGATTCTCAAACAAGTGAAACAACTTAGCACCGGCGAGTCCGCCAATGGCTGCAAGAAACGTTATGGTTCCTGTGTATTCACCTGCGGAATACGCCTCCATTTTAATTTCGGTTTTTGGAAGTTGCTTCTTCTTTTCAACGTAATATCGGTAATACGCATACCCTCCACCGATTAAGATTCCCAATAACGGATAACCACTTTTAGAGAAGATAATATGCTGAGGTGAATTCACCCCGTTGAATAAACGAGCGCTATTCATTAACAAGTAAATTACTTTCCATCCGAGAATAAATCCCATTAATCCGGAAAAGAAAATATCCATCATGTTTGGCGCTCCACCAATCACGACCTTGCGTATGCCACCCTTAATGAGTCCAAGCGACTCTTTTCTCTTTAACTCGAGGGTCAGCGTGTAACTCGCTGCAATAAATGCCAAGGCCACAAAGAACCCGAAGCTATTCAGCATTTTCGCCCAAGACCATTCGACACCGAACCAATCGTAGAAGGCATGATATAAAGTTGGATACATTCAGCGAAGATAATAAGGGAATGT
>JBILOU010000024.1:0-28177 GCA_044374295.1 Flavobacteriales bacterium | reverse complement strand
CCTCCGAATTGAGGGCGCTATTGGCAAGTGACCTAGTACCTCGAAAATTCAATCGCTCAGCACTTGAAGAATACATTGAAACGCAAACCGTCTGTGCCCCGAATACTTTAATTGAAAAAGTACAATTGCTAGAGGCCGGACATTACCTGCATTTCAAGCGAAATGAAATTTCTAAGCACTGTTATTACCGACTGTTAAACGACACGAGTTACGAACTATCGGATAAGAAAACAGCTCAAGATCTTTTGCGTTCAAGCATGAAAGAATCGGTTGAGCAACACATGCGTGCCGATGTTCCTTTTGGAGCATTCTTAAGTGGAGGAATTGACTCGAGTTTATTAGTTGGATTAATGTCGGAAGTTCGAAGCGAAAAAATAAATACGTTTCAAATTTCTTTCGAAGAAGAAGCCTTCGACGAAAGAAAGTATGCGCAACTTGTAGCGAAAAAATTCAGCACCAATCATCACGAGATTAACCTCAGCGCAAGCGAATTTTTAAAAGACATTACTGCTGCAATAGCGGCCATAGATTTTCCTAGCGGAGATGGACCGAATACCTATGCTGTTTCGAAAGCCGCGAAGGAAGCTGGCATTACAGTAGCCATATCCGGATTAGGCGGAGACGAATTGTTCGCTGGTTACCCGGTCTTTCAATACATGAACAGCATTGAAAAATCATTTGCTTTAAAACTATCCTATCCGTTAAGAAAATCCGCTTCACTTTTGCTTTCTTCGTTTTCTTCTAATCGATCGCTTCGAAAAAAAGCTGAATTATTAGGACTGAAACAAGTAAATCTTGCGCATGCATTTCCGCTCGTTCGAAAGGTTTGGAACGCTAACGAATTGTTAACGCGTAAAACAAATCACTTCGAGATTGAGCAGAATTATAAATTCATTTTTGAAAAGAATGCACCGCTTCTAAACCGTATCTCTGCCGCAGAGATTGAATCATACATGCAGCATGTTTTGCTTCGCGATAGCGATCAAATGAGCATGGCGCATTCACTTGAAATTCGCGTGCCCTTTTTAGATCATAACGTTGTTGAATTAGCAACGCACCTTTCCAATGATTTGAAGTACCCCACTTCACCCAAAAAATTTCTTACAGAAACGTTTGCAGATATTCTTCCAGATGAAGTCGTGAACCGAAAGAAAATGGGATTCACCTTGCCTTGGAGCGTTTGGATGAAAAACGAGCTAAAAGAATTTACCGAATCTGGTTTTCAAGAATTGTACAATCAAAATATCGTGAATGAAAAGGTACTTAAAAACGCATGGAGTAAATTTTTAATGGGAAGTGAAGAAAAGTCCTTCATTTCATTTTGGCATTTATCTGTTTTGGGACATTGGATGAAGAACAATAAGATTAACTTCGAACAATGAAAATTCTGGTATTCACCGATTGGTTTTATCCTGGATCACAAGCGGGCGGTCCCATTCAATCGCTGATATCATTAATGAAATTCAGTTCAGATCAGTTCTATGTCGTGACGAGAAATACCGACTTGAACAGCACGACGCCTTACCCTGGAATAAAATCCAATACTTGGCAAAAAAGCCTTCAAGAAAAAATACTAGTGTATTATCTGAATGAAAAATCATTAACAGAAAATTTCATTTTTAACCTTTACAAAGAACTAGAACCCGACCGCATTTATTTGAACTCGATGTGGTCTCCGAAATTCACACTTTCTCCGTTAAGTATATGTCGGAAAAATGGATGGTCTGAAAAGATTGTGCTTGCTCCCCGAGGAATGTTAAAACCAGCAGCGTTCAATCAAAAAGGATTCAAGAAAAGACTGTTTTTGTTTTTTGCCAAAGCAAATAATACTTACGGAAATATCTGTTGGCATGCGACCAGTGAAATTGAGCGCAATGAAATTCTTCAGTTGTTTCCGAAAGCGAAGATTCGCATTGCTCCAAATATTTCCAACGCAACAATTTCAGCTAAAACCAAGGAAATTTCCTATCCATTTAGAATACTAACTGTGGGAAGAATTAGCCCAGAGAAAGGGTACTACGAAGCACTGGAAACTTTTCGAAATTGGGCTCCAAAGTCTCCTGTAATTTGGGATATTGTAGGATTAAAAGAAAATGCAGAATTAGTTCGGACCATTCAATCTTACTCAAAAGAAAATACATCTATTCAAATTACTTTACACGGACACAAAAATCAAGACGAACTAAACGTATTCTATGAAAACGCTCATCTTTTTTTCCTACCCACTCGCGGTGAAAATTATGGACATGCAATAGCAGAAGCGCTTTCTTTTGGAACACCCGTTGTTATTTCAGATCAAACTCCTTGGAAAAACATTGAAGAATTCAACGCAGGAAAAGCATCTCCGTTGAATTCATCAACCCTTGCTATCTCGCTGAACTTTTTCTTGAATCTATCGAATGAAACCTATCGTAAATGGTCAGATGGAGCTATTGTTTACGCTCAAGAAAAAATTAACACTGAGAGCATAATTCAAAAAAATAAAAATCTATTCAATAATTTATTGTAATGATATTGTTAAATCACAAATTGAAATCTAAAGTTTATGCCCTGTGTTATTATCTTTCACCTCAAATATGAGTCGAAAGAGACATTTGGCAAAAACTGTAACTTGGAGAATTATTGGCACCTTTGATACAATTATCCTCAGTTGGATAATCACCGGAGAGATCAATAAGGGGCTTGCTATTGGTGGTGTGGAAGTCATTTCTAAAATGCTTCTCTATTATTTCCACGAAAGGGCTTGGTACAAAATCAAATTTGGTTTGACGTCAAAAGAAAATTCATCAAATCAAGCACCTCAAAAAACTTTGGATTCATGAACTTAGTTGTACTGTCAAGAAATGTGAAGCTTTATAGCACCAAGCGTTTGGTTGAGGCCGCTCAGAAAAGAGGTCACGAAATTCGTGTCATCGATCACTCAAAGTGCGATTTAGTAATTGAAAAAAGAAAACCAAAAGTTCTTTATCGAGGTGAAGAAATAATTGGTGTTAATGCAGTTATTCCGCGTATCGGTGCCTCCGTAACTTTTTACGGAACAGCAGTGGTTCGTCAGTTTGAAATGATGAACGTGTTCACCGCAGTAGAATCTCAAGCATTGGTTCGTTCACGCGACAAACTGCGTAGCCTACAAATCTTATCTCGCGCTGGCCTCGGTCTTCCGAAAACAGTATTCACCAACTACTCAAAAGACGTTGAACGTACATTGATGGAAGTTGGCGGAGCGCCTGTTATCATTAAGCTTTTAGAAGGAACACAAGGATTGGGTGTTGTGCTTGCAGAAAATAAAAAAGCTGCGGTTTCAGTTGTCGAGGCCTTCAACGGTCTGAAAGCACGTGTGATTGTTCAAGAATTCATTAAAGAATCTCGTGGGGAAGACATTCGTGCGTTTGTGGTAGACGGACATGTAGTCGGCGCAATGGTGCGCACAGCGAAGGAAGGAGAATTCCGAAGCAACCTACACAGAGGTGGCTC
This sequence comes from Flavobacteriales bacterium, assembly GCA_044374295.1. Classification (GTDB taxonomy): domain Bacteria; phylum Bacteroidota; class Bacteroidia; order Flavobacteriales_D; family Sanyastnellaceae; genus CAIZGX01. Next base: position 24,703 of record JBILOU010000024.1, on the reverse strand, counting down.
CGCCAAAGTAATTGAGCTTACTCCGGAAGAAGAAATCGCTGCAATCAAAGCGGCTAACGCCATGAAACTCGGAATTGCTGGGGTTGACATGCTTCGCAGCGATAGAGGTCCATTAATTATAGAGGTGAATTCTTCTCCAGGCCTTGAAGGAATTGAATCTGCAACAGGTGTCGATATTGCAGGACAGATCATCAAGTATATTGAAAAGAACGTGTAAATAGTTCTGCTTGTTTGTGAGCGCTTCGGTGTAAATTGCGGAAAAATTTTACCATGCGTTTCGGAACAAAAGCCATTCACGCGGGACAAGAGCCCGATCCAACAACAGGAGCCATTATGACTCCTATCTATCAAACTTCAACATACGTTCAGGAGTCTCCGGGTGTTCACAAAGGTTATGCCTACGCACGTGGTAAAAACCCAACGCGTGTTGCATTGGAGCGTTGCTTGGCAGAATTGGAAAACGCTAAACACGGTTTGTGTTTTTCAAGCGGAATGGGAGCGGCAGACGCTATCATTAAGCTTCTTGTTCCTGGCGACGAAGTCATTGCAACAGACGATTTATATGGTGGAAGCTACCGCATGTTCACGAAAGTTTTTGCGAAATATGGAATTGTATTTCACTTCGTTGATATGCATGATTTCGATGCATTGGAAAGAACAGTGAACGCAAAGACAAAAATGTTATGGGTGGAAACTCCAACCAACCCCATGATGAAAATCATAGACATTGAAAGAAGCGTAGAGTTTGCAAAAAAACACAATTTGATTTCTGTCATAGACAACACTTTTGCATCGCCATACCTTCAAAATCCGTTGGACATGAACGCGCATATTGTTATGCACAGTGCTACGAAATATTTAAACGGACACAGCGATGTTGTGATGGGCGCTTTGTGCACCAACGATGACAACTTATATGAGCAATTGGCATTCATAACGAATTCATGCGGTGCTACACCCGGACCACAAGACAGCTTCTTAGTATTGCGTGGTTTGAAAACCTTGCATGTTCGCATGGAAAGACATTGTGCAAACGGTGTTGTTGTTGCGAACTTCCTAGCCAATCATCCGAAAGTGGAAAAGGTTTACTGGCCTGGTTTCCCCTCGCATCCGAATCATGATGTTGCTAAAAAACAAATGCGCGATTTCGGTGGAATGATTTCATTCAGTTTGAAAGGAGATCGTTTTGAAGACGCTTCGAAATTGGCACAGGCAGTTCGAGTATTCTCTCTGGCTGAATCCTTAGGCGGAGTAGAGTCATTGCTTGGACACCCCGCGTCTATGACACACGCATCTATTCCAAAAGAAGAAAGAGAAAGAAGCGGAATTACCGATTCACTTTTAAGATTGAGTGTGGGTATTGAAGACGCAGAAGACTTAATTGAAGATTTAACGAATGCATTAAATGCTATCTAATATGAACAAGAAAAACGTTGCCGTTGTTGGGGCAGGATTAGTTGGAAGTTTATGGGCTGTTTACCTGGCTAAACGCGGGTATACCGTTTCCGTGTTTGATCGTCGTTCAGACATTCGCAACGTGAAGGTTGTTCAAGGAAAAAGTATAAATCTTGCGCTAAGTGATCGCGGTTGGAAAGGACTTGAAGGCGCCGGTATTCGCAAGGAAATTGAAGAGGTCGCACTTCCCATGAGTGGACGATTAATGCACGCAGTAAATGGCGAGCTCACCTACCAACCCTATGGAAAAGAAGGGCAAGCCATATACAGTGTTTCTAGAGGGATTCTGAATCAAACATTGGTGCGTTGCGCTGCTGAATTCGAAAACGTTTCACTCAACTTCGAGCACAAATGCGTAGATGTTGAACTCGATACAAACACCATTGTTTTCGAAGATAAAAATGGCGAGCGTGTTCGTCAAAAATTCGATCAGATTTTCGGCACAGATGGCGCATTCAGCGCTGTTCGTGCGCGCATGACGAAGCTCGATCGCAACGAATATTCTCAGTCGTACTTAGACCATGGTTACAAGGAATTAGAGATCCCTGCAAATGCAGATGGTACACATCAAATGCGCAAAGACTGTCTTCACATTTGGCCTCGAGGAGAATTCATGATGATTGCACTTCCCAATATCGACGGCAGTTTCACATGCACGCTCTTCTTCCCTTTTGAAGGCGAAGTTTCTTTCGATAAACTGAAAACAGATCAAGACGTTCTCGATTTCTTCGAAAAATATTTTCCAGACGCAAAAGCAATGATGCCGGAATTGTTGCTCGATTACAACACGAATCCAACCGCGAGTTTAGTCATGACCCAATGCAATCCTTGGAACTACAAAAACCAAGTGGCGCTTATGGGAGATTCTGCTCATGCTATCGTTCCATTTTACGGGCAGGGCATGAATAGCGGGTTTGAAGACTGCAGTGAACTTGATCGTCTTATGACGGAAATGGGTGAAGACCATCCTGATCTATTGAAAGAATACGGTAAAATTCGTAAACCAAACGGAGATGCCATTTTAGAATTAGCACTTCGCAATTACATTGAGATGCGCGATTTAACTGCCGATAAAGATTTCCTTCTTCAGAAGAAAATTGAAGGTCGCTTTGCAACGAAGTATCCTGAAAAATGGATTCCACTTTATTCGCAAGTAACCTTCAGTCACATTCCCTATCACGAAGCATTAAGCAGCGGTATTCGTCAAAATGAAATCATGAAGGAAGTCATGAACAGACCCGACATTGAAGCCGTTTGGGACAGCGAAGAAATTGAAAATGAAATTCTAAAACGAATCTAAAATTGCATGCGCATCTGCAGCGTACAATCTGTTTTTCGAAACCCGCTAATCATTGAATTTCCCGAAGAGATGAAATCTCGATCGGTGTAAGTCCATTGCGCAATTCTAAACCAAACGTCTATGTTTCTTCGAACATCGAATTTGAAGATACCGTAGATTCTTGCTCCCTTTCCATAATAAGCCGGAATGCTGTAACTGTAGAGAACATCGTTCTCGTATGCATAAATACGCGCATTCCAGGTATCTGCTTGAAACAATGCGTAACGAATCGTTACGCTAACTGGAACATTCATCTTCTTCCAAATGACATCTTGAAAAATCAAATATCCCGTTTCAGTTGGAAGCCCTTCTTCATTGGTTTTTACTAATTCAATCCGACTGTGCAACTTCAAACTTTCAGTCGGACTGAAAATAAAATTCAATCGAATTTGCTGAGAAAAACGATCTACAGGATAATCAATTCGATTCAAAACATTTCGATCAATCGAAGTTCTTCGAATGCGCATTCGCGCATAGAACTCATGCTTTTTATCGGGCCTGTAATTGAATTGAATAAGGTTGTCGCTAAAACTTGAAGGTGCGGTAACTTGGTATTTCAACCAAGGAAATTGAACACCATCTGTGTAGGCGTTCATGCTTATTTTCTTCGATAATTGAGCTTGAACACTGGCATACATTCCTCTCTCATTCGAAGGAAGAACGCTGTTTCCTTCCGCAAGAACATTCGAATACACCGCTTGAAAATCGGTGTCAAAATCGCGAAACAAAAGCGTTGCAGAAACACGCGCATGCAAAGCCGCGGTCATTCCAAAAACAGAAGCCATTGCTCCATTCGAACTTCTTGAAACTTCGCCGAAAAGCGAGACATTCTGCCACACCCCTTCCGCATAGACACCCATGACATCTTGATTTCTTCCTGCAAATTTCCCTTGCGCATACCAGTCGGTCTTCGCTGAAATTGAATCGCTGAAACTTCTGTGAACCGCAACAGCTCCGAGTTTCCACACACCTCGTTGAACTTGCACATTTCCACCATAAATATTTTCAGTCAAAGCATTCCTATTCGCGCGTTCACTTTCTGTTCGATGAAGACCGCCAAGCGCAATAGCACTGACCACTTGATTGTCGTCAGAAAGCACAGTATCGTTTGTGAATGTTGCATCGAGCTTTCTTCGTGACACAAAGAGTGTTGTACTGAAAAATTTATTTCCCAAAGTTGCGCCTGCACCACGGAAGAAAGAGTTCTCATTTACTGAAGAATACGGACGAAGGTTTTGCGCGTTTCGTTTCACTTGAACGCTGATAGAAGACTTGCCGAAAGCCATGCTGTTCCAGCAAGTGAGTCCTTGTCCGAACTGAACCTGATAATCGCCTATAGCCAATTGCTTCAGCACTTTCGCTTCGCGAATGAATAGCGCGGCGCTTTTAAAATCGGGTCCCATACGAAGCGGCTCGCCAATATCGTTTTCAAGCGTTAGTCCGAATGCAATATTCCTTCGGTATTGAAAACGATAGCGCAAATACGTTCCGTATTCACTTCCTAAAAAATTCTTCTTTCCAGTCATTAGATCTGGAATAAATCCGGCCTGTTCTTGCAACGTTCTTTTCGCTCGAAAGAGAACATCATGCGTTCCCTCTTCACGCAACCTTCGAAATGAAAAATCAGAAAAACCATCTTCTTCATTCACAAAAACAAAAGGCTGCAACCACCGAACGGTCGTCAGATCAAGGCCTACAACACTCTGCAATTCAAAGATGCTTTTCAATTTTCCATATTTGGAAATGTGCATGAACAACGAATTAATTTGAGCATCGCTCAAAACAACCAAGGCTTGCAAGTCCGCTATTTCCGCTGAATTGAGATTGAGCCTGTGTCGAGCGAAATAATTCAAGTCTTCCGTCAGCGAAGAATAATCAATCTCACCTCCTTCTTCCGTCAAACTTGAAATGCTTTCAATGCGCTGATCAACCACTTGATCCAACTCGAATTCTTCCGAATGCTGAGCAAAAGGACAAATCACCTTCAACATAAAAAATAAAAAAAGCAAACACTTAGTTGTTCCTTCCATAAGTAAAAGAAATTTGCGGAGTAATTCCCAATTGTGGATGAACGGTTGCACATGCGTCAAACGAATAGTTCTTCAAGCGTGTTCCTACGCCCATGGACCACGTCTGCCAATGCGTGTTCATTCCCAAACGAAAGGCAATCACTTCCATTGGAAAATATTCCAATCCAAAACTGTAACTCAAGGAAGCTATTTCTGAAGTCGAAGAGGACAGCTGCGCAGATAAGCTCACCTGTTCTCCAAACGAACAAGTTGTTCCAAGCCGCAGCATTGCCGGCAAATCTTCGGCGTTCTTTATTGATGTCATTGGAAGATCGGCTACAGCAGCCCATTTCCAATCCTTGCGAACGTCATACGTTGCACCCACGTTCATCCAAAAATTGGAAGCCACTCCATAGCCATTCATTATTCGGGTGGAAGAGTAACCGAGACTCGCTGAAGCACTTAACTTTTGGGACAATACCATGGCATAACCAACATTCACGCGCTTTCGGTTAAACTCGGTATTCCCATAAGATTGGCATACCACTCCCATAACTCCCGTTCGGAAACGCTTCAAAAAAGCCACTCCACCGTCGTTTATAGCGGAAATTCCGTAGGGCATCTGTCCATAAAAAGAGCAATTCAGCCCCTTCATTTCGGAAGAAGCAGACAAGTTGTGAAAGCCGGAAAAAGCATCGCTCTGCGTAATTGCACTTCCGCTAAGTGCCGCCATTCTTGAGCCCTGTGTATACTGCGCGTGGCATCTACCGAAAAAACTCAGCAATAAACTGAAAGAAAAAACGAAATATTTCATCTATTTAAGTTAATCCAGAAGAGAAAAACTTTCATATTCCAAGAAGCATTGTATATTTGCACCGCAGCATGCGCATGTGGCGTAATTGGTAGCCGCGCCAGACTTAGGATCTGGTGCCGCGAGGCGTGGGGGTTCGAGTCCCTCCATGCGCACTTGAAAAGCGGAGGTCAACCCTCCGCTTTTGTTTTTTATCTTTGCACTCTATTTTCAATACCTTCCATGGGCAAATACAGGGAAATCAAAGGATTGTCGCTTCCACAAATAGCGAACGATATACAAGCATACTGGGAAGCGGAGAGTGTTTTCCAACGCAGTATCACTGAACGCGAAGGCGGACAGCCGTTCGTGTTTTTCGAAGGGCCACCTTCTGCGAACGGAATGCCGGGCATTCACCACGTTATGGCGCGTTCCATAAAAGATATCTTTTGTCGTTACCAAACCCTTCGTGGAAAACAGGTTCACCGCAAGGCCGGCTGGGACACGCACGGACTTCCCATTGAATTAAGCGTAGAGAAAACATTAGGCATTAAGAAAGAAGACATTGGTAAGACCATTTCGGTGGAAGAGTACAACAACGCCTGCCGCAAGGAGGTTATGAAGTACACCGACCTGTGGGAGAAACTTACCAAAGACATGGGGTATTGGGTAGACATGAACGACCCGTACGTTACCTATGACAACAAATACATTGAAACGGTTTGGTGGTTGCTTCAACAATTGCACAACAAGAATCTGTTGTATAAGGGCTACACCATTCAACCTTATTCGCCAGCTGCAGGAACAGGATTAAGTTCTCACGAATTGAATCAACCGGGCTGCTATAAGGAAGTGAAAGACACTTCAGCGGTAGCCCAGTTCAAATTGATTGATGCGCATGCAACGCTCAATGTGAATTCAGATCGTCCGATTTATGTTTTAGCTTGGACGACTACTCCATGGACCTTGCCTTCAAACGTGGCATTGGCTGTTGGAGAAAAAATAAACTACACCGTTGTTGAATCGTTGACTCCATTTGGTAATGAGCATGCTTATTTCATTGTAGCTTCAGCGCTTCGTGAAAAATATTTCCCTGTAGCAAACGGAGAAAACTTTGAAGAGTTCACTGCGGGAGATAAGAAAATTCCGAATAGAACGGTTTCAGAATTAAACGGAAAACAACTTTTAAATCTTCGTTACGAGCAATTGCTTTCGTTCGTGCAACCGAACGATGGCGATGCTTTCAAGATTATTGGAGGTGATTTCGTTACCACGGAAGACGGAACAGGTATTGTGCACATTGCACCGAGCTTTGGAGCAGATGACTTCCGCGTAGCGAAACAAAACGGCATGGGAAATTTGACCCTTGTTGATCGCAGAGGACGCTTCCTTCCCGAAGTGCAAGATGGTACATTCTTATTCGGAGAAGAGTTCGTGAAAGAAGCGTACTATTCAGATGAAGAAAAAGCAGTTGAGCTGGTAAAACAAAAAGCAAGTCTTGGTGGAATAATAAAAGACACCGAGAAACTTCAGTATTTGAGTGTTGATGAACGTATTGTTTTGAAACTTCAAACTGAAGGAAAATTATTCAAGAAAGAAAAATACGCGCACAACTATCCACATTGCTGGAGAACAGATAAGCCTGTACTTTACTATCCATTGGATTCATGGTTCGTGAAGGTTCCTGAAAAGAGAAATCGTTTGGTGGAATTGAACAACACCATTCAATGGAAACCAGAATCTACGGGGACTGGGCGATTTGGAAACTGGTTAGAAAATGCAAACGATTGGAACCTTTCGCGCAGTCGCTTCTGGGGAATTCCACTTCCAATTTGGCGTACCGAAGATGGAAGCGAATCAATCTGCATTGGCTCTGTTGAAGAACTTCAAGCTGAATTGAAAAAAAGCGTGGCCGCTGGAATTACAGAAACAAATCCACTTGAAAACTTCCAACCGAACAATCATTCGGTTGAGAATTATAACCTGTTCGATTTACATAAACCCTACGTAGATAAAATTGTATTGGTTAGCCCTAGCGGGAAACCAATGCACCGTGAAGCGGACTTGATTGACGTTTGGTTCGACAGTGGTGCAATGCCCTACGCGCAGTGGCACTATCCTTTCGAGAACAAAGAGAAAATAGACAACAACCTTTCCTTCCCTGCAGACTTTATTGCGGAAGGCGTGGATCAAACAAGAGGATGGTTTTACACTTTGCATGCTATTGCAACGTTGTGTTTCGATTCTGTTGCTTATAAAAATGTTATTTCAAACGGACTTGTTTTAGACAAGAACGGAAACAAAATGTCTAAGCGTTTAGGCAATGCAGTTGATCCGTTTGAAACCCTTGGTAAATATGGTCCAGACGCCACGCGTTGGTACATGATTACCAATTCAGATCCGTGGGATAATTTGAAATTCGATACAGAAGGAATTGCTGAAGTACAACGTACATTCTTCGGAACGCTTTCGAATACGTATTCTTTCTTTGCATTGTATGCAAACATTGATGGTTACGAAGCTTCAAGCAATGACCCTGCTGTTGAAAATCGTCCTGAATTGGACAAGTGGATTATGAGTAAGTTGAATGCGCTTACGCTTGAAGTTGAGAAAAACCTTGACGCATTTGATCCTACTCCTGCTGCGCGTGCCATTGAATCGTTCGTTAACGATCACCTTTCAAATTGGTTCGTGCGTTTAGCGCGCAAAAGATTCTGGCATGGCGAAATGACCGAAGACAAACGCTCGGCATACGCTACACTTCACGCTTGCTTAAAGCAAGTGGCTCAACTTATGAGTCCTTTTGCTCCTTTCTATTCAGACTGGTTATTCCAAAGCTTGAATACGAATAGCGAATCGGTTCATCTTTCTCATTTGGAAGCAGGAAGCTTCCGAGATGAAAATCTTGAAGCACGCATGGACCTTGCGCAACGCATTTCAAGCATGGCCCTTTCTATTCGCAAAAAAGAGAACATCAAAGTGCGTCAAACACTTGCTGAAATTCGAATTCCAGTTTTAGATGAAACCACGCAGTCACGCATTGAAAGTGTCGCAGATCTAATTTGTAGCGAGGTGAACGTGAAAGCGGTGAAATGCGTAGATGAGCAGACCACTAAAATTGTGAAGGACCTCAAATTGAATTTCAAAACACTCGGAAAAAAGTGTGGGAAGTTCATGAAGGAAATTCAGCAATTCGCGCAAGAAAACGCTCAGGAAATTATTGCTTCTATTGAAAAAACCGGAGAATATATGTGGCAGAAGGAATCGATACTTCTTCAAACCGAAGATGTCGAGATAATTCCTGTAGACATTCCTGGATGGAAAGTAGCAAATCAAGGTAACTTGACTGTTGCGCTTGATGTTACCATTACACCTGAATTGAAAGAAGAAGGATATGCCCGTGAATTGGTGAACCGCATTCAAAACTTGAGAAAAGAAACCAATTTCGAGGTTACAGATAAAATTATTGTTAAAGTTTCGGGAGAAAACTACCTGAATGATGTTTTGAAAAACAATTCTGAATATATTAGCAGTCAAGTACTTGCTTCTTCGCTTGAGTTTATTCCAGAAATGGAAGGGGGTGTCGCGGTTGAATGGGAAGGGGAAGAAGTGGTGCGTTTACTATTAACCAAAAACCTTTAAGACCCATGGCAAAAAAATCAACCCCTGCCAAAAAAGTAGTAACTAAAAAAACCGTTGCGAAAAAAGCAACGCCGGCTAAGAAAGCAGCTCCTGCAAAGAATGCGGCTCCAGCGAAAAAAGTAGTTGCAAAGAAATCCGTTGCTAAAAAAGCAGCACCAGCGAAAAAAAATAGCCCAGCAAAGAAAGCAGCACCTGCTAAGAAAGCGGCTCCAGCGAAAAAAGTTGTTGCGAAGAAACCAGTTGCTAAAAAAACAGCGCCAGCGAAAAAAGTTGTTGCGAAGAAACCGGTGGCGAAAAAAGCAGCGCCTGTAAAAAAGGCCCTTGCTCCAGTGAAGAAAGTTGCGTCCGTGAAAAAAGCAGCGCCTGTAAAAAAAGCCGTTGCTCCAGTGAAGAAAGTAGAAGTTAAAAAAGTTAAACCCGCTCCAGCAGTTACCGCTAAACCAGCGGCAGTGAAGAAACCCGAGGCAAAGACAACTGCACCCGTTTATAAACCTGCTCCAGAGATTAAAAAAGAACCAGTGAAGATGCCAGCAGAACCATTGAAAGGATTACGTTATTCAGACAAAGACTTGAAAGAATTTGAAATTCTTATCAAAGAAAAACTAGAACAATCTCGCTCAGACTTTGAAGAGTTGAAAGAATCTCTTTCAAGAGAGGGAGACAATAGCACAGACGACACTTCTCCAACATTCAAAATGATGGAAGACGGAAGTGATACCAATAGCCGCGAAGAAATTGCGCAATTGGCTGCTCGTCAAGAAAAGTTCATTAAAAACTTAGAAAACGCATTGCTTCGTATCATGAACAAAACATACGGTGTTTGTCGTGTTACAGGAAAACTAATCCCTAAAGAACGCTTGCGTTTGGTGCCTCATGCTACCCTCAGCATTGAAGCCAAAAACATGCAGTAAGATCTCGTGAAGTGAGAAAAGTACTCTTAATTATTTTAAGCGTTGTTGCGCTTGATCAACTATTAAAAATCTGGATAAAGCTCTCGTTTCTCTACGGAGAAAACGTAGAGCTTATTCCTGGTTGGCTCGATTTACAATTTGTTGAAAATCCAGGTATGGCATTCGGCTGGATGTTCCCCGGAACAACAGGAAAACTTGCGCTTAGCATTTTTCGAATCATTGTTGTCACAGCAATCATCATCTACATCTACAAGCTCACCAAAAAGAAAACCCATCAAGGTTATCTATTTTGTCTTGCGCTTATCGTAGCAGGTGCTTTGGGAAACATCATTGACAGCGCTGTCTACGGAATGTGTTTCGACAAAGGATCGACCTTCGACCCGCACTTTCAAGAATACACGGCATATTCAGACACCGCTGCGTTTTCTTCTCAAGGATACGCGCCCTTTTTAATGGGGAATGTGGTAGATATGATTCACATTACAAAAGAGCTTGACTTCCCTTCGTGGTCACCTATTCATGCCGGAGAAAGAGCTGAGATCTTCCCTCCTATTTTCAATATTGCAGACGCCTCTATTTCTGTTGGAATCATATTAATCCTACTCTTCCAACGTCGTTTTTTCAAAGACGAAGAAGAGGAAGTTTCCATTGAAGAGGCGGTCACCGAAGTTGATCCTTCCGCATGAAATTGAATCTTTCCATTTCTGAACTGTCCCACATTGTTGGTGGTGAAATCTCAGAAGGGAACAGAAAGAACTTTATTCATAGTATTTGTACCGATACGCGCCACACCATTGATGCAGCGCATACTTTATTTATTCCGCTAAAAGGAGTACACTTCAATGGACATGCGTTTATTTCAAATGCATATCAGAAAGGAATCAGATTATTCATCGTTTCTGAGGCAGTTGACCTACCTTGCGAATGCGCAATTATTCGTGTTGAAAACACAACAAGGGCATTTCAAAAAATTGCGACTCATCATAGAAAGCAGTTCAATATTCCCATCATTGGCATTACTGGAAGTAACGGTAAAACTATTGTGAAAGAATGGATCAATCAACTGCTTGCAGATGATTTCTGCATTGCAAGAAGTCCGAAAAGCTTTAACTCACAAGTGGGAGTTCCATTGGCAGTATTGCAATTGGAGTCCATGCATAACCTAGGTATTTTCGAAGCAGGTATCTCATTGCCGAATGAAATGAATACACTGCAGGAGGTCATTCAACCAACTACGGGGGTCTTTACTTTTTTGGGAAGTGCTCACGCAGAAAATTTCCAATCACAAAGAGAACTGCTTCAAGAAAAAATGAAGCTATTCCCAACGTGCGAAACACTTATTGCGCCTTCCGGAATTGACATTAATTTTAATGGAAATTTCATCCGTGTTGGAAAAGAAAACAACGATGATTTTTCCATTCAAAAAATTACATCATCTTCATCGCATTCCATTATTTCATTTAGTTGGAAAGGGGAATTTGCTGATGCTGAAATTCCATTTACCGACAATATCTCTATTGATAACTTCGCTCTGGCTGCCGCTACAGCATTGCATTTCGGACTTTCACTTAAACAACTTTCAGAGAAAGCACCACAATTATTGGCTGTTGAAATGCGCATGCAACAACTGAAAGGTATCGGTGGAATTCAATTGTTGAACGACGGTTATAGCAATGACCTTACTTCGCTCAAATTAGCGCTTCAACATTTCAATTCAAATGTTCAAGCTCAAAAGCGAGGTGTAATTATTTCAGACATTCTTCAAAGTGGAATGAAGGATGAAATTTGGATTGAACGTGTGAGTGAACTCATGAATGAATTTCAAATCGATGAAGTTTATTCTGTAGGAGAGCAATTCCTTCAACACAAAAATATTCTTCCCCAATCATTCAAATGCTTTGAAACGACAGAAGAACTCGTAGAGCATCTACTTTCAAACAAGATTGAATCGGGAGCATTATTAATCAAAGGCGCACGCAGATTTCAATTCGAAAAAATCGTGAGTGCATTGCAAGAGCAGCACCAAGAAACAATTTTCGAAGTGAACATGAATGCCCTTGCAAACAACTACTACTACTTTCGCTCGTTACTGAACCCTGAAGTAAAACTTATGGGAATGGTGAAAGCGAACGGATACGGCATTGGAGCCGTTGAAGTAGCTATGTGCCTTGCCAATTGTGGCATTGACGCTTTGGCAGTGGCCTATACAGATGAAGGCGTTCAACTTCGCGAAGCCGGAATTTCACTTCCAATTTTAGTGCTTGAACCGAATGTTACCGACTTCGCTCCGGTTTTCAAACATAGATTAGAACCTGAATTATTTTCAATAAGATCATTCAAATCATTTGCAAAAGCAGCAAAGGAATTCAATTCAGAAAAAAGATTTAAAGCGCACTTGAAACTCGACTCCGGAATGAACCGTTTAGGTTTCAAGAGTGATGAAACTTCAGAATTAATTGAACTACTTCACGAGCATAAAAACATAGAAATCACGAGCATTTTCACACATTTCGCGGCTTCTGAAGACGAATCGCACGACCCCTTTACTCAAGATCAAATTAACGATTTCGAAAATCGATCTAAGAAAATTTCAGAAGCTCTTGGTTATGCTCCAACACTTCACGCCGCGAACACTGGAGGAATTCAACGTTGGAAAAATGCGCAATTCAACATGGTTCGATTGGGAATCGGTCTTTACGGTGTATCGGCTTTTGAGGAAGAGCAAAAAAAATTGCGCAATGTCGGAAGCCTAAAAACCAGTATCGTCCAAATCAAGTCTGTGCTTCCGAATGAAACCGTTGGTTACGGAAGAACATTCACTTCCAACCAAAAAATGAAAATCGCCGTTCTTCCGATCGGCTACGCAGATGGCTTCCGCAGATCTCTCTCCAACGGAAAAGGCAAAGTCTTCATCAACGGAAAAGCCTGTCCCGTTGTCGGTCGCGTGTGCATGGACGTTACCATGGTCGACATTACAGGTGTCCCTGCACAAGAAGGCGATGAAGCCATTGTATTCAATGGTGATCACTCCATTCTCGATTACGCACAAGCCTGTGACACCATTGCCTACGAAGTGCTCACAGGCATTCCCCAACGCGTAAAACGTATAATTGTAAACGAAGCCTAATTTTCGCAAGTAAAAAAGACATTTCTGTGAAGATGTTTCGCGCTTTCATTCCGATATTTACGGAATATCAGAATTAAGCATGACACACAACATTTCATTCTCAAAATCGATTTTCTTCCTAGTAAGCTTCTTTGTTGCTTCAACAACCTTATTCGGACAGGCAGAACGAATGAATAACGAATTCATTCTTCAACTTAAAAAAGGCTTCTCAGCTGCTCAAGCAGAGCAGGAATTGACGCAACATTTCGGAATACTTCCCGAAATCAAAGCGAGCTATGAAGTAAGCGACATCATGCGCGCATGGTTGTTTACTTTCAACGAAGACTTGGTTTCGTTGAATGAAATCATTCGCTATGCACCCACCTGCTCAAGCATTCAATTGGCACAAGCCAATCACAAACTTGCTGAACGCATTGTTCCCAATGACCCTTCATACGGCCAGCAATGGTTTCACGACGATGCTTCAGATAACGATATTGATACTCCAGAAGCTTGGGACATTACTACAGGTGGTTTAACAGCATTCGGAGATGAAATTGTTGTTTGTGTTGTTGAAGGAGGCGGTGCAAAATGGGATCAAGCAGACATCATTGAAAACCACTGGACCAATACCAATGAAATAGATGGAAATGGCATTGATGACGACAACAACGGTTATATCGATGACATTGACGGTTGGAATATGACTGCCAACAGCGACGCTATTGCTGCTGGAAATCACGGCACGCAGGTAAGTAGCATGATTGGTGCAAAAGGTGACAACGGAATTGGAATTACAGGAGTAAACTGGAATGTAAAAATTATGCAGGTAGACATGGGTGGTATATCAGAAGCCAATGTCATTGCAGCATATACCTATCCCTTGAAGATGCGTCGCATGTACAACTTGTCTGGCGGAACACAAGGCGCCTACGTTGTTGCAACAAACAGCAGCTGGGGAACCGACAACGGACAACCTTCTCAAGCCCCACTTTGGTGCGCCATGTACGACACACTTGGAGTAGCCGGAATTCTTTCTTGCGGTTCAACAGCGAATAACAATGTTAACGTTGATGTTGTTGGCGATCTTCCTACCGCTTGTCCAAGCGAATACATGATTGCAGTGACTGCTACGAACAGTTCAGACGTTCGTACATTCAGCGGCTATGGCATTACAACAATTGACCTAGGTGCTCCTGGCGAGGCCGTTTACCTTGCGGGTAATACCAATTACGGAAACACTTCGGGAACCTCTTTCGCGGGCCCATGTGTTGCCGGCGCAATAGCCCTGTTGTATTCCGCACCCTGCAACTCGTTCATGGCAATAGCCAACTCGAATCCTTCTACAGGTGCTCAACTTATTCGAGATTATATTTTCAATGGAGTAGATATTGTGGCTAACCTTCAACCCGAAATGGTAACAGGCGGACGATTGAATGTTAAAAACAGTTTAGACTTGTTATTGAATGAATGTTCTGCAGGTGGCTGCGTTGCACCTTTCGCAATCAACGCAATTCAAATCCCGAATACACTCGAATACACTGTTTCTTGGGGAAGCACGCCAGACGTCACCACCTTCGCTTGTCAATACCAAGTGCAAGGATCGGGGAACTGGACACTAATCGAGAACCTTAACACGAACAGTATAACTATTCTTGGTTTATTGCCTTGTTCTGTATACGAAATTCAATTGGCATCTGTCTGCAATGGAGTGCAAGGTGAATGGACAAACTCATTTATATTAAACACAGAAGGGTGTTGCGTAAACCCAAGTGTTTATTACGTTCCGAATGCACAAGGTGCAACAACAGCAACAGTTGCTTGGAATGACATTTTCGCTGCAGATGGATATACTATTCAGTTAACAGGACCAAACGGAACCGATATTATTCAATCGCTTCAACCAAACATTACATTCTTTAATCTTGATTCGTGCACGACCTACACCATTCAAGTAGGTTCAATCTGCGTCAATCCCGAAAATCCTTTCACTTCGTTTGAATTCTCTACAACCGGTTGCGGTTCATGCACCGATGTGGTTTACTGTGATGCAGACGGTGGTAACGCATCAGATGAATACATCGAAGCTGTTACAGTAGGTTCGTTCACAAACTTGAGCACGGACAATGCAAACTATACCGATTACACAGATCTTAGCACATTCACATTGGTTGCAGGAAACTCTTATCCCGTTTCGCTTACACCCGGCTTCCCTGGAACGTCCTACAGTGAGTATTTCAAAATATGGATCGACTACAATGCCAATGGAACTTTCGATGAGCCTACAGAACTAGCCTTCGATTCAGGCAGTGGTTCTCAAAACACAGTTACTGGAACCCTAACCGTTCCTACAGCAGCAGCAATTGCTCCGGGAAGTACTCGCATGCGAGTAGGAATGGCCTACGTTGGAATCTTCGGTACAGGGACACCACCCTCGTCTTGCGGAACATATTCGTACGGTGAAGTAGAAGACTATTGCGTTAATCTTGAAATTATTGATGGTGTTGAAAATGTAAACGGAAACTTCAACCTACAAGTTTATCCAAACCCAGCTGCAGAATCCATTCAACTTAATCTTCCTTCAAACATTCAAGTATTCCAATTGAGAATATTATCCACAGATGGAAAATGTGTGAAACAAATGAACACCTATTCTCGTTTTCATTCAGTTCGTGATCTTGCACCAGGATATTACATTCTTGAAGTCATTTCAGAAAATGGAATCGCCAGAACAAAAATTTGTGTCGAGTAAGTAAACTAAATGACAACTTAGTTTGTCTTACATAAAATGAATCGTAAACTACTCCTCACCATTTGCGTTTGGCTCACAACCCTTGCGGCATGGGCTACCCACAATCGTGCTGGAGAAATTGTTTACGAGCACATTTCCGGTTACACCTACAAAGTCACCATAAACACCATTACAAAGGCCAGCTCTTTCGCTGCTGACCGGCCGTTTTTGAAAATCAGATGGGGCGATGAACCTTCAGGAACAACCGAAAACCAACTCGACAGTTTAGAACGAACAGAAGAACTCATCTTAGGTTCTGGCGACGCGAAGAGAAATCAATACGTCGGCTATCACACCTACGCAGGTCCAGGAGTCTATTACCTTGTGATGGAAGATCCCAATCGTAATGAAGGTGTAATCAACATCTTGAATTCCATAAACCAAGTATTCACGATTCAGTCGATGATTGTGATTTCCCCTGCAACGGGACACAACAATTCGGTTCAACTACTGAAAATGCCCATTGAAGATGCTTGTCTCAATCAGCCTTGGATACACAACCCTGTAGCCTTCGACCCAGATGGAGATTCCTTGGTTTACTCGCTTGTTCCCTGCATGGGTGAAGGTGCACAGGCCTTACCAGGCTGGCTGCTTCCCGATGCGAGCACAGTAAATGGTTCAGACGTATTTAGTATTAACGCTACAACCGGTGATGTCACTTGGGTCGTTCCGCCATTAGCAGGTGAGTTCAACATCGCAATAAAAATTGAAGAATATCGAAACGGTATTTTGGTCGGTTATGTCATTCGCGACATGCAGATTACAGTTATTACGTGCAACAATCAACCTCCCGTTATTGCGCCCCTTCCCGATTATTGCGTTGAGGCAGGTAGCACCATTCAGTTCGATGTGAATGCAACAGACCCCAATGGAAATACAATTTTCATCAGTGCGTTCGGTGGTCCACTTACGAACGTAGTGCATGAAGCAGAGTTCAACACATTTACAGATACTTTCTATTGGAACCCGGAATGCGAAGAAGTTCGTGCCGCACCATACACCGTGAGCTTTGAGGCACTTGACAACGGTTTTGTTCCATTAGCAGATATCGAATCTGTAAATATTACCGTAGTCGCACCAAAAGTTCAAAATGTTCAAGCGGCGGCTGTAGGTTCAACGGTAACAGTAACTTGGAATCCTTCCCCTTGCCTAAATTCATTCACAAACTTCGAAGCAGCAAATGTTCGCTACTTCATTTATAGAAAACAAAACGGATTTAACTTCAATCCTTCCGATTGTGAAGTTGGAATGCCAGCATACACAGGCTTCGTATACATTGGACAAACACTTGGAGTGAATAGCACAACATACAACGACAATGCGCCCGGTTTCGGAGTTCCTTTCTGCTACCGCATTGTTACTGTATGGCCCGACGGTGCATTGAGCTACGCAAGCGAAGAAGCATGTGTTCAAATTAAAAAAGACATTCCTGTCATCACGAAAGTGAGTATTGAAACAACAGATATTTCGGTGGGCCGAGATACTGTTTGGTGGTCGCCTCCATCTCAGCTTGACACCCTTACCTACTTGCCGCCTTACCACTACGAATTGGAATTCGATAACAACGGAACATGGCAAACCATCTTCGCTTCGAATGAATTCACCATCTTGAACACGGGCGACACCGTATACTATCATTCGAATATCGACACCTTCACGGCTTTGAAAAAATACCGTGTGAAATTCTATTCGAATGAAGATGTCGTTGGCTACTCATCAACCGCCACATCGCCTTGGCTCATCGCAACACCGCAAGACAATGCCATTCAATTGAATTTAACAGGACAATTTCCTTGGATCAATTCGCGGTACTTCATCTATCGAAAGGCTCCAGGTGAGTTAAATTTTTCTTTGTTGAGTGAAACTACCATTCCTCAATACCTCGATACTGGTCTTGTAAACAATGCCAACTATTGCTACAAGATTCTAACGCTGGGTTCATATGGTGCGCCAAATGTTCCCGACTCTTTGTACAACTTTAGCCAAGAAATTTGCGCAAGTCCATACGACTCAGAACCACCTTGCCCTCCGCTTATTTCACAAACTAACAACTGTGAAATCCCTTCGCTTCAAATTTCATGGGACAACATTGACCCCTCCTGCGCACAAGACATAACAGCCTACAACATTTACTACGCTCCGACAAATACAAGCTCATACACTTTACTCGGAACATTAAACGGATCAAACAGCACCGAATTTGAATTCCTTCATCCGGATGGATTACAAAGTATTGCAGGATGTTTCTACATTACAGCGCTCGATTCACTTAATCTATGGCCAGATGGTGAACTCTACCAAAATGAAAGTGCTCCTTCAAATGTGGTGTGCATAGACAACTGCCCGACTTTCGAATTGCCTAACATTATCACTCCGAATTTAGACGGATTGAACGATATTCTTAAGCCGTTTCCATACCGTTCCATAGAAAGCATCGACTTGAAAATATTCAATCGATACGGCACATTGCTTTTCGAAACTACTAATCCAGATATCTTGTGGAACGCAACAGACGAAGCCACGCAAACCCTTGTCAGCGCAGGAACTTACTACTATACCGTGGTGGTAAATACCATTCGCTTGGAAGGTATTATACCTGAATTCCGCGAAGGTTACATTCAGATTTTGAATGCAACACAAGCCACACCTCAACAATAAAATATGTTCACAGGAATTATAGAATCGCTTGGTAAAATTGTGAAGACGGAACGTGTTGGAAGTAACCTAGAGCTCTGGGTTTCTTGTGATTTCACAAATGAATTGAAAGTTGATCAAAGCCTCGCGCACAACGGAATTTGTCTAACTGTGGTTGAAATTGCGAACGATTCTTATCGCGTTACAGCCATTGACGAAACCATTCAAAAAACAACCATTGGAAGTTGGTTGGAAGGCAATAACGTTAATCTTGAAAGGTGCGTAAAGGTGGGTGATCGATTAGACGGACACAACGTACAAGGACATGTAGATGTAGTTGGAAAATGCATTTCCAAAACAGAAAATGAAGGCAGTTGGAAATTCACTTTTGAATATACGCCTAAGGAACTCGGACATATCACCGTTCCGAAAGGAAGCATCGCTATAAACGGGGTAAGTCTCACGGTAGTTGACAGCTCGAAAACTTCTTTTTCAGTGGCCATTATTCCATTTACATATGAACACACCACTTTTCAGTTCATTGAAAATGGAACTTTAGTCAATTTAGAATTCGATATTATGGGGAAGTATGTGGCCGCGTATATGGCTGCACTATCTTCGTAACATGATATCTTCAGAACACGAAAAAAAACTATTTCTTCTCGACGCATACGCACTTATTTTCCGTGCATATTACGCCTTCATCAGAACTCCTCGCATCAACAGCAAAGGACTGAATACTGGAGCCATGTTCGGATTCACCAACACGCTTCTCGACATTTTAAACAACGAGAAACCTTCACACATTGCTGTCGTATTCGACGCACCTGAACAAACTCTCAGAGAGATCGATTACGAGGCCTACAAAGCAAATAGATCAGAGACTCCGGAAGACATCAAACTTGCGGTTCCTTATATCAAGAAAATCGTTGAAGCTTTCAATATTCCTATGCTCATTGCTCCAGGGTATGAAGCCGATGACATCATTGGAACACTTGCAAAAAAAGCAGAGCATGCGGGTTTTCATACTTACATGATGACACCAGATAAAGATTATGGTCAACTGGTTAGTGATAAAACTTTCATCTACAAACCAGGGTACCAAGGCGGTAAAGCTGAGATTTTAGGCGAAGCAGAAGTCTGCGCAAAATTCAATATTCAAAATGTTAGTCAGGTTATTGATCTGCTCGGTCTCATGGGCGATGCGGTAGACAACATTCCTGGAATACCTGGCATTGGGGAAAAAACTGCAGCGAAACTTTTAGCCGAATTCGGAACTCTCGAAGGGCTTCTTGCAAACACAGATAAACTCAAAGGAAAGCAGAAGGAAAACGTAGAGAATTTCCGCGAACAAGGCATTCTTTCGAAGAAACTCGCAACCATTATGCTCGACGCTCCAACTCCGCTCGATGAAGAAGCGTTAAAGGTGAGCGAAATAAACAAAGATGCGATTCGTGAAGTGTTCGAAGAACTCGAATTTCGTCAATTAATGAAACGTGTTTTAAACGAAGAGGCAACTGCCAAGCCTGCTGCTGCGAGCAACGCTACTCAAGATTTATTTTCATCTGCTGGCGAAGAAATTATTGTTCCTTCAACACCAAAAAACACAATTGAAAATACGGATCATGAATACTTCATGGCCACTTCCGAACAAGAACTTCAAACATTAATTTCAGAACTTCAAAGCGCAACAACGTTTAGTTTCGATACTGAAACTTCTGACCTAGAGCCGCATTCAGCCTATCTCGTTGGACTTTCTTTCAGCACGAAAGCACATACAGGATGGTACGTTCCTATTTCTTCCAACTTTGAAGAAGCGAAAAAGCAATTGGAAATTTTCAATGAAATTTTCTCAGACACTTCGAAAACACTTGTCGCACAGAACTACAAGTTCGACTTCAAGATGATGAAGAAATATGGAATGAAGATTCAAAATAAAATCTTCGACACCATGCTGGCGCATTACGTCATTAATGCAGATGGAAAACACGGAATGGATGCGTTGAGTGAAAGTTATTTGAATTACAAACCTGTCTCTATCGAATCGTTGATTGGACCGAAAGGAAAAAATCAAAATTCAATGGCTCACCTTCCTGCTGAAAGCATAAAAGATTACGCTGCAGAGGATGCCGATGTAACGCTTCAACTCGCTGAAATTTTTCAATCTGAATTAGAAAAGCAAGGAACGACCTCCGTTCTAGAAAACATTGAAACACCACTCATTGAAGTGCTTGCGAATATGGAGTGGGAAGGTATTCGTGTTGACAAGGATTTCTTAAATGCTTACAGTGTTGAACTTGGCAAAGAGCTAGACATCATTGAAGAAAAAATTACGGAACTCGCAGGGGAGAAATTCAACCTCGATTCTCCAAAACAATTAGGCGTTATTCTTTTCGAGAAATTGAAAATAACCACTGAAATGAAAAAGACAAAAACCGGTCAATACAGCACCGGTGAAGATGTCCTTCAACGCTATTTACACAACCACGAAATTGTTCCGTTGATTCTCGATTATCGTGAATTGCGCAAATTGAAAAGCACATATATCGATACACTTCCTAACATGATTAACTCAATCACCGGACGTGTACACACGAACTTTATGCAAGCGGTTGCAGCAACGGGGAGATTGAGCAGCAATCAGCCGAATTTGCAGAACATTCCTATTCGCACTTCTCGCGGAAAAGAAATTAGAAAAGCATTTGTTGCACGCGATGAAAATCACGTTTTAGTAAGCGCCGATTACTCGCAAGTTGAATTGCGAATTATTGCTGCATTAAGCGGAGACAAAAACATGATCGAAGCTTTTCAACAAGGCGAAGACATTCACAAAGCCACCGCTTCGAAGGTGTTCAACGTTCCGTTGGATGAAGTGACCAAGGACATGCGAAGCAAAGCGAAAGCGGTTAACTTCGGAATTATATACGGACAAGGTCCCTTCGGATTGGCTCAACAACTGGGCATTTCAAGAACAGAAGCGAAGAACATCATTGAAGCGTATTACACGCAATTCGCGGCTCTAAAAACCTACCAGCAACAAGCAGTGGAAGATTGCCGCTCAAGAGGATTCGTGGAAACCGTGCTCGGACGTAGACGCTTCCTTCCAGATATCAACTCTTCAAACGCCATCTCAAGAAGCTTCGCAGAGCGCAACGCGGTGAATGCACCTATTCAAGGTTCGGCAGCCGACGTCATTAAAGTAGCCATGGTGAAAATTCAATCAGCATTGAAGAATGCCAATTTGAAAACAAGAATGGTTCTTCAAGTTCACGATGAATTGCTCTTCGATACACCAAAGGAAGAAATTGAACAAGTGTTTGCACTCGTTAAGCATGAAATGGAAAACGCGGTAAAACTTGAAGTACCCTTAGACGTTGAGATTCAAGCAGGAAATAACTGGCTCGAGGCGCATTAATATCAAATTATATCGAGGTGTTTTGTAACTATTTTGATAACAGCCCGTAACAAAGGGCTATAAACTATCAAGCAGTTCAAAATGATTAAAAAACATCTCTCCCTTCATGCATTTCTCAGTATTTGCGTAGGCAGTCTATTCTTTGTGGCTTGCGGCGGTAATGAGAATAAAACTGAAAACAAAGCTCCTCTTGAAACGGGTGCAAGCGAATTGACAAACAAAGATGAATTTTTCAAAGATCGCGAGCAAGCTTTGAAACAGATTTTCTTCAGCATACCTGCCCCAATAGAAATGGCAGATATGATCAAAGACGCCGGATTCAGTTTTGATAAAAATGTTTTAAACCCTGTTGAGAAAGTAAATAAATACATCAACGAGGAAAACCGAGCAATTAATCTCGGTATATACGCAGCTGATTTAAGTTACAGTACTGTATTCGACCAAAAGCAAGAATCCGTTAATTACCTCTCCGCATCGAAAACGTTAGCAAGTGCATTGGGAATAGACGGGGCATTGGACGAACAATTCATGGAGCGAGTTCAACGCAATCAAAACAATAGAGATTCATTAATTAGTTATGTAACCCAGTCCTACCAAAATGTAAATGCATACTTGAAAGAAGGCAAGAGAACAGATGTCAGCGCATTAATCATTGCAGGAGCATGGGTTGAAACACTTTATTTATCTACTCAGTACGCTGGAAAAAAAGGCGAAAAGGCCATGAGACAGCGAGTGGCAGAACAAACTTATTCGCTAAATCAATTAGTTAATTACTTGAATCTCTTTGCAACTAGCAACCGAGTGAATCAAATGAAAGAAGATTTAATTAAGCTTCAAATGATCTACAAAGATGTAATTGTTATTGGTGGAGAAACTTCTGTTGAAAAAGACAAAAACGGAACAACCACAATTGGAAGCACTGATACAATTACCATGAGCGATGCTACACTTGCGAAAATCGCTGCAGAAGTTGTTGTAATCCGAAACAAATACATTCTATAAAAATTCTGAAGATATCATGAAAACATATAAAATTCTCCTGTTCTTGTTGGTCCTTATTCCTTCATTTGCCTTGGCGCAATGCAGACCTTTCACTAAAAATAAGGCTCTTCCAAAATTAAATGGGTACGTTCAAAACGACAGTTACAATTCAGCACAAATGGCCCCAGGCGAAGAAGCTGAAATTATGGTCACCTTCTTTGGTGGTCGTGATTACCGTCTGCTTGTAGTTGCTCACCCTATCCTTGGAGATGTTGAGTTCACTGTAAGCGATATCAACGGTAAGCAGA
Organism: Flavobacteriales bacterium; assembly: GCA_044374295.1. GTDB lineage: Bacteria > Bacteroidota > Bacteroidia > Flavobacteriales_D > Sanyastnellaceae > CAIZGX01. The sequence goes on along the minus strand of JBILOU010000024.1, from coordinate 1,322 downwards.
TTTACACCAACAAAGGCGCTCAAGACAAAGAAGCTTTTGAATTCAAAATGAAAAACACACAACAACTTGTTGTGAAGGTTAAAGTCCCTGAGCAAAAAGACGCCGTAGTTCAGCATATCGGCTGCATTAGCATCGTTTCAGGATTCAAACAGTAATTGTGTTGACTTCAAATAAAAAGCCGCTTAATCGCGGCTTTTTTTTATAATTTAAAACGAAGGGGTTATCAGAATATGTTTTCGTTCCTTTCTTGTATCCATCTTCTTCCAAAACCAATTGTTAATGTGATAAGAAGCAAAAGCGCTGGCAGTGCCGATGAATGCGCCCGCTGCAACATCGGTCGGATAATGCGCACCTAAATGCAGACGCGAGTATCCAATTCCGCAGGCATACATATATGCAGGAACGGCGATATACCATTTCGGTTTAGCCAACACACAACTCGTTGCCCACTGAAATGCAGAACTCGTATGTCCAGATGGAAACGACAAACTTCCAGCATGAGTCTTCTTGTAGATTAAATCGCCATGCGCTGCAAATGGACGTGGCCTAGCTATTCCATATTTCATTGCGATAGTGACAAATCCATTCAAAGCCAATCCACCGGCCATGCCAACGAACTGACGCTTCACGAATTCGTCTTTTTTCAAAACGCCTACAGTCCCGACCAGTAAAGGGGTTCCGACTGTTAAATAATAAATACTATTGGTATACGATTCCCAAAATCGATCAGACTTCTCAGGACCTCCGTTGATCTTCGCCAATATATTCAAATCCCAAGAGGGTTGACCATTCGACCTAAAACAAAAAAACACCAAGAGCAAAACGAGCCCTTGGTGCTTTAAATGAAATTGTTGCATTAATTCTCTGGTTTCACACTCGCCGAAAGATACTCTCTGTTCATGCGCGCAATGTTTTCAATGCTAATGTTCTTCGGACATTGAACCTCGCAAGCACCAATGTTGCTGCAATTTCCAAATCCTTCTTCGTCCATTTGTTTAACCATATTCAATACACGCTCTTTGCGCTCAGGATGTCCTTGTGGCAACAAAGCGAATTGAGAAACTTTCGCACTCACGAACAACATTGCCGAGCTGTTTGGACAAGTTGCTACACAAGCACCACATCCAATACAAGTTGCCGCGTCGAACGCTTTATCTGCATCGTCTTTCGGAATAGGAATCGCATTCGCGTCCATAGTTCTTCCGGAAGTATTCACAGAAACGAATCCACCCGATTGAATAATACGGTCGAATGCTGCGCGATCTACCATCAAGTCTTTAACCACTGGGAAACCTTCTGCTCTCCATGGTTCAATGTAAATG
>JBILOU010000078.1:0-8108 GCA_044374295.1 Flavobacteriales bacterium | reverse complement strand
TCTGTTAAATATCTATAAACAGCACCTGGAGTTGGTGCGTCGGGTGAACCTAAGTTCACCAAAAGAATAGCGGTCTTTTTCATTTTCATTTCGTCTGCAAAGGAAAACAACATTCTTTAACCTCCAATGTTCAATGTTGTATCTTTGCATGCAAAATTGCACACATGTTAAGATCTATGACCGGCTACGGTAAAGCCGAACTTCAGAAAGAAACCAAAAAGTTCTCCGCTGAAGTGCGCTCGCTCAACAGCAAAGGACTAGACTTAAGCGTTCGCGTTCCAAGTGTGTATCGCGACAAAGAGCTGGAATTGCGTTCAACTTACGGAGAGCTTGTCGTTCGCGGAAAGTCAGAGGTTTCCATTTATATCGAAAACAACAGTGGCGAAAAACGCATGCACCTCGATACCGACTTAATGAATTCGTATTACAACGAACTTTCAATTTGGAAGGAAGGAAAAGACCTCGGTTCAGCCGACATTTTGGCCACGCTCATGCGCATGCCTGAAGTCATGAAATTCGATCAGGCAGAGCCTACGGAAGACGAATGGAACAGCATTGCTGCATTGGTAAAACAAGCGTTCGATCTTTTCGAAAATTACAGACAAGCCGAAGGCGCGAAGCTTCAAAAAGAATTTGAAATGCGCATTGCGAATATTCTTCGTTTGCGTGAAGACCTTATTGCGCCTATGGAAGAGCGCAAGGAAAAAACCAGAGAGCGTATCAAAGCGCAATTGGATGAATTGGTTGGGAAGGAAAAAATAGACGAGAACAGATTTGAGCAGGAGTTGATTTATTATTTGGAAAAACTCGATGTTTCGGAAGAATTGCAACGTTTGCTTTCGAACTGTGAGATGTTCAACGAAGAATTAAACGGTGGTGCGCAGGGAAGAAAATTGGGATTTATTTCTCAAGAAATCGGAAGAGAGATCAACACCATTGGCTCGAAAGCCAACGATGCAATGATGCAACGCATGGTTGTAGAAATGAAGGACGAACTGGAAAAAATCAAAGAACAAATCAACAATGTTCTCTAGTCAAGTTAAAGGAAAAGCCATTATTTTCTCTGCTCCTAGCGGCGCGGGTAAAACAACGCTTGTCAGATATTTGCTCTCAGAGCCCGCGCTCATGTTGGCCTTCAGCGTAAGCGCAACTTCACGTGAGCGTCGCGGAGAAGAAGTAGACGGAGAAGATTATCACTTTTTGTCGAACGAAGAATTTCAAAACAAAATAGACAACAACGAATTCGTTGAATGGGAAGAAGTCTATGCCGGAACGAAATACGGAACACTCAAAAGCGAAGTGGAACGCATTTGGAAAAGCGGCAAGCACGTCATCTTCGATGTTGATGTAGTAGGCGGACTTCACCTCAAAGAAATATTTCATCACCGCGCCCTGGCTGTCTTTGTTCAGCCTCCGAGTGTGGTAGCGTTGATGGACCGATTGAAAAACAGATCCACAGAATCGGAAGAAAAAATTCAGCAACGTGTTTCGAAAGCTGGATTGGAATTAACCTACGCCGACAAGTTCGATGTGCGCTTGGTGAACGATAATTTAGATGTTGCGAAAGCGGAAGCATTGAAGTTGGTGAACGATTTCCTTGCTGAATGAACATAGCACTACTCTTCGGATCGTTCAACCCCGTTCACAACGGACATCTCGCCATGGCGCATGCAGCGCTGCAATCGAATAAATGCGATGAAGTCTGGTTCGTGGTTAGTCCGCACAATCCTTTGAAATCGCTCAACACTTTGGCCTCTGCCAACGATCGAGCGCACATGGTTTCTCTGGCACTCCAAAACGAAAGCAAGATCAAAATCTGTACGATTGAATTCGACATGCCCACGCCTTCGTATACGATTCATACCATTTTCAAATTGAAAGAAGAATATCCTTCCTTCAATTTTCACATCCTCTGCGGAACCGATGTGGTGAACTCGCTTCCCGCTTGGTATAAGTATGAAGAATTAATTCAAGCAGTGAAATTCCTCGTTTGCTCTCGCGAGATTGAAAATCAATTTGCAAGTCATTCGTTGGTTCAAGATTATTCGGAACAGTTTGAATTCATAGCTTTCGAACCGCTTGATATTTCTTCTTCTTCCATCCGCGAAAATCTCTCTCATTCGATTAACTCGAAAGTAATTTCTGAAAATGTGATAGAATACTTAATTACTCATAAGCTTTACCTCTCCGAATAAAAACACAACCTTCGTAATGCCCCCACTGCAAGGTGGGGGGAAAAAAGAATGTAATGCATGACATCTTATCAAATCAGCCATCATTTCAAAATCGGGTATCTGCATTTGTTTTCAGATGGAAAAAACATAACACGTGTTGATTTTGCTGATGAAGAATTGAAGGAACAACGTTCGTGTGAGATACTAGAAATAGCCAAAAAACAACTTCACGAGTACTTCGCAAACACTCGTCAAACCTTCGATCTACCCCTACTTCCTTCCGGAACTGAATTCCAAAAAAAGATTTGGAAGATTTTACTTCAAATTGAATTCTCAGAAACGAAATCTTATGAATGGGTTTCTCTTCAATATGGAAATAAAAAAGCCATTCGCGCAATTGGACAAGCCATCGGGAAAAATCCCATTGCGATAATTGTTCCTTGTCATCGCGTTATTGGGAAGAATGGCGCTCTCACTGGTTTTGCGGGTGGCATTCCGCGGAAGGAATTGCTGCTGAATTTAGAGCGTGCGTTATAGGTAAGAGTTTTATCTCATTCTGTTTCTCTTAACATTCCGTTGATTTCATGATGTTTTGAAAACAATTCGTTAGTCATCTTTTCAACTTGCATTGACATTCACGCTGAATATGAAAATTAAATTCGTTCAGTGAAATTCAGTCCGAGAAAATTCATTGTCCGATTCTTGCTAAAACCACTTCTGTGGATTGTTGGAGGTGCTGTAGCTATTTCACTTTTGCTTTGGTGGTTTATTCCTCCAGTTTATAATTTTTCTGAGCCTATAGCTTTTCACGGAAGTAAATGGTACAACCCTTATACCGCAATAGATACAAACGATTTGAAGCTTTCAAACTTCCAGATTCAATCGAAATCCTACGGGGGTGTTACGAATGGAAGAAATAATTCTTCAGAACGTGTTTTTTCGACCTACAAAAAATTAGGTTACGATGTTATCACTATTTCAGATTACATGAAAATAAACCGCTACCAGGAAGATTCTTTTCCGCATGTAGCCGTTTATGAGCATGGATACGGAGCCTTCAAAAATCACCAAGTGTGCATTGGCGCGTCTGAAGTGATGTGGCTCGACTTCCCGCTTTTCCAATCGCAAAGCAGCAAGCAATATGTGTTGAATGAATTGAAAAAGAAAAACAAGTGCGTAGCCATTGCCCATCCTTCCTTGCGCGACGCCTATTCAGTGGAAGATATGAAAGTGCTTCGTGGATATGATCTGATTGAAGCACTGAGCAACTTCAAGAACAGCCTTGAATTGTGGGACGCCGCACTATCAGCTGGGAATCCGGTTTTTCTTGTTGCTGATGACGACGCGCACAACCTCGACAAGCCCAACGATTACGGAAGAGTTGCTACTGTTATTCACTCCAAATCTTCGAACGAAGACAGCCTTATTCACGCGTTGAAACACGGCAATGCATATGGACTTGTTGTTCAAACACCTGAAGGAGATTCGCATGAGGCGAAAGCTAAACGATTCAAGAAACTTCCGCAATTGCTTCAGCACAGGCTTGTGAACGATTCTGTTTTCTTGAGCTTCACAGACAGCATTCGCGAGATTAAAGCTGTTGGACAAGGCGGCATAGTCTTGCTGAACACTACGCTGAGTAACACCACCTCTAGCTATGCTTTCGCGCTTAAGGAAGTTTCACATTTCGTTCGTTTTGAAATAAAACTCAAAGATGGATCAAAGATTTACACAAATCCAGTTTTCCGCACTGAAGACGGAAAAAAACCTATAGCCCTTTCGGCAGGTATAAATATTTGGGCATCGCAGTTCTACAGACTTCTTGGAATTTTGGTTATCGGTTTTCTAATTCTTAGAGTCGGAAATCCCAACGTAATGGTTCGACGAACTGGGGTCCGATGGACGAGGGTGCTGCGCACGAGGGTTCGATGAACGAGGGTGCTGCGCACGAGGTCTCTATTCTTTATACTTTGGAGCCGAGAACAATGGGTTTTTGGAATTGAGCTTTGAATAAGCGGGACGCTTAGCAGGCGTTGGATACTCACTTGTAGGTATAGGATGAATCACATTGAGAAATCCAAATTCATTCTTAATACGCACCGCGAAATCGTACCAGGAAATAACTTCGTTGCCTATGAAGTGAAAAAGACCGAACGTCCATTCGGTTTGTTCATTTAAGCAGTTAATGATGTAGGCTGAAACTGAATTCGCAACGTCGGAAGCGTCGGTTGGACAGCCGACTTGGTCGTTTACTACGCGGAGTTCACGTGATGGGTCGGAAGCCATCGCGTTCTTCATGGTGAGGTAAAAGTTCTTTCCATAGTTGGAATACAACCAACTTAAGCGAATGACAATGCCTGTCTCACATTCCAACACCGCTAACTCTCCTTCGCGTTTGGTTCTTCCGTAAACGCCAAGCGGATTGCATTCGTCGTCTTCGGTGTAAGGAGAATTCTTTTCTCCGTTGAAAACGTAGTCGGTTGAAAAATGAATCAGCACAATGTCGTGCAAGGAGCAGTAATCGGACAACTCACTAACGGCTTCGGCGTTCACGCGGTGCGCGAGTTCTTCTTCCGATTCGGCTTTGTCCACTGCGGTGTAGGCAACGGTATTGATAATGACATCTGGAATTTCATTCAAGTCTGAAAGCTGTTCAAACAGGTCGTTTTCGAAATCTATTTCATCGCGTCCGAAGAAGCGAATGCTTGCTGAAGTTTCTTCTTTAAACGAATAGGCAAAGCATTGCGCCAGCTGACCCGTTTTTCCCAATATCCAAATTGATGCATTACTCATGTTTTGCGAAGTTAAAACGACTTAACTTTGTTTGGGTATAACTTTTGAAAAGCTTCCAAAAAATTTAACATGAAAAATCTCTTCCTGCTTTTATTCGCGTTAATGACGCTCACGAATTTCGCGCAAGAAAAAAGTTATTCCGACCGCAATCCGCGCAGTGCCAACATTGGTTTCGGGGTGCAATTCGTTCAACCCACGGGAGAATATGCCGATCATTACACCGAAAACCCCATAGGACTTTCAGGAACTTTTTCTCATCCGATTAAACAATCGCCTTTCGATTGGGGATTTCAATTTTCTTGGAATCAAATGGGTGCGTTGGATCAAGACATTTCTGTTTACGGCGGGACAAATGTTTCGGGAGATACCATCTTCAACAACGGAACGTATCGCGTAAGACACAACAACTATCGCTACCAAGGATTGCTTCGCATTCGTCCGTTCAACGGATACTTTCAACCCTACGCTGAAGGTCTTGCGGGCATAGAAAGCTTTTCTACAAAGACCGATATTTCGGTGCAAAACAGCGGTGGATTTTCTTCTGTTGAAGACACAAAAGTTCAGCAGAGCAGCGTTTCATTTTTATACGGATATGCTCTTGGATTTCGCTTTCGCACGAAGAAAGCCAAAAACGTTTGGTTCGATTTACGTTATGAAAATATTCAAGGCGGCAAAGCGCAATACGTTATTCCAGAAACAGTAACCATTCAGAACAACACTGATTTGGCATACACAACAGGCACCACCAAAACCAATCGCCAAATCATCCAATTCGGTTTAACTTTCGGCTTCTAACCTCCAGACCTGATGGCATCCACGGGTCTAAGATTCGCCGCACGCAACGCAGGAATAAATCCTGCTACCAGCCCAACCACCAACGACACGGTTATTCCCAAAACAATTCGACTTAGGGGAAGGAAGAAATGAAAATCGGTAGCGCCATTCAAGAGCGAAAGCACTCCGTAAACCAAGAGCAGTCCAAGTACTCCACCTGCTAAGCATAGCAGCATCGATTCAAAAAGAAATTGCGATAGAATGAAATAGCGTTTCGCACCGAGTGCTTTCTGAATACCAATGATGTTCGTGCGCTCTTTCACCGAGACGAACATGATGTTTGCAATGCTGAAGGCACCCACTAGAATGGCGAAGATGCCAATGAACATTCCTGCAACATTGAAGACACCAACGATGCTGTTCACCATTTCGCTAATCATGCTGGAATCGATGACGCTGAAATCGTTCTCTTCTGTTGGACGAATACCGCGAATACCGCGGAAGACAGACATGACATCGCCCTTGAGTACTTCCACATCGACATCTTTTTTCGCTTTAATTAAGAGCGTCACATCGTCGACATCTCCAACAAATCGTTGCGCGTATTCAAAAGGCACATACACTGAAAGATCGCGTTCACCGCCGAAAAGTGAAGAACCTTCCTTCGCCATTACGCCAATGACCTCGGCTTTTTGTCCTTGAATTTTAATGTCCTTTCCTACCGGATATTCCGCACCAAACAATTGTTCGGCCAGCGAGTATCCGATGAGTGCCACGGGTCTTCCACCATCGCATTCCATTTGCGAGAAGTAGCGTCCCTTTTCAATTTTTAAATCAATGGCTTGAATGTAGTCATAACCGACTCCAAGAAAACCGACACCTTCGAGCGAATTGTTTTCGTGTTCAATGGTTTTTGAAGCGCGCACTTGAATGGTAGCTGCCGAGAACGAGTTGATTTCCGCTTTCAATAAATCAAGATCTTCTTTACTCGGTTGTCTACGCTGCCAGTATTTCCACCACTCGTATTCTCCTCCCTTTTCCTCAGGACCCATGGGCCATTTCTGAATGAATAACAAATCGGAACCCATAACAGACAGCCCTTCTTTTATATCGGCCTCCATGCTGTCCACGATACTCAGCACAAAAATGATCGAGAAAATTCCAATCGTCACTCCGAACAATGAAAGCACCGTCCGCAATTTATTCACCACCAGCGACTGTGTGGCGAAGGCGAAAGCTTCTTTGAGTTGAAGGAGGAGTTTCATGGGGCCAATATACGGCGGTTTGGAAGGGAAGAATGTGCGAAGCACGAATGTTGCAAAGCAACGAATGCCTTCGGCGAATGTCTTCGACGTTAATAAAAGGGAACCAATCACTTCGTGATCAATCCTTCGGATCAATCGCAGTGCGATCAAACCTTCGGTGATTATCTTTTGAAAGGGGAAGATTTTTTTATGTTAAGAGAAGGGAAGAATGGGGAAGAACTGATAAAGGGAAGAAAAGTTAAGAAAGGGGGAAGAAAGGGGAATAAAAAAACCTCCGACTATAAGTAGCGTGGTGCTAACTTACGGCCGAAGGCTATTTACTTCAATTTACACCCGAAGGGTAATGACATGCTTATTTCTTCAAGAACACACGCTGCGTCTCTACCTTCTCACCCACCGTTGTGCGAACCATGTAGATACCTGCTGTTTCTGTTAGGGTTACTTCGTTCATTCCCTCAACCAAGCGAACAGACTTCACCAATTTACCCGTTACATCGTAAATGTCGGCGCGCTTAGCTGTGTTGCTCTCTGTGTTGGTTAATTGAATGTTCAAGTGGTTGCCTTCTGTTACGTATACGACTGCCTCCACTTGCGAAGGACCTTGCACCGCATCTTTCGTAGAACCTTGTGCAACACCTTGCTCTGCATCTTGCAACGCACCTTGTGCAACACCAACGATACACATGTATTGTGCAGGTCCCCAGTTGTAGTTACTTGCTGTGTAAGTGAACAACGGTGCTGTTTGTACCGCATACGTCTTACCGCTTTGAAGCTGGTTTACCGTTCCAAGATTCAAGTAGTTCGATGCAGCGCCGCGGTTCAACTCAATAGGTAATCCTACCGCTTGCAGCGTCAATGGGTTCACCTCTGTAAATCTCCATCTCCAGTTGTTAGCTCCACACACCCATGGCATGCTCGATACAACGGCTCCTCTAAATCTTGGTCCGTTGTTACAGCTGCTGCTTGCGCTTAAGGTAGTCTGTGGCTGAACCGTGGTGATAACCTGACAACCTGCGTTGCTTGGTACAGTTACTTGTTCTGTGTTACCTGCTCCGTCGGTAAGGGTATACGTGTTAGAGATCGTTACATCGTACGTTGAACC
>JBILOU010000023.1:0-29616 GCA_044374295.1 Flavobacteriales bacterium | reverse complement strand
CGAGTTGTCTTTTCTTTGTCGGGGTGGCAGGATTCGAACCTACGACCTCCTGCTCCCAAAGCAGGCGCGATACCGGGCTACGCTACACCCCGAAATGCTCTTTAGCACCCTTAAAGGGGTGCAAATATACAGCTCTTTTTCAATTTTCAAGGATTCTCTTGAATATTTTTCTTGCTATTGAGCAAAAATACTGCGCGAGTCAACGTTAGCGCTAATCGGATTAATTACCAATACGGGTATACCTGCGTCATTCGTTATCACCTGTTGCTCTGCAGCTACACCGAACGCATGTATCAAACGTTCCCCTGCGAAATTCAAAATACAGATTAAATCAATCTCTGCATATTGAGCGTATTTCAGTAATTCTTTGACGAATCCGGAGCTTCCCTCTTCGGTAACTTTTGTCTTGCATGCCACGCCATGTTCTACGAAATACCCTTCGGCGTAAGACATGTTGCGTTTCACTTGATTGTTTAAAAATTCGTCTGTTTCTTTTGGACAGATAATGTGAACTTCCGCATTGAATTTCTTCGCCAAATCGCTAGCGAATTTAATCTTTTGCTTAGTTTCTTTATGAAGGTCTAGTGGAACTAAAATGCGCTTGATGTTGGCGCTGTGTTTTGTTTTTTCTTGAACCACAATGAACTGTGCGTCTGAATCAGAAATAACACGAAGAGCATTGCTACCAGTCAGGTATTGAAGACCTGTTAATCCGTGGGTTCCCATTACAATGAGCTCACCATTTAACTCTTCCGTCATTTTCGGAATTTCATCAAAGATGTTTCCGAAACGAACTACAGGCGTTGCTTCAACACCTGTTTTCTCTTTGTGCTTAGAAATTTGCGCGTTGAGTTTAGCCAATGCACCGGCTTCTTCTGATTGGTCCTTCACAATGTGAAGAATTTCAACAGGTGATTTAAGTGTTTTTGAAATTTCACAAGCGTAATTAACCGCTGCATCTGATGTGCTAGAAAAATCGGTAGGTACAATAATTTTCGACATAACAAATATTTTTTAGTGCCACATAGGGATATAATAAACTGAATCGTCTTGTTGCTCAGGTGTGATCAATAACACCGGAATTTGAGCTTCGTTGTATATCAAATCTTCTTCCTCTGTGCGAGGGAACAAGGTGTACAAGTATTCGAAAGAGAAGTTAACAGCGCAAATTAAATCTGCGTCTACAGAAGCAGCGTAGGCTACAACTGATTTGGCAAAAGGTCTTTGGTCTGTTTCAATGTGCATATTGAATGGCACATTAGCCGCATTAAACACGGCTTCAACCTTAGCAATTAATTCTTCGTCATTGTTGCTCGCAACTTGCTGCGCAATGAAGAAAACTTCGCCACTGAACAACTTCGCCATTTCTGAGAAGAAGTTTGCTTCTTCCAACAATTGCTGACGGAATGTAACGGGGATAACAATCTTCTTATATCCTTCTGAACGAATGTGTCTTTGTTGAACAACGATGAATGGAGTAGTAGATTCAGAAACAACCTTTAGAGCTAAACTTCCTGTTAGACGCTGCAATCCGCGCATTCCGTGGGTTGGCATAACAACCAAACCGCAGTTTTGAAGTTTCGCAATTTCATCAACCGTTGTTGCCAACTCTCCTTCTTCAACAATCGTTTTTACCGATCCTTCAAAGCTCTCGCGAATGCGGTCTGCCCATTTGTTTAATTCGTTTTGTGCATGAGGAATATCGCTTTGGTGTTTCACCAAGTGAAGCAGTACAATTTCAGAATTGGCAAGACGCGCAATAAATTCAGCGTGAAGAATTGCGTTGTAGCTATCTTCCCTTAAATCGAAGGGAATAAGTATGCGGTTAATGTTTTTCATATAAAGTGGTTCAAAAGTAATAAAGAATGTGCATCTTCGTTAGTGAATTGTTTTACGAAATTTGTGATAATATATAGCCTCATGACTGAGTTAAGCTCTTTCTATTTACAAAACCTTGAACCTGTGTTGCAGCGCTTGAAAGATGGGCTTCATAAGCATTACTATTACCACGATGTTCGACACACGCTGGACGTGATAGAGCAGTCTCAGGCAATAGGCAAGTTGGAAGGGGTTTCGGCTCGTGAATTGGAGATTTTGAAAATAGCAGCGCTGTTTCACGATACGGGTTTCTTGAAAGTTCGTTCAGGGCACGAGCAAGCAAGCGTTGACTTTTTTCAGGCAGTTGGAGGATTAAGTTCGCTCACCTATGAAGACTGCGACATTATCGCGGGTTGTATTCGCGCTACACACATGCCACAGAATCCGAAGAATCAGTTGGAACGAATTCTTTGCGATGCTGATTTGGATTACCTCGGACGTGACGATTTCGGTTTAATTGGTGAAAATTTATTTCTTGAAATGTCTGCTTGCGGTGAAATGAGCGACCGCATAACATGGGATAATCTTCAAGTTAAATTTTTGGAAGCACATAGTTATCACACAGCGGCTAATCAAAGTCGCAGAGATGAGAAGAAGGCAGAGAATTTATTAGAAGTTCGCTTGCGCGTGTCGCAAAAAAGTTAAGAGGCCTTTTCTGCTAAGAACAATTCCATTTCGCCTTTTCCTTTCAACATCACATTTCCTTTCGACTCGTATTGAAATCCGTTATCAATTAGCGATTTCGTTGCATGTGTAATCGTTACTTTCATTGGTGTTCCGTTACTTTCAACACGCGCAGCAATGTTTACATTGTCTCCGAGAATATCATAGATGAAACGAGATTTCCCAACAATACCAGCAATGATTTCTCCGCTATGAATGCCAATTCTGCAGGTCCACGCTTGCTTCGAAACCGCATTTCTTTTTTCAAGATATTCAATGAACTCATGTGCTATAGTAACCATTTCTTTCGCGTGATCTGCCCTGTCAGAACCAATCCCAGTAGTAGCCATATAAGCGTCTCCAATGGTCTTAATACGCATGCCGTTGTTGCGCGAACAAATCTCATCGAACTCGCTGAAAATTTCAGACAATTCTTCAATTAAAAATTCAGGAGTAAGGGTGGAAGTGATGGTGGTGAAGCCAACAAAATCGCAAAACAGAATACTCACGTTTTTGTGAATCTCTGGAGTGTGTTTACCTTTCAAAATAAGATCTGAAATGACTCTTTCTGGAAGAAGAATTCGCAAAAGCGATTCTGATTTTCTTCTCTCGGCTTGAAGGGCAATGTGAGTGCTTATGCGGGCCATTACAATATCTGGATTGAAAGGCTTAATAATAAAATCTGCACCACCTACTTTGAATCCACGCGTCTCATCAGCGACTTCATTCAGTGCCGTTAAAAAGATAACAGGGATTTTCTTTGTAATAGGATTGCTCTTCAATTTTTCGCACGCAGTAAAACCGTCCATTTCGGGCATAACAATGTCCAATAATATAAGATCGGGCTGTTGCTCTTGTTGGGCAATCTCTAAGGCTTTCTCACCGCTTTTCGCAATCTTCACACGGTAGTGATCTTTCAATAATGCTGAAAGAACCTGAAGGTTTTCTACCGAATCGTCTACGGCTAAGATTAAAGGCTTTTGTTCTGCGTTCTCCACTGGAAATTCGATTGGTTATTTCTTTAAAATTTCTAAAGCTGAATCGAATTCAAATTCGTTCAGCGCTTTTTGTATTTCGGTTAGTTTCGATTTCATTTCTTCACTCAAGGTGAATTTCGAAATCATCTCTTCACAAAGCTCTCCGGCTTGCATGTCATTGTCTTCAATCGCTTTCTCAAGTGCAGCAATTCGTTCGTTCAACTCGTCGTCAGAAACCTCTGTTGTAGCCGCAGCAATTTTTGCATTTGCTTTAACAAATTTTTCTATGATGGGAAGCTGTTTTTCCAACTTCGTAAATACAGAGATGGTTTTTTGCAAGTGCGAACTGTTCAATATCGGATTCGCTTCTTGTGACACCGTTTTCAACTCACTTGAAATCGGATGGGCCAGTTCGTAAATTTCTGTAATGCCAATGTTTCCTGATACTCCAGCAATGGTGTGAAGCAATGCAGCTAGTTCAGGAACATTCTTTTCCACCACGAGTTTTTGAGCTTTTGCTGTGGCGCCGGTGTAGTTGTCTACAAACGTCTTCAATAATTTGAAATACAAATCTTGCTTACCTGCAACACGTTTCAATCCGTTCACAACATCAACTCCTTCAATTTGGAATGGGGCATCGCCATCTGCAGCAGCATTTTGCTCAGCGAAATTGGCAGCGGATTTCGCGGTGTCTTCACCTTTGATATACTTGATTAAGGCGTTGTAGAGAATGTGCGGATCAATTGGTTTTGTAATGTGATCGTTCATTCCAGCTGACAAACTTTTTTCACGTTCGCCTTTCATGGCATGAGCGGTCATGGCCAAGATTGGTAGTTCATTGAATCTTCCTTCTTCACGAATTTTCCTCGTTGCAGTTAATCCATCCATCTCCGGCATCTGAATGTCCATCAATACGCAGTCGTAGGTGTTCTCTTTCACTTTTTCCCAACCTTCTAATCCGTTGCGTGCGAAGTCGGGTTCAATACCCACATCGCGCAGCAATTCAATGGCGAGTTCAAGGTTAATGTCGTTGTCTTCTACTAGCAATACTTTCGAATCTTTCAAAGCTTCGCGATAGTTTTCGATGACATCGATATCTTTCGATTTATCTAACACGCGTTTTTCACCTAGGTGAAGAATGCTGTTGATAGTATCGTAGAGAATAGACGGGTTGATAGGTTTCAATAAGAATCCGTCGATGAGTTTTTCCTTAGCTGCTTGACGAACGGTGTCTACTCCGAAAGCTGTTACCATAAGAACTGAAGGGACAGGATGTCCTTCCTTTTTGCGAAGTTCAGCAACGAGCTGAAGCCCGTCCATGCCCGGCATGCGCCAGTCTACAACGAGCAAGGAGATGGGTCTTTGCGCGGTGTTTTCTGTTTCAAAAATTTCAATCGCTTCCTTCGCATTGTCGGTCATGATGACTTCGAATCCAAAAGACGAAAGCATTTCTTCCAAAACAATTCGTGCGCTGTCTGAATCGTCTACGAGTAAGGCCCGCATTCCGCTAATGGATTCAACTTTGGTTATGCTGTTCGCTTCTTCGTTTGAAAGTGAGAAAAACGCATTGAATGAAAACTCTGAACCTTCGCCTGCAATGCTGGTAACGGATAATTCACCATCCATCATCTCAACAATTTTTTTGCAGATTGCGAGACCTAATCCGGTGCCACCAAATTTTCGAGTGGTAGAGAGATCCGCTTGTTGGAAGGGTTGAAAGAGCTTGTTTACTTGTTCTTCAGTCATTCCAATTCCACTGTCTTTAACAGCGAATCGAATGATGATTCCGTATGGAAGTTTGGTTACCACCTTGGCGAAAAGATGAACCTCTCCGTCTTCCGTGAACTTGGCCGCGTTGTCTGTTAAGTTTAACAATACCTGACGCAGACGCACCGAGTCTCCAAGAATAACTGGAGGAATATTGGGGTCAATGTGCGTAACGAGTTCAACGTTGTTTTTCTTTTGAAGTTTTACGTTAACCGCATCTGCAACATCGGATACCAATTCTTCCAAATACAAATGTGTGCTTTCCAATGTGAGCTTTCCAGCTTCAATTTTCGAGAAGTCAAGAATGTCATCAATGATTCGGAGAAGATTTTTTGCAGAGACTTCTACCTTTTGAACATAGTCTTTTTGCTTTTCGTTTAGCTCTGTTTTCTTCAATAAATAATTCATACCAATGATGGCGTTCATTGGTGTACGAATCTCATGTGACATATTCGCCAAGAATTCACTCTTCGAAGCATTGGCGGAATCTGCAATTTCACGCAATGAAACCATTTGGTCGTATCGAACATGCAATTCTTTGTTGGCCTGACGAACAAGATCCATTTGCTTGCCAGCAAAGGAAGAAAAAATAGCCAGTACGATAGGAGCAATGTCAATGATCCAAAGCATGGGTGTTTGCGACTGGCAAACCAACAACTGCGAGCAGTTGAATCCCATATTGCGTATGTAACATTCTACGACAGTTCCAATAATGGGGAACATTAATCCAAAAAGTCCTCCATACAGCGCATACATTTTCTGCTCAGTATTGAAGACTTTTCGGAAAAAAGAAATTTTTTTGGTCGGTGTACTTTCCATGGTGCACGAATTTACTTAAAATTCGTGCGCCACATAGATTAAGCTTCTTCTATTTTCTCGCCTTCAATTTCTTTTCGGAAAACGAGTGTTCCTTCGAACATATCTAACACCACAGGATCGGTTTTGTCGATAGTTCCGGCAAGTAAATGCTTCGAAAGAATATTCAAGACGTCTTTCTGTAACACGCGCTTAACAGGACGCGCACCGAATTGCGGATCGTATCCCTTTTCGCTCAGCCACTCCAAGGCTTCTGGAGAAACTTTCAGTACAATGTCGTTCTTGCGAAGACGTTGCGCTAAAATATGCAGTTGAATGGTTACAATTTCGCGCACTTCTTTCCTCAATAACGGAGGGAACATAATCACTTCGTCTATGCGATTTAAGAATTCAGGTCGAAGTGACTTCTTCACCACTTCCATAACTTCTTCTTTCGTTTTTTCGAAGAGGGAAGACAAGTTGGTTTGAGCGTCAATGTGATTGTAGTTTTCATGAATAATATGCGAACCAATGTTGCTGGTCATGATCACAATTGTATTCTTGAAATTCGCCACGCGTCCTTTGTTGTCGGTTAACCTTCCATCGTCTAACACTTGAAGTAAAATATTGAACACATCGGGATGTGCTTTTTCAATCTCATCGAGCAATACAACCGAGTATGGTTTTCTTCGAACCGCTTCTGTCAATTGCCCGCCTTCATCGTATCCAACATATCCCGGAGGCGCTCCTACCAGGCGAGACACGCTGTGCTTCTCTTGAAATTCGCTCATGTCTATGCGCGTCATAGCGTTCTCGTCGTTGAATAAATATTCGCTCAAAGCTTTTGCTAATTCTGTTTTTCCAACACCTGTTGTTCCAAGGAAAATGAAGGAGCCAATCGGACGCTTTTCGTCGCTTAACCCAGATCTGTTTCTGCGCACAGCATCGCTCACAGCGGCAATGGCTTCTTGTTGTCCAACGACGCGCTTGTGCAATTCCTCTTCCATACGCAATAATTTTTCGCGCTCACTTTCCATCATGCGCGAAACAGGAATGCCTGTCCAAGCAGCAACCACATCGGCAATTTCTTCCGGATCAACTTCTTCCTTCACCATCTTGGTGTTGGTCTGAAGTTTTTGAAGTTCTTCGCGATCGGTTTCAATGGCTTGTTCTTTCTCGCGAATTTTTCCATAACGAAGTTCCGCCACCAAACCGAAGTTTCCTTCGCGCTCGGCTTGTTCCGCTTGAACCTTGAAATGTTCTATGTCTTTCTTCGCTTGCTGAATGCGCTCTACCACATCTTTCTCTGCTTTCCATTGTCCGTATAATCCGTTTCGCTCTTCTTGAAGATTAGCGATTTCTTCGCCAATTTCATTCAAACGCACGGTATTGTTTTCACGCTTGATCGCTTCTCTTTCAATTTCTAATTGAAGAATTTTGCGCTCAATCTCATCGAGTTCTGCGGGCTTGGAATTTATTTCCATGCGCAAACGCGAAGCCGCTTCGTCAATTAAGTCAATGGCTTTGTCTGGAAGAAAACGATCACTGATGTAACGGATTGAAAAATCCACTGCAGCAATTATCGCATCGTCTTTTATCTGTACTTTGTGATGCGACTCGTATTTTTCTTTCAATCCGCGAAGAATAGAAATCGCATCTTCTCTGTTGGGTTCATCTACCAACACCTGTTGGAATCGACGCTCAAGTGCTTTGTCTTTTTCAATGTATTTCTGATATTCATTGAGCGTAGTCGCGCCTATGGCGCGTAGCTCTCCGCGAGCCAATGCAGGCTTCAAAATGTTCGCCGCATCCATAGCGCCTTCACCACCGCCTGCGCCAACGAGCGTATGAATTTCATCAATGAAAAGAATCAATTGTCCGTCGCTTTCTTGCACTTCCTTCACCACCGATTTCAATCGTTCTTCGAATTCACCTTTGTATTTCGCGCCTGCTACAAGAGCGCCCATGTCGAGGCTGTAGATGGTTTTGTCTATCAGGTTTTCAGGAACGTCTTTGTTTATGATGCGGTGCGCAATGCCTTCGGCAATGGCTGTTTTACCTACGCCGGGTTCACCAATTAAAATCGGATTGTTTTTAGTTCTACGCGAAAGAATTTGAAGCACACGACGAATCTCTTCATCGCGACCAATCACAGGATCTAACTTACCGTCTTGTGCAAGCTTATTCAGATTCTTCGCATACTTCTCCAACGACTGAAACGTTTGTTCTTGCGTGGAAGAGGTTGCGCGTTGTCCTTTGCGCATGTCGAGGAGTAGGGTCTTGAGGTCTTTGCTGTTTACGCCGCGGTCTTTCAGCAATTGTGCAGAAGGATCTTTGGTCTCCATCATTCCCAAAAGCAAATGCTCAACGGTAACGAAGTCGTCTTTCATGCTACGCGCTTCGCCACTGGCGCGTTGTAGCATGTCGGTTGCACTTCGACTTAAATTAATTTCACCTCCGGTAACTTTCGGAAGTTTTTGCAATTCCAGTTGAACAGAATTGCTAACGGCTTCAACCGTGGTGTTGAATTTTTTCAATATAAATGGAAGAATACGATCGTCTTCTTCGAGTATTCCTTTCAAAAGATGCAATCCCTCTATGCTGCCGTGTCCCATGCTCATAGCAATTTGCTGCGCGCGTTGAACGCTTTGCTGTGCTTTAAGTGTGAATTGTTCGAAGTTCATGTTGTATGAATTAAATTATTTGTCGCATCGCTTTCAATAGCCTCGCCGAGGAGCAAATTCGGTAATTTTTTCCGATTTGGAACTGATGCTCATGCCGAATCGACATGATAAAATTCATTTAATGGAAGAAATGGCTGCAATCAATCCTATACAAGCAATATTCGTTACCAAAATATTGGTGATAGCCCACCCGAATTGCTGTTGTTGGAAGAGTTGAATCGTTTCCCAACTAAAAGTACTAAAGGTGCTCAAACCGCCACAAAGTCCTGTCGTTAGAAAGAAGAGTGTGCGCGGAGAAAGGTGCGATTTATTGGCTAACGCGAAGGTGATTGCAATGATGATTGCTGCTGAAATATTGGCGAGTAAAGTTCCGAGAGGTAGCGAGATATTTCCCTGTTTGAATGGAAGTCCAATGAGATAACGCAAGACAGATCCAATACCGCCGCCTACAAAAATCAGAGCAATCACAATTCCATTCATCGCTTAATGAAAGAAAAAAGTTTGTAGAAAATGTAACCGATCATTCCGCCCATAAACCACCCCATGAGAATGTCGGTAGGGAAGTGAACCCCTAAATAAATTCTCGAAAGCGAAGTGAGGAGCGTTCCTAAAATGAGAATGGTTTTCAAACGATAATGTCTTGGCAATGCCAGGAGCACAAAGAACGTAAGGGCTGCGAAATTGCTGGCGTGAGAAGAATAAAATCCGAATTCACCGCCGCGATAGTTTTTTCCATTAGCATCTTTGGCGTAGTGCAATTCATCCTGAAGCTTTTCGGTATGCGAAGGACGGTGTCTTTGAACGGTTGGTTTGAAAATTCGACTCGAAACCAAATCACTCATTCCAACCGAAAGAGAAGCAAGAATTACTGCGTAAATACCGTATTTTTTTCCATGTGTTGTAATAAATTGCCATGAAATGTACACGAATAAGGGAATCCAAATAAGTGTTCCGCTAAGCACGAGCATTGCCCTGTCTAGTCCATAGATAGAAAGTCCGTTAATGGCTTTTAGCAGGGTAATGTCGAGTTCTATCATTTATTTTATGCGTAGAGATTCGAAATTTCAGTCGCGTAATTTTCCGAAATCTTTTTGCGCTTTAATTTTAATGTTGGCGTAATCTCGCCGCTATCTACGGTGAAGGGTTTTGCTATTAAATGGAAGCCTTTGATTTGTTCCCAACTTCCGAAACCATTGTTCATTTCTGCGATAAACGCTTTGATTTCCTTATTTAATTTTTCATTTTGAATAATCTCATCATTAGAATGAGATGCCAATTCAGGGAAATGAACTTTTGCGAATACACAGTCGACAACGATAAGCGCGCCTGGGAATTTTTGTCCGTCGCCAACAACCATACATTGCTCAATGAAGTGTGATTCCTTCAACGCGTTTTCTAGAACTTGCGGCGCAACGTATTTTCCTCCACTTGTTTTGAAAAGCTCTTTCTTCCTATCTGTTATTTTAAGAAAACCATCTTGAAGAATTCCAATGTCGCCTGTGCTGAACCATCCGTCGTTTAAGACTTCCGCTGTGGTCTCTGGATTCTTGTAATAACCCATCATGACTTGCGGGCCTTTTACCAAGATTTCTCCGTCGGCAGCGAATTTGATTTCTGTTTTCGGAATAATGGTTCCCACTGTTCCTGGGCGGTACATGTTTGGAGTGCGCAAGGTGTTCACTGAAATAACCGGAGAAGTTTCTGTAAGTCCGTATCCTTCTTTTACAGGAATTCCAGCAGCGGTGAAGAAACGTGCAAGTCTCGGTTGAAGGGCAGCGGATCCGCAAGCCACGGCACCAATTTCGGTAAGTCCCAACGCAGCTTTCACCTTACTGAACACAAGCTTTTGTGCAATCTTCAATTTGAATTCGTACCAACCACCGTTAGCGCCTTCAGGCTCCCATTGCAATGCTAGTTTAACGGCCCACTGAAAGAGAACTTTTTTAATTCCTGAATTCGATTCTCCTTTTGCAATAATGCCGTCGAAGAATTTCTCTAGAAGGCGAGGAACAGCTGTGAAAATATGTGGCTTATTCGCGATTAAATCGTCTTTAATGTTGTCCATTCCTGTTAACGTAATGCTAACGGAATTGTCAATGTACAAGTAATGCAACATGCGCTCGTAGATGTGACAAACGGGAAGGAAACTCACGCATCTTGCTTTTCCTTTTTCGAGGTAGGGAAGACGATCTACGCAGTTTTCCACGTTTGAAGCAATGTTCATGTGCGAAAGCATTACTCCCTTCGGAAGTCCTGTGGTTCCTGAGGTGTAGATGATGGTTGCTAGATCTTCCGTCTTGATTTTATCTTTTCTTGATTGAACAGCCTGAGCTGAATCTTCATTCAACGAGAGTAATTCTTTCCAGTGCCTTGCACCTTCAATTTTTTCATAAGTGAAGACTTCTTTGAGTGAAGGGACTTGGTCGCGAATGTTTTTGATTTTCGTGAGAAGTTCTTCGTTTGAAACGAAACAGATGACTGATTCGCTGTGATTCAAAATATATTGAATGTCCTGCTCGGTCATTGTTGGATAAATCGGCACGTCAATGGCGCCAATTTGAAGTGCTGCGTGATCGCAGATATTCCATTCGGTGCGACTGGCATCGGTAATGAGCGCTACTTTCTGTCCAGGCTGAATGCCGTATTCAACAAGTCCATTACTTAATTGATTGACATGGTCAATAAACTTTCGAGTTGAGTAAGTTTCCCATTCTCCGTTGCATTTGCTACGGAACATAACGTCAAGTGGAAGGCTCTCCAATTGATCGTAAGCAAAGTCGAATAATCTTTTGTACATGAAACGAATATACTAAAGGAACTCTTTAGCAAGACGCTCTGACATATAATCAAATAATTGTTGAAAAGGACCTTTCACCATCATTTCCATGAATGGATTAATAGTGGCGTCGCAGTCTTGATGGGCAGTGGTCGTTGCTCCATTGCTTTTGAGTTTCGCTTTCAATACGAAAGGAAAAGGGCTTTTATCTGTGGTTTCAAAAGTGGTTTCAGCATCGTCAGCATTTAAAACAGCGCTCACGCGTTTCAATTCAATGGTGTAAACATTCTGAATTTTGAATGAACACGAATCTTCCGTGTTGCTCCAATTTGAAATTTTATCTAAAGGAAGTAGGCGTTGAATGTTCGCCATGTTTTGCAAATAGGCATGCACCTCAGCAAGAGGCGCATTTACTTCAACCGTTTTACTAATGAATTTAGCCATTTGGATTCGATTCAAGATAAGCCGCGCTCCAAGCTGCTGGATTTTCTCTCCAAACTTTCAACGTGCTTAATTGCTCTTCAGTGATGTATTCTTTTTTCAACGCTTGTTGCAACAATGCGTGGTAGTCTGTTAGTGTGTGCAATTCAACGTTTGCTTCTTGAAACGCTTCTTTCGCAATGTCGAAATCGTATGTGAATATCGCCACCATTCCCATAATATCTAATCCTGCTTCACGTAAGGCAGAAACGGCGCTTAAGCTGCTTTTTCCGGTCGAAATTAGGTCTTCAATCACGACTACTTTTTGGTTGGGTTCAACCACTCCTTCAACTTGATTTCCTAATCCGTGTTTTTTAGCTTCGCTGCGAACGTAGGCATAGGGAATTCCCATTTCTTGAGCAACCAAAGCACCGATGGCAATACCCCCCGTTGCTACACCGGCAATGATATCCGGAGTTCCAAATTTTTCTTGAATGGCATTCACGAACTGCTGACGAATGTGTGTTCTGCAAATCGGGAATGAGAGTGTTTTGCGGTTGTCGCAATAAATAGGTGACTTCAATCCGCTTGCCCAAGTGAATGGGGCTTGAGGTTTCAACTCAATTGCTTTAATTTGCAAAAGATAATCTGCTACTTGTAATCCTACTTCAATATTTGAATCCATGCCGCGAAAATACGTCGTCTCTCACCTCGGTCGAACATTAACTTTTTCACAAGATGAGTTTTTTAGCTTTTTCGGGACCTACAAACGTATAGACGCAGCGGGCGGATTGGTTCAAAATGGCTTTGGCGATTTTTTAATGATTAAGCGAAAAGGCTATTGGGATTTGCCCAAAGGCAAGATAGAATCTGGTGAAAACGATGAAGAGGGAGCCTTGAGAGAGGTCGAGGAAGAAACGGGTTTAACAGGAATGAGGATTGTGAATCATTTGGTAGACACTTTTCATACTTATGAACTGAAAGAGAAGTTGGTGCTGAAGCGCAGCACTTGGTTCTTAATGAAATGTGAAGGCGCCCCAGAGTTGACACCTCAGATAGAGGAAGAAATTGAGCGCGTAGAATGGTGTTCAAAAGAATTACTTGAATCTCGATTAGCGAAATCCTATGCAACCATAGCCTTAGTGTGGGAAGCCTTTATAGCGCCTTCCAGCCTTGAGCACTGAGCTTCACAGTGCCGCCGCCTATAGCCATCAGCAGGTTTTCTCCGTCTTTCGCAGTGGCGTGACCAATGATGCTCAAGTTCGGATTGCCTTTGATTTTTTCGAAATCGTTTTGAGAAATCGTGAAAAGCAATTCATAATCTTCTCCACCGTTTAGAGCACAAGTGGTAGGGTCAATGTTATGCTCTGAAGCCACATCGCGTGTTTCAGGAGCAATTGGCAACTTGTCTTCATAAATTGCGAAAGAACATTCGCTTTCTTCAGCAAGGTGAAGGATTTCAGAAGAGAGTCCGTCTGAAATGTCAATCATAGCTGTTGGTTTAACTTCAAGTTTAGCCAACAATTGAACAATATCTAATCGTGCTTCTGGCTTCAATTGACGAGACAGGATGTAATCGTAATTTTCAAGATTGGGTTGTGCTGTAGGAGCGCTTTTGAAAACTTCTTTTTCGCGTTCCAACACTTGAAGACCCATATAGGCTCCGCCCAAATCTCCTGAAACAACCAATAAGTCTCCCTCTTTAACAGTACTTCTTAACGTAATGTCCTCTTTGTTTGCATATCCGATTGCAGTAATGGAAATGACACATCCAGTAGGAATAGTCGTTGTATCTCCGCCAACCAGATCTACCCCGTAGGCTTCGCAAGCAGCGAGCATTCCAGAGTACAATTCTTCAAGCGCTTCAACTGAATATTTGCTGCTTACCGCTAATCCAACTGTAAATTGTGTTGGAGTCGCATTCATGGCGCAGATATCGGAAAGATTCACCACAACGCTTTTGTAACCCAAGTGTTTAAGGGGGGTATACATTAAATCGAAATGCACCCCTTCCACCAACATATCGGTAGTCATGACCAATTGTTTTCCTTCAACAGGTTGCATCACTGCTGCATCATCTCCCGCATCGCGAATGGTTCCTTCGTTTTTCGGAATGAAATATTGAGTCAGATGCTTGATTAGCGTGAATTCTCCAAGAGCAGAAAGCTCGGTACGTTGTTGTTCCATGGCGCAAAGATACTATGTTAACGACTCAATCGAATATCGAGAACCTCCAACTGAATGGAACTTTGACCGTTCCAAACATTTTCATTCAATTGAAAAAGCAAGTCAATTTCCTTTCCTTCTAAAATTGGAAAAACCCAGTCGGCCATTTTGAAAGCAATGCCTTTCATTTCTGAAACATTCCCAGCTTGCCTCACGTGCAATTGCAAATGATCGGCATGGGCACCGACCAATTTTGTGAATCGTGCGTTTTTAACATTTTTCGAAAGGAAGACAGGACGCAGGTTCTCGGGACCATGCGGTTCCAAGGGCTGAAGCGACTCGTACAACGAAAATGAAATTTCATCGAATTGAATTTCGGTATCGTACAAATGGCAACGCTCAATTCTCGTATTGTTTGTGAATTTTCGAACCACCTGATCGAAGGCTGATCGGAAAGCTTCGAAGTTTTCCGATTTTAATTTGAGTCCCGCCGCCATGCTGTGTCCGCCAAACTGAATCAAATGCTCTTCGCATAGCGAAAGCATTTCATACACATCTATTCCTTCAATGGACCGAACACTTCCTGAAAGAACTCCCTCGTCTTCAACCAAAACAATGGTTGGTTTGTAATACGTTTCAATAAGTCTTGAAGCTACAATGCCAACGACTCCTTTGTGCCAGCCTTGTTTCTTCACCACAGTAGTGAAACTGTCTTGATAGAAAGTATCTCTTTCAATGATGTCAAGCGCTTCTTGAGTTATGTTGCGGTCGAGTCCTTTTCTTTCTTGATTGTATTTTTCAATTTCAGCGGCAACCGATTTGGCATCTTCAGCATTGTTGGTCAAAAGCACTTCAACTGCACGTTTTCCAGAAAAAATTCTTCCGGCAGCATTAATGCGCGGAGCAATTAAAAATACCAGATCAACCACTTTTAAAACTTTCCCGCTGTGCTTGGCGTTCGCGAGAAGTTCGGCTATACCGGGACGGAAATGCGTATTGATTTCTTTCAATCCGAAATAAAGGAGAACTCGGTTTTCAGAGGTAACCGGAACAATATCGGCTCCTGTTGCAACGGCCACAAGGTCTAGGAAGGAATAGGCGAAGTCGAGCGATTCGTTGTGATGAATGAACCACGCACACATGACTTTGAATCCGACCGCGCATCCGCAGAGGCCTTTGTTTTCATAAGTGCAGTCTTTCCTTTTCGGATTTACAATAGCAAAAGCAGGAGGAAGGTCTTCGGGTGTGTGATGGTCACATACGATGACGTCTATGCCATGGGCATTGCATTGTTCAATGCGTGGACCATCTTTAATGCCGCAGTCGAGCGTTACGATTAATGAAAAGTTATTTTCATGGGCGAAAGCCACACCTGCTTCTGAGAATCCATAACCCTCTTTGTATCTATCCGGAATATAAAAGTCACAATCGAATCCGACATGTTTCAAAAAACTGTAAAACACAGCAACAGCCGTTGTCCCGTCAACATCATAGTCTCCGTATACAAGCACCTTCTCGTTTTTCTCTTTGGCCGAGATCAAACGGGAAATGGCCTTATCCATATCTTTCAGCCCGAAGGGGTCTAAAAGCTGATTTATTTCAGGATTGAGGAAGGTTCTGGCCTGTTCGGGTGTGCTGATTTTTCGCGAAAGTAAAATTTCAGCAAAAGCTTCGCTAATGTTAGATTTTACAGCAAGTTCAGCAATTTCATCATTGGAGAACTGCTCCCGCTTTTTCCAATTGTTTTCTTTAGGAGTACTCATTTGCCACAAAGTTAGTGGCAGAAGTCGCGCAACCCTTTTTCATTTTATGCGGTCTTTTCGTATATTCGTACCCCAAACCTTTTAAAGAAATGAATAAATCTTTACGTTCTGTTCTTATACTCATGAGCATTTTCGGGATGTTCGTGTTGAACGGCTGTCTTAACGATGATAATAAAATTCCGCCAAATTGTTATGACGGAATCTTGAATAACTCTGAGCAATTGGTCGATTGTGGAGGTCCAAACTGCGAGCAGTGTGACCACTGTATTGACGGGATTTGGCAGCCAGAGTATGGTGAAACATGCGTGGATTGCGGCGGAGAATGCGGACCATGTGCTCCTTGTTCAAACTGTATCCAAGACGGTGACGAAGCAGGTATCGACTGCGGAGGGTCTAATTGCGGACCATGCGCTGCTCTTTGTGCAGATGGATTATTAAATGGAACTGAAACTCAAGTTGACTGTGGTGGAGCATATTGCGAAGCTTGTCCAACTTGTACAGACGGATTAATGAACGGTACTGAAATCGGTGTTGACTGTGGCGGAACAAACTGTCCTCCATGTTCTACAGATGGTAACTGTACCAACGGAATCATCGACGGCGGTGCTCAAGGTGAGTTCTGGACAGACTGCGGCGGTGTTGACTGCGTGGCGTGTGACACAATCATCACATTCACGGCAAACGGTGTAAACCACGTTGGAGTAGCTTCTTCATGCACATTCTCATATGCAGGTGGAACAGTCACTATCACAGGCTCAACACTCCAAGGCGGAACCATTGCGTTTACAATGGCTGCTCCAGTAGCAGGATGGCAGAATGGTTCAGTAATCAATATGGCTACTGCAACAAATCCAGCAAGCGTTATGGCGTTCACCAATGCAGCTGTTGCGCACAGCACTGCTTTCGGAACATCAACCGCTACTGTAAACGTTGTGAAGTTCAGATCTACTCCGGCTCCTGGAGGAATTCGATATACTTTCTCAGGTTTGCTTAAGAACTCTGCTGGAACTTCTACCGTGAACATTACAAACGGATTGGTAATGGTGCCTCTTCAATAAGAGTCGCAATTTGAAAAAAATCAAAAAGCCCTTCGAAAGAAGGGTTTTTTATTTCACCCTCATTTTCGTTTCTTTGCACCCAATTTAGCAATGAACTAAACATAAGAATATGCATTTCGAATTAACAGAAGAACATTTAGCCGTTCAGGCAGCTGCGAGAGATTTCGCGCAGAACGTATTAAAAGCCGGAGTAATAGATCGCGACGAGCATCAGCGTTTTCCAACAGAAGAGGTGAAGCAATTAGCAGAACTAGGTTTCATGGGAATGATGGTAGATCCACAATATGGCGGAAGCGGTATGGACACTTTATCCTATGCCATTGCCATGGAGGAGATTTCAAAAATAGATGCGTCGACTTCTGTTTGCATGAGTGTAAATAACTCGTTGGTTTGTTATGGTCTTCAAGAATATGGATCGGAAGAGCAAAAGGAAAAGTTTTTAAAGCCTTTGGCTAGCGGAGAGAAAATTGGAGCGTTCTGTCTTTCTGAACCAGAGGCTGGTTCAGATGCTACTTCTCAAAGAACTACCGCAGTTGACATGGGTGACTATTATTTGTTGAACGGAACAAAGAACTGGATCACCAACGGAAGCACGGCTTCTACTTATTTGGTAATTGCACAAACAGATCCTGAAAAAGGTCACAAAGGAATTAACGCGCTTATCGTAGAGCGTGGAATGGAGGGATTCATCGTAGGAGCGAAAGAGAATAAGATGGGTATTCGTGCAAGCGATACGCACACGTTATTATTCAACGATGTGAAAGTTCCAAAAGCGAATCGCATTGGAGAAGACGGATTCGGATTCAAGTTCGCGATGAAGACGTTGAGTGGTGGACGTATTGGTATTGCTGCTCAAGCTTTAGGTATTGCAGCTGGTGCTTACGAATTGGCTTTGGCTTATTCGAAAGAGCGTAAAGCATTCGGAAAAGAAATTTCACAACACCAAGCCATTGCTTTCAAGTTGGCCGATATGGCTACTGAAATTGAAGCTGCACGTTTGTTAGTTTACAAAGCGGCTTGGATGAAAGATCAAGGCATGAACTACGACGAAGCAAGCGCTATGGCGAAGTTGTACGCGTCTACTGTTGCTATGAAGCACACGGTTGAAGCAGTTCAAATTCACGGTGGATACGGATTCGTGAAAGAGTATCACGTAGAGCGTATGATGCGCGATGCGAAGATTACGCAGATCTATGAAGGAACCAGCGAAGTGCAAAAAATTGTCATTTCAAGAAGCGCACTTTCGAAGTAATCACTTTCGAAATTCATTAACAAAGGGCTGTTGTAAGACAGCCCTTTTTGTTGGAATAAACTTCCATTCGAAATCTATTTTCGTAGGGAAGCATGAACCCACTTAAACATACCTTACGTTTTGTTCTAGCCATTTTCCTTACTGCGGTGGGAATAGGCGGCGTGTACTATTTTTTAAATCGAAGTCATGCCGATTGGACAAGTCCATTGGCCTACATTCCTTCAAGCGCGACAGGTGTTGTAGAGTTGAAGAAGGCCGAAGCATTCGCTGAAGCCATTGAATGGTCTTCAGAATTTTCATTGAATGAAGGAATAAGTCGAATGCTTCTAGAAGTTTCTGCTGACCCTCAAGGATTGAAATTCGAAAGTCAGTCAGTTTTTATTGTAGAGAATGGTGCAGATGATATGATTGTTCTTCCCGTTGGATACGGTGAAGAAGGGTCAGTTCTTGCTTCAAAATGGAACATGAAATTTCCTGATTTGAAATTTCTTTTCCAAGAACCATACGCCATATATGGAAGTGGAAACGTATCCCTTCCTGAAGAAGGAAATCAGCTCGACGATTCTCAATCATTCCTATGCGTGAAAGGAACCACTTCCTTCGATTCGAATTGCCATTATTATTTCAAAGTAGATCAGGATTGGACAGCCTTAGACGACATGCGCGGAAGTGAATCTTCAATGATTGCCGGATTCCAATGCAAGCCCCTTAACATACCACCAAATCAGTCGAGCTTCACCTTCCAAAAAGTATTCACGAACGGAAGAACCAATGCGAGTTATTGGTTTAAGGCCGTTCACGCAGGAAGTTCATCTGCGCTGCTGTCTTACCTCGACTCTCTTCGTCCGCAAGACGCCCGCAATGCGTTCTTGAGTGTTCGAATGGAGCAAGAGGCGAAGAATAATGCTTCGCTGTTAGATTGGTTGAATAACAACGCCACCGGCGAATTGGCTATGGCTAATTTCGGTAGCGATACTCCTGGCGAAAGCGGAATGATTTACGCTTTGGGCTTGAAATCGGACAGCGTGAATGTGAGCGTAATGTTTTCAGATTCATTGGCTGTTGATCCAATCAGAGAAGCAAATGCAGCCGAGTTATTTGCGATGGATAAAATTTATCCGAGTGAGGTGAAATACTTCGCTGTGCGATACAAGAATTTTTTCATGTTCGCAGAATCAAGAGAACTTTTATTGGCGCATCAGCAATATCTGTCAACAGCTGGAAGCATAAGCGGTAGAGGTTTTCCCGCCTTGCCGAGTGGAGGAGTAATTACCGGAACTGATATGAAATATTCAAGTATGCTCTCTGCTAAATTGGGTAGCGGCTGGCGCGTGTGGCATTACGCTTCCGTTTCAGATCGCACACAAGTGCGTTTGGTTGTTAAGGGGACAAATGATTTGCAACCACAAGTCGAATTAGCTGAGGATACTGTTGCAATTCCGCCGCCGCCAAAACCGGTGCCAGTTGTGGAATCTGCAAAAACAAAATCGGTAAAGAATCATATCACAGGCAAGACGGATCAAGTGAAATATTCTGGTTCGAAAATCGAATGGGTTACGAATGGAAAAACAACTTGGTCGGTAACCCTGTCGGCTGAAATTAGAAGCGTGGAGCAGATCGACGCCTTTAAAAATGGAAAGAAGCAATTGCTAATTCTGACTAATTCCAGATTGGAAATGTTAGACATCAATGGAAAAAATGTCGTTGGTTATTCTGTTGTTCTCTCCTCCAAGCCCTGCACGAATTTGTGCGTCGCTGATTATTCCAACGCAAGAGATTACCGCATTTTCTTTGGTTGTTCCAACGGCACCATCTATAATTACATGTCGAACGGAAAGCCGACTGCGGGTTGGAATGTAGCAAGTATGAAAGGAGATCTTCCATCTTCTATTCAATATAAAAAAGTAAACGGACAAGACGAAATTCAAGTGAAACGAGTAAGCGGAAAAACAACAATTTTGAAACGTAACGGCGCAGTGAAACAATGAAAGCAATCTATTTAACGAAGTTTGGAAAAGCTCACGAAGCCTTTGAAATAAGAGAAGTTGCTGATCCGATTTTAGGCGAAGGCGAAGTGTGCGTGAAGGTAGAAGTTTCCGGATTGAATTTCGCAGATGTGTTGGGTAGGAAGGGTTTGTATCCCGCTCTGCCTGCGCCTCCTGTGGTTATGGGATACGATGTGGTTGGAATTGTGGAAGCCGTTGGTGAAGGAGTTTCTTCCAATTGGATCGGAAAACGCGTGGCATGTTTGACGCGTTTCGGTGGGTATGCTGAAAAGGTTTGCACTGCTGTTACCGGCATTGCTGAGCTTCCAGATTCCGTTTCTTCCAACGAAGCCTGTGCCTTAGCTACGCAATACGTGACCGCTTTGTATATGAGCGATTTTCTTCAATATACAAAAGCGGGAGAGCGCGTGCTGATACACGCTGCGGCTGGCGGAGTGGGAACAGCGTTGATTCAGTTGTTGAAAGAAAGGGGATGTGAAATTTTTGCAACAGTGGGAAGCGATGAGAAGGTGAATGCTTTAGCGAAGCAAGGGATTACAGCGGTGAATTACAACACTCATGATTATGAAATTGAAATTCGAAAGCATTTGGGAAAAGCCAATCTCGATGTGACTTTCAACAGCATAGGAGGCAAGACGTTTAAGAAAGACATGCGCCTGTTGGGTGCAGGTGGAAGATTGATGTTGTTTGGATTTTCAGAGCGCACCAGCAAGTGGGGAGGGAAATTGGCGACTTTGAAATTGGTGTTCGACATGGGAAGACTCATTCCATTGTTATTGCTTGGAAAGAGTCAGTCTGTTCTTGGTGTGAACATGCTTAGAGTTGCCGACGAACATCCACAAATCATTGGAAAGCTCTTGAATCAATTGGTTCAGATGCATTCAGAAGGAAAAATTAAACCACTTATAGGCGGCGAATATTCCTACGCCGAAATAGCAAAAGCACATCAATATTTAGAGAGCCGAAAAAGCTCGGGAAAAATAATTTTGAAGTGGTGAAGCCCCTAACACTCATTTTCTTATACATTCGCCAAGAATAATTTTGATATGTCAACGCAACACAAACTTTCCACAGCCGGATTACTTGTTACACTAGGTATTATCTACGGTGATATTGGAACATCACCATTGTATGTAATGAAGTCCATTGTAGGCGATAAGCCTATTAGTGAGATGCTTATTTATGGAGGTATTTCGTGTGTATTCTGGACGTTGACGATTCAGACGACGATCAAGTACATCTGGATGACCCTTCGTGCCGATAACAAAGGTGAAGGTGGAATATTCTCTTTGTTTAGTTTGGTGAAAAGAAGAGGGAAGTGGTTGTTCTGGCCGGCTATGATTGGTGCAGCAACGTTGTTGTGCGATGGCATTATTACTCCGCCAATTTCTGTAGCATCTGCTGTAGAAGGATTGAAAGTCTTTGATGAAGGCATTCCAGTGATGCCTATCGTGTTGGCTATTCTAACGGGCTTGTTTATGATTCAGCGTTACGGAACGAAATTGGTGGGTGTTGCTTTCGGTCCAATTATGCTCATTTGGTTTTCGATGCTTGCAGTATTAGGAACCTATAACGCCTTCCTTCATCCTGAAATTTTCAATGCGTTAAATCCGAAATATGCCTACGATTTATTGGCCAATTATCCGAAAGGATTTTGGTTGTTAGGCGCGGTGTTCCTATGCACTACGGGTGCTGAAGCATTGTACAGTGATCTTGGACACTGCGGCCGAGCGAACATTCGGGTGACATGGATTTTTGTGAAGACGGCATTGATCTTAAACTACATGGGTCAAGGCGCTTGGCTTATGGAACAAGCAGAATTGAATGGAAGAAATCCGTTTTTTGAAATCATGCCGGAGTGGTTCTTGTTACCGGGCGTTATCGTTGCAACGCTAGCAGCGGTTATTGCGAGTCAGGCATTGATTTCAGGATCATTCACACTTATTGGTGAAGCAATCAACTTGAACTTCTGGCCACGCGTAGCGATTAAATTTCCAACCGAAACAAAAGGTCAGCTTTATATACCTAGTGTGAACTGGTTGTTGTGGGCAGGATGTATAGGCGTTATGCTTTACTTTAAAGAGTCGGCACACATGGAAGCGGCTTACGGATTGTTCATTACAGTAGCCATGCTTATGACTACGCTGTTGCTTTCATATTACTTGATTTACCATCGCCATTGGCCATTCATCTTGGTTGCAGGAATAGCATCGTTGTTTTTCGCCGTGGAACTTTCGTTCTTCATTGCGAATTCCGTGAAGTTGAAAGAAGCTTGGATGATGCTTATTGTATACGCCGGAATATTAATGGTTATGTACGTGACCATTCGATATAGAAAATTTAGCAATGAACGCGTGGGATTCATTTCTCTTGATCCGCACATTGATACGTTAAGAAAACTTTCTGTAGACACAAGTGTGCCTAAATACGCCACACACTTGGTTTACATGACGAAGGCTAGCTTCACAGATCAGGTAGAAAAACTAGTGATTGATTCTATTTTAGAGGGAACACCAAAGCGTGCCGATGTTTATTGGTTCTTGCATGTTGATCGCACGAACGAACCGTATACCATGGAATACGATGCACAAGAATTGGTAGATGATTTAATCATTAAAGTAAATATCAAATTAGGTTTTCGCGTTCAAGCGAAAGTGCACAATTACTTCTGTTTTATACTTCAAGATTTAGCTAAGAAGAATCACTTCAATCGTATTCAGAAACCAGAACCTTACGGTGCATATAACAGCAGTATTGATGTTCGTTTCGTAGTCCTTCAGAAATACTTAAGCGTAGAAAATGAATTGGGTGTTAACGAGAATTTTATTTTCGAAGCACATCAATTCCTGAAAAGCATTTCGCTTACAGACATTGATGCATGGGGATTGGAAGAAAATAGAACTTCAGTTGAAAAAGTTTCAATGGTTGTGAAAGGAGGCGAACGTTGCAATTTAATTATGCGTGGACACAAAGCGCAATCTTAAATTACATCAACTCGGAAAGCTCTAACCAGCGCATGGTTCCATTGTCTATTTGATCAGACAAGGCGCCAAGTTCTAAAGCTATTTTTTCCATCTGAATATGATCGGTAGCATTTAAAAGCTCAGCCTCAAGCTGGGCTTTTTTCTCTTCCCACAAGGGCAAATTCTTTTCGAGTGTTTCGAATTCGTGTTTGTCTTTGAAGGAAATTTTTCCAGTAGTTTTTTTCTTTTCTTCTTTGATGGAAGGAACAGGTTCTTCTTGCTTCTTGGCTTCGGCAAGACTTTCTCGCTTGGCTGATGCCTCGCTCAATACCGCGCGGAAATCGAGCGTGCTTCCTAGTAAGTCATGTACGTTTCCTTTTCCATCTAAAAGAAATAAATGGTCAACCAATTTGTCGAGGAAGTATCTGTCGTGACTCACAATAACCAAGCAGCCAGGGAAATTCAACAAGTAATCTTCCAACGCTGAAAGCGTGAATACGTCGAGGTCATTGGTAGGTTCGTCGAGAATTAAGAAATTCGGATTCTTCATCAACACCAAAAGCAACTGCAAACGCTTGCGTTCGCCTCCGCTTAATTGATCAATGCGGTTGAAGTGCATGTGCTTCGGGAATAAAAATTTCTCGAGCATTTGCGATGCGCTAATGGTCTTTCCTTTTGCTAGTGGAATGTAGTCTGCTACGTCGCGAATACATTCGATTAGTCGTTGTTCAGGAATTAAGTTCGAAGACGATTGCTCGTAAAATCCGAACACCACCGTTTCACCATTCACAATCTTTCCACTATCGGGCTCCATGCGCTTGGTCATGAGGTTCAGGAAAGTCGATTTTCCACAACCGTTTCTTCCGATGATACCAATGCGTTCATTCGATTTGAAGACATAGTCGAATCCGTCCATAACCGTTGAATCGCCCATTGACTTGGTGGCCTTAATAAACTCAACCACCTTCGAACCCATGCGAGTAATGTTAATTTCAAGATCTAATTCGCCGTCTTCTGGTTTGCGTTTCAATTTGTCTTTCAACTCTTCGAAAGAATCCATGCGACTTTTACTTTTCGTTCCGCGGGCGCGTGGCATGCGGCTCGCCCATTCGGCTTCGCGACGAAATAAATTTAAATTCTTGTCGCGTGAAGCAGCTTCAAGCTGCTCGCGCTCTGCTTTCTTTTCAAGATAATAAGAGAAGTTTCCTTTGTATTTGTATAGCTCTCCGTTTTCCAACTCGAGAATTTCATTCGTGATGTTTTCCAAGAAATAACGATCGTGCGTTACCATGAACAAGGTCATACGCGCCTTCGTTAAATATTCTTCCAACCACTCAATCATATCAAGATCCAAATGGTTCGTAGGCTCGTCGAGAATTAAAAAATCTGCTTCTTCCAACAACACACGCGCCAATGCAATGCGTCTGCGCTGACCACCGCTCATGTTGCCCATTTGCTGATTCAGGTCAATGATGTTCAGTGCGCCAAGAATTTGTTTCGCCTTCGCATCGTAGTCCCAAGCATCTGCATGCTCCATCATATCATGCGCCTCTTGAAGACCTTCGCCGGTTTCAATTGCAACGTCATATGCGCGAATGGCTTTCGTCATGGCGTTGTCAGCAGCGAAAAGAAAATCAATGGCAGTTCCTTTGGCATCAAACGCTTCGTCCTGAAGCAAGATGGCCCATTTAATTTCTTTGTTGAATGTTATCCTTCCTGAATCGGGTTCGTCTTGACCTGCAAGCATGTGCAACAGCGTAGATTTTCCTGTTCCGTTCTTCGCAACCAATGCTACTTTTTGTCCTTCTTCAATTCCGAAAGAAAGGTCTGTAAACAACTCGCGAATACCGAAGGCCTTCGACACATTTTCAACTGATAATACATTCATGCCGCGAAGTTCGTTGAATTTGTTCAATTATAGCACAAGACAATCCCGCGCAATTGTGTTATTTTCGAAGAGTGAAATTTTACACCGCTCCCTTTTCTGAAATTCCTTCCGTAAAAGTGTATCGCATTCTTGCGTTGCGCGCCGATGTTTTTGTGGTTGAGCAAACGTGTGCGTATCAAGATTTAGATGGAAAGGATGAGTACGCTGTTTGGGTGTGG
Source organism: Flavobacteriales bacterium (assembly GCA_044374295.1). Classification (GTDB taxonomy): domain Bacteria; phylum Bacteroidota; class Bacteroidia; order Flavobacteriales_D; family Sanyastnellaceae; genus CAIZGX01. The sequence goes on along the minus strand of JBILOU010000023.1, from coordinate 4,342 downwards.
GCGGAAGATCAGAACGGTGTAATTCATGCAACCGCTCGATTGTTGCCTGCTGGAATTTCATACAAGGAAATCAGCATCGGTCGTGTCTGCACGTCAATGGAATCGCGTCGAACAGGCTTAGGTAAATTGTTAATGGAAGAATGTTTGAATCAGTGTGAACGTATTTGGGGCGAGCAGACCATCACCATTTCAGCACAACAATATTTGTTGAAGTTTTACAACGAATTGGGATTTGTAGAAGAAGGTGAAATGTATTTGGAAGACGATATTCCGCATTTGAAAATGAAGCGTAAACCATGAGTTGGTCTATAACGAAATACAACATTCACGAGTGGTTCATGGCTGCTGCCGTTTTCTGTATGAGTGTTTATTCGAAAGGCGTTACTGTTTTTTTTGCCTTGGCTTTTTTAACCATGGTCATTCAATTTTTTTCGGTTGGAAGGAAAATCGAATGGTCTAGTTTTAACCGTTGGGCCTATGTTATGTATGGCGTTTTGGCTGTGTTTCTTCTTTCTGGAATTTGGAACGAATGGAATCATAAGGCTGCTCTTTCCGAAATTGAAACGAAGATTTCATATCTCGCATTTCCGCTTTTGTTTTTATTCACTTCCAAATCTATCCTTCATTCATTGAGGCGTTTTCAGTGGGCTTTGGTAAGCGGATGTGTTTTCTTCGCATTGATTTGCCATGTGCATGCGATGTCTAGATTTTTCGAGACGGGCCTTTGGGCAGAGTTTGTTTATGGAAGACTGTCATGGACGTTTCATCCAACGTATTTAGGCTTTTTCTATTTGCTATCCATGGTGTTCTTAGCAGGGGAGTTCCTTGACACTTCAAATATCAGGAAATCGAAATTGTTGTTGTTGGGAATTGTATTCTTTTCTTTGGAAACCGCATTCATGGCTTCTCGTGCGGGCTTCCTCGCACTGTTTTTATTTTATGCAGTTTTTGTGTTTTATGTTTTTCGAAATGGAAAGAATAGGAAGAAAGCCATTCTTGTGATCGCCTCTTCATTTATTTCATTCATTCTATTGTTCTTCAGCTTTACGCCCATTAAAACAAGGGCCAAGGAAGCCATAAACAATTCGAAGGACATAACAGAGGTAAAGAAGGAAGAGAAAGTAACTAGCACAAGTGAACGCATAGTGAGTTGGCAAACGGCATGGGAAATTGCGAAAGACTATCCGATGGGAGTTGGAACAGGCAATTGGAAGTCGCACTTCAATGAACGATACCTATTGAAGGGAGCAAGCTTCGCGGCAGAGCATTCTCATCCTGCTCACAATGCTTATCTACAAATTTTAGTCGAATGGGGATGGTTGGGATTACTGAGCTTAATGTCCTTTTTGTTTGCTGGATTGAGACGGGCTTGGCAGATGAACGACTTGTTTTTTTTAGTTTTCGTCTTGGGCGTGTCTTTCCATTTCATCTTCGAGAGCATGCTTGAACTTCAGCAAGGCCTTGTATTTATTGGGTTTTGGATGTTTTTCCTCATTCATAGAAGACATTATTCAGCAATCCCTAAGGGCTGAATACTGAGTATTAGGACAAGTCCTTTATTTTTCTTAAATTCGTTGCGAAATTTATTAAAATGGCAACAATTGAATTGAGGTTACCCAAAATGGGTGAGAGTGTCGCAGAGGCGTCTATTTTGAGTTGGTTGAAGAAAGAAGGTGACCGTGTTACTGCGGATGAGCCTTTGGTGGAAATTGCTACAGATAAAGTGAATAGCGAAGTGCCTTCTCCGGAAGACGGAATCTTAGTTTCATGCCGAGTGAATGTGGGGGATACGGTTCAAGTTGGACACGTGATTGCCATTATTGAAACTGGGGATGGTGCAAGTGCACCGGCACCCGTTGCTGCTTCGACACCTGCAGCAACAGAAGTTGCAGCTGCACCTTCAGCTCCAGTGGCAGCTCCTTCAGGAACGGCTGTTGTTTCTTCTTCAGATAGATTTTACAGTCCGTTGGTAAAGAACATTGCCAAGCAAGAAAATATTTCACAAGCCGAATTAGACAGTATCTCAGGTACGGGTCAAAACGGACGTGTGACCAAGGAAGATTTAATGGGATATATTTCCAACAGAGGAAATAAGACTGTTTCAGCTCCTGCTGCTCAAGTACCTGTTGCTGCATCAGTACCAGCCGTTGAAGCCCCTCGTGTGAAGGGACCTACTATCACTGTTGGTCCGAACGACGAGATTGTTGAAATGGATCGCATGCGAAGAATCATTGCAGATCACATGGTTATGAGCACGCAAGTGTCGCCGCACGTTACGTCCTATGTGGAAGCGGATTTGACAAATGTGGTGATGTGGAGAAACAAAGTGAAAAAGCAATTCGAAGCTAACGCCAAAACGAAATTAACATTTACCCCAATTTTCATTGAAGCAGTTGCGAAGGCTATTCGTGACTTCCCTGGAGTAAATGCAAGCGTTGATGGAAACAACATCATCATGCGTGGTGATATTAATATTGGAATGGCTGCGGCTTTACCTTCAGGAAACTTGATTGTTCCTGTTATCAAGAATGCAGACCAATTGAATTTGATGGGCATTGCCAAAAAGGTTAACGATTTAGCAGAGCGTGCGAGAGCGAACAAATTGACTCCTGATGAAATTCAAGGAGGCACATACACACTAACCAACGTAGGTTCTTTTGGAAACGTGATGGGTACGCCTATCATTAATCAACCTCAAGTTGCTATTTTGGCTGTGGGCGCAATTCGCAAGAAGCCTGCGGTTATTGAGACTCCGCAAGGAGATGCAATTGCCATTCGTCATATGATGTTCTTATCTCATTCCTACGATCATAGAATAGTTGATGGTGCATTAGGTGGACGTTTTGTTCGTCGTGTCGCTGACTATTTAGAAGAGTGGGATGTAAATCGTGAAATATAATTTTGAAAAATAAAACACCTATGAAAACTCCTTTCTTTTCACTTTTGATTGTTGCTTTGGTTGCAATGAGCAATTCTTATGCTGCATCGAATATGGGTAATCCAGAATTTGTTGCCGCTTTCACCGAAGCCAATAAGCTAATGGAGGAAAAATTTTGGGACCAAGCGGTAAAGGAATGGAGAGAGGTTTTAGCTATGGACCCCAAAAATATTAATGTTAACTACAAACTTGGATTTTGCTTATTGCAGACAGAAACTGAGAAAGTGGAGGCATTGAAATATCTAGAAATTGCGACATCTGAACGTTTCAGTTCTGGTTATGACCCCTACGATGTCAAGGAAAAACAAGCTCCTGTTGAAGCACTTTATTACCTCGCAGTTGCTCAACATTTGAATTTACAATTTGATAAGTCAAATGAAAGTCTTGAAACCATGCAGGAGGTGATTTCAAAAAATCATAAATTGAGCAAAGCCATCAATTATGCAATGGCCATAAATATTGAAGCTAAGAAGCAAATTGCGAATCCAAAAGATTTTAAGATTAAAAATCTTGGGCAAGTGGTAAATTCGAAATTTGCTGACTTTAGCCCTGTTGTTACTTTCGACGAAAGCAGTTTGTTTTTTACGAGCAGAAGAATGCGTCCAGATTCAACTAATGCAAATAATAAAGATTTTATTACCGATAAGTTTAGAGACGATATCTATGTTGTTTTTAAAAATAAAAATGGAGAATGGGTTACTCCGGAATTATTGAATTTGAATTCAGATGATCACGATGCAACTATCTCGGTCTCTCCTGATGGTAATACCTTGTTTATTTATCAAGACAGCTTGGGAGATGGTCAAGTAAAGTATTCTACTTTGATTGGCGAAACATGGAGCACGCCCGCCAAGCTTGGTTCAGATATCAACTCTAAATATTGGGAAACGCATTGCACGATATCGGCAAATGGAAGTGAATTATATTTTGTTTCTGATCGACCAAAAGGTAGTGGGGGTAGAGATATTTACAAATGTTTGAAAGGTGAAAACGGGGTTTGGGGAGTATCGCAAAACCTAGGTTCGCTTGTAAACACAGAGTATGATGAGGATGCTCCTTTTTTGAGTGCCGATGGGAAGTATTTGTATTTCGCTTCTAAGGGGCACAACACCATGGGTGGTTTTGACTTGTTTGTTTGTGAGCGTGATGCAAGCGGAAATTGGATGTCGCCCGTTAACATGGGGTATCCGCTTAATACTGTTGATGATGATATTTTCTTTCAGCCTACGTCAGATGGAAAGAGAGCGTATTATAGTTCTAGAAAAGATGGTGGACAAGGTGATTTAGATATTTATGAAGTTGAATTACCGAATGTAAAACGCGAGCAGCTTGCAGCTTTGAAAGGATTATTCAAGTCAAGTAAAAACAGCCCCTTGCCTTCAGGTTTAAAAGTGAAAATTTCCA
>JBILOU010000022.1:0-29913 GCA_044374295.1 Flavobacteriales bacterium | reverse complement strand
CGCAAGTATTTCAAAATGAATGACTTACGGGAATTTTAAGTGGAGATAATCGGATTCGAACCGATGACCTCTTGCATGCCATGCAAGCGCTCTAGCCAACTGAGCTATACCCCCTTTTGTGCAAAGATATGCACGAATGCCCTTTGGGCGAATGTACTTCGTACGAATGCCTGCGGCGAATGTCTTCGACTGACTAGTCCACAAAGTGGTCATCACGCAGTGTCATCCGAAACGGTCATCACGCAGTGTCATCCGCTTCGCGGCTGAAATACCACTTTTAAGGTATAGCCCCACCCTTGGAGTAAAGTAAATTTGTAAGGTGAAGAAGACGCTGGCGCAATACCTACCCGGACAATACGCACAAATTGTGAGTGTGGCCGAACATGCCATGGGAGCGAAACTCATTGAGATGGGTTTTTACCCAGGAAAGCGCGTGCAAGTGCTCTTCAGAGCCCCTTTCCGCGGGCCATTTGCAATTGATGCCGGTGGTGCCGTACTTTCGCTGCGCGAAGACGAGGCCTCGCTCATAGAGACCATCGATTGCTAAGAAAACATGTGTACCAAAATTGCCCTAGTCGGCAGCCCGAATACAGCCAAGACCTCGTTGTTCAACCTGCTTACAGGCTTGAATCAACAAGTTGGAAACTTCCCCGGAGTGACCGTGGAAAAACATTGGGGGAAATTCAATCTGCCCGATGGTCGTGTGGCTGAACTACTCGATCTTCCCGGTGCATACAGCCTCAACGCTTATTCCGAAGAAGAGAAAATAGTTTCGGAAATTCTTCACAACAAACAACACGCTGACTTTCCTGAACTGGTTGTCGTGACGGTAGACGTCACCAACCTTGAACGGAACCTGGTCATTCTTACACAAATCAGCGACCTCGATATTCCCGTCATTGGCGTGCTTACCATGAACGATATGCTCATAGGTAAGTCAGTCAATCCAGAAGAACTAACCAACGCCTTCAATCAAATTCCGTTTTTGAAAATCAATGGAAGAACAGGCGAAGGGAAAAAGGAACTGATCGATTTCATTTCAGCATGCAACATTCAGCCGGTTGAGAAATTTGTTACCTTCCCTCTGAAAGAGAATCTGAACATCGCGGAAGCCAGAAGAGACGCGGAAAGTAGAAAGACGTCAATTGTAACCCGATTGAAAGAGGTTCCTTCGTTTGTTGGAGTAACGCGTCATTCTTTCACCACGAAAGTGGATAAACTATTGGTGCATCCTATTTTCGGATACGGAATCTTTGCCGTGGTGCTCTTCCTTATTTTTCAATTTATGTTTAGCATCTCGGCTATACCGATGGATTGGATCGACAGCATCTTTTTAAAATTTAGTCAGTACCTGCAAGGAATACTTCCTGAAGGTATTTTCACCGACCTGCTAACGCAGGGTATTGTTCCTGGCATTGGTGGTGTTCTCGTCTTCGTTCCACAAATTGCCATTCTCTTTTTCTTTATCGGAGTGCTGGAAGAAACCGGATACATGACACGTGTGGTATTTATTATGGATCGATTGGTTCGTCCATTCGGATTGAACGGCAGAAGCGTAGTGCCTTTAGTTTCTAGCGCAGCATGCGCCATTCCGGCTATTCTTTCGACACGTGTGATCGGTAATCCGAAAGAGCGATTAATCACGATTCTTGTTTCTCCGCTCATCAGTTGCTCTGCGCGGATTCCCGTTTTCGTTTTGCTCATATACTTGGTGATTCCAAATACATACATGTACGGATTTATTGGTCTTCAAGGAACTGTTCTCTTTGCGATGTATGCGTTGGGTGTAATTGGCGCCCTGTTGGTAGCCATGGTCATGAACAAATTCATTCGTTCGAAAGAGAAGAGTTTTTTATTGCTTGAATTACCCGAATACCGCTGGCCGCGATGGAAGAATATTTTGCTTCACCTGAAGGAAAAAGTTCAAGCGTTTGTCTTCGATGCCGGAAAAATTATTTTGGCTATATCCATTGTCCTTTGGGCTTTTGCAGCCTTTCCGAAAATTAATGAAGAACAAGTTGCTCAAGGAAAAACTCAAATTGAAGAATCGTATTTGGGTCAAGCCGGAAAATCAATCGCTCCCGTTTTCGCACCATTAGGATACGACTGGAAGATGACCGTTTCATTGCTTACTTCATTCGCCGCGCGAGAAGTATTCGTTGGAACCATGGCAACGTTGTACAGCGCTGGAGAAAACTTCGAAGAAGACGAATCGCTTCTTCAACGCATGCGCGAAGACGTTAACCTTCAAACAGGAAATCCCGCGTATTCGCTTGCATCAGGACTTTCGCTCATGGTCTTCTACGTTTTCGCAATGCAGTGCATGGCCACCTTCGCAGCTGTAAAACGCGAAACAAAATCGTGGAAATGGCCACTCATTCAAGTCGCATACATGGGCTTCATGGCATATACGCTTGCACTCTTAACCTTTAACATTTTTAGTTAATGCAGGTCGCGCTCACGATAGCTGTTCTTGTTTTGGCTTTTGCCTATGTTGTGAAGCGTTTCTTCTTGCGCAAGAAAAGTTCTTGTTCGAATTGCAAAACCCATTCATAACCCTTCGAAGATATTCGTGCTTGCACATTCGCCCATAGGGCATTCGTGCAACGCACATTCGTGTTTCAAAAAACACTAGAGGCAATCGCCGAGATTGCCTTCACTTTTCCCATCGTATAGTAATGCAAACAAGGAACGCCAGTGTCTTTCAATTCTTTCGACTGTTTAATGCACCACGCTATTCCAATTTCTTGAATCTCTTCTTTGCTCTTTGCACGCAACACTTGTTCTGTTAATTCTTGTGGAATATCTATGTGGAAGTGATGCGGTAAAATGTTCAGTTGAGACAAGGTGCTGAGCGGCTTTAATCCTGGAATAATAGGAACGGTTATGCCAGCAGCGCGACAATCTTCGACGAAGGAGAAATATTTCTTGTTGTCGAAGAACATCTGTGTTACAATGTATTCAGCTCCCGCATCTACCTTTTGCTTCAGGTAATTCAAGTCCATTTGCTGATTCGGAGATTCGAAATGTTTTTCCGGATATCCAGCTACACCAATGCAGAAATTTGTTTGCTGAACATTTCTTAAATCAGGATCTAAATATTTTCCCTTGTTCATGTTCACCACCTGCTGAACCAACTCTTTTGCATAGCGATTACCATCGTGTTCAGGGACAAATCTTCCTTCACTTTTTATCGCATCGCCGCGAAGCAACAACACATTGTCAATGCCCAAGAAATGCAAATCAATAAGCGCATCTTCCGTGTCTTGCTTCGAGAATCCGCCACAAATGATATGCGGTATGGTATCAATCTGATACTTGTTCAAGAGCGCTGCGCAAATACCCACTGTTCCTGGACGTTTGCGCACAGTATGCTTCTTTAACAAGCCATTGCCGGCATCGCGAAAGACATACTCTTCGCGGTGATAAGTAACATCTACAAACGCAGGTTCGAACTGAATAAGTTCATTCATCGTCGTATAGATTTCTTGAATGTTATCGCCTTTTAGCGGCGGTAAAATTTCAATGCTGAATAACGTGCGCTTTGCTTCTTCTAAATGCTGAATGACTTTCATACTAAAACAATAAGGGTGATAATATTTTCTTTGCTTCATCAAGTGAAACTCCTCTGCGAACAGCGTAGTCTTCGACTTGATCCATTTCTATTTTTCCAATTCCGAAGTATTTGCTTTCCGGATGGCCAATGAAATAGCCGCTTACAGAAGAGGCTGGCAACATAGCCAACGACTCGGTTAAGGAGATGCCAATTTCATTTTCAACATTCAATAACTTCCAGATGGTTCGCTTTTCTTCGTGGTCTGGACAAGCAGGATAACCAGGTGCTGGACGAATACCTATGTACTTCTCAGAAATCAACTCTGAATTCGACAATTGCTCATCTGATGCATAACCCCAATATTCTTTTCGAACTTTTTCGTGAAGCAATTCAGCAGTGGCCTCTGCTAAGCGATCGGCAATGGCTTTCGTTAAGATAGCCTGATAGTCATTTTGCTCTTCTTGAAATTGCTTCGCAATGTCTTCCGCCCAATGTCCAGTCGTTACAGCGAAGCATCCGATGTAATCTTGCTCATCTTTCGAAATGAAGTCGGCTAACGCGAAATTCGGAACGCCTTGTGCTTTCTCGGTTTGCTGACGAAGGGTAATGAACGTAACGTCTTCCTCACACGATGAAAATTCTTTAGAAAAGACTTCAATGTCGTCTGCATTTTTTCTTTTAGCTGGAAATAAACCGAATGTTCCTTCGGTTGAACGGTCTTCTTCAATCCAAGAATTCAAAACGTCTTGCGCGTCTTTGAATAGAATGGTGGATTGCTCTCCTACAATTTCATCTTTCAATATTTCCGGAAACTTTCCGGCCAATTGCCACGCTTGGAAGAAGGGTGTCCAGTCGATGTACGACGCTACTTCCTTCAAACTAAATTTAACTTTTTGCACACCTAATTTTTTAGGTTGATAAGGAACGTGTGTTGCTGTCGGTTGGAAAACATTGCTGCGCGCCGTGTTCAGAGATACGCGTCTTTTCTCTCGCTGATGCGTTTCGTAGTTTTCACGAACGCGAGCGTAGTCTGTTTTTATTTGTTGAAGGAAAGCTTCGCTTTCTTCTTTGTTGAAGAGACTGCGCACAGCAGGAACCACCTTGCTGGCATCGTTCACGTGAATGACAGGCACATGTGTGCGTGGTTCAATCTTCACCGCAGTGTGCACGCGCGAAGTCGTAGCACCTCCAATAAGAATGGGGAAGTTTAATTTTCTTCTTGAAAGGTCTTCGACTAAGTCGCACATGATTTCCAAGGAAGGAGTAATGAGTCCGCTTAGCCCAATGGCATCGGCGTTTTCACGAATAGCTGTTTCAATAATCACTTCATTCGGAACCATGACCCCCAGATCAACAATGTCATAACCGTTGCACGCCAAGACAATGCTTACAATGTTCTTTCCGATATCGTGAACGTCGCCTTTCACGGTAGCGAGAACAATTTTTTTCTTGGCTTGGGCTTGAAGTGGGTTGCGTTCTTTTTCAGCGAGCAATTGTGGTTCGAGCACAGCTACTGCGGCTTTCATAACACGCGCACTTTTTACCACTTGAGGTAAGAACATTTTCCCGCTACCGAAATAATCTCCAACGATGTTCATTCCGTCCATGAGCGGACCTTCAATTATGGAAAGCGGAGTTGGGTAGTGAAGTAACGCTTCCTTCACATCCGATTCAATGTGCTCGGTTATTCCGTGTACAAGCGCATGCGAAAGTCTTTTCTGGAGCGACTCGTTTCTCCACGCCGCGACGGTTTCAATTTTATTTTTTTGAGTGTTGAATTCTTGCGCTATTTCAAGAAGAGCCTCGGTTGCATTTTCAGTTCGATTGAAAATGACATCTTCCACCTTCAACATTAAATTCCTATCCACCTCGTCGTAAACCGCTAGCTGCGCGGTGTTCACAATGCCCATGTCCATACCTGCCTTCACTCCGTGATAAAGAAAGGAAGCGTGCATGGCTTCGCGCACAACGTTATTTCCTCGAAAAGAGAACGAGACATTCGAAACTCCTCCGCTTACTTTGGCGTGAGGAAGGTTTGCTTTAATCCAGGTGGTTGCAGCGAAAAAATCAATGGCGTAGCGCTTGTGCTCGTCGAGTCCTGTTCCAATTGGAAATATATTCGGATCGAAAATAATGTTTTGCGGAGGGAAGTTTACCTGCTCGGTGAGCACGCGGTAGGCGCGCTCGCATATGGTTGTTCTTCTCTCAAAGGTATCTGCTTGTCCGTGTTCATCGAAGGCCATAACAACGACAGCAGCACCGTATTTGCGTGTGAGCTTAGCGCGTTCAATAAACAGTTCGTCGCCGTCTTTTAAGCTGAGTGAATTCACAATACATTTTCCTTGTGCGCATTGAAGTCCGGCTTCAATAATTTCCCATTTCGAAGAATCGATCATTAACGGAACCCTTGAAATATCGGGCTCTGCGGCTAAAAGATTCAGGAAGGTGCGCATGGCTTCAACGCCGTCGATCAACGCATCGTCCATGTTAATGTCAAGGATAACCGATCCGCTTTCGACTTGTTCACGCGCAATGGCAATGGCCTTCACGTAGTCTTTTTCTTGAATGGCTCTTTTGAACTGAATGGAGCCTGCGACGTTGGTTCGTTCTCCAATGTTAATGAAGTTGGCTTGCGATTCAATGCGAACCACTTCGAGTCCGGAGAGGAAGAGTGTGTTAGTCATTGTTCGTAGTGTTATGGATAAGTGAGTGCAACGCTTGAATGTGTGCGGGCGATGTGCCGCAGCATCCGCCAATAATGCGGAGTTCAGGTTGATTTAAGAACGGTTGAATTTTATCGCGAAAGGTTTCTGCGCTTTCGTCGTATCCGCCCATGGCGTTGGGTAAACCTGCATTCGGATAGGCGCTTAAGTGCGCATTCGTGAATGATTTCAGGGCCAAAACTTGCGGAAGTAATTGCTCTGCGCCTAATGCGCAATTGAATCCAATGCTGAACAACGGAACGTGTTCCAACGATACGGCAAATGCCGCAGCGGTTTGTCCGCTGAGTGTTCTTCCAGCTAAATCGGTAATGGTTCCGCTGGCCATGATGGCAATGTCGCCATTCGGATTTTCTTTGGTTATAGCTGAAAGGTTTCGGTCTTCAAGCACATCGAGAATGGCGTGGAATGCGGCTTTCGCGTTTAGTGTATCGAAGATCGTTTCAACCAACAAAGCGTCAACACCACCGTCGAGAAGTCCTTCCACTTGTTCGCGGTAGGCGCTTTTAAGTTCGATGTAATTAACAGCGCGGAACTCGGGGCGTTCAACATCTGGAGAAAGTGAACATGTTTTTGAAGTAGGGCCAATGGCTCCAGCGACGAAGGCTGGTAAGGCATTCGGATGTTCTTGTTGGAATTTGTTTCGAGCATTCACTGCCACTTTCGCTGCTGCGACATTGAGATCGTAGGCAATGTGCGTGAGACCGTAATCGTCGAGTGAAATGCGTTGCGCGTTGAAGGTATTGGTCTCAATGATGTTCGCGCCAGCCTCGAGGTAATTGAGGTGAATGCGTTCAATGAAATGCGGACGTGTGATGCACAGCAGGTCGTTGTTGCCTTTCAGTGAAGAGGGATGATCTTTAAAATCATCTCCGCGATAATCTTCTTCTTGCAAATTCAACAATTGAATTTGAGTGCCCATGGCACCGTCGAGAAGCAAAATGTGTTTTGAAATTTCGTCTTGTATTCCCATGGCGTGTATTGCACTACCCAATGGGACGGAAGTGAAAACTTCCTTTCTTATCTCCCTTCGAAACGCTTCGAAGTAGGAATTGGCACCCTGCTTTACCGGGTTGCCAAGACATCTAAGGGCCTATTCCCTCCGTCTTTCTGGATAAGTGCGGCGCGAAGATAGAACAGATCTTGAGAAACACAAATGCTTTTTAAAGAAGTTAAGAGAAGTTAAGAAATGGGAAGAGAGGGGAAGAATGCCTTTGAGGCGAATGTGCAAGCACGAATGCCCGTTGGGCGAATGTCTTCGACGATTTTTATTACTCGCGTAGTGATTGATCGAAATGAAATTTCGATTGTGAATATACATTCTTGTTAAATTCGCTCAAACTCTAAGAAAATGGACAGAAAGAAATTCATTGTCAGCACAGCGCTCGCAGCAGTAGGCGCTTTTTTTGTTTCGAAGATTAGTGGGGTAGATGGGAAGAGTGAGAATGAGAAACAGAGTGGGAATGAGGGATTGGGAATGAGAGGAGTGGAAGGCGTCTTTTCGCCCACGAATAGACATATGGTAGGAAATGGTTTCAAAGTCATGAATTTTTATCCGAATGGAAAGGGATTCGAAGAACGCATGTCGCCATTCTTTTTGTTAGACTTCAACGCGGAAGTTGATTTTCCTCCATCGGAAATTTCGCAAGGTGTGGGTGTTCATCCGCATAGAGGAATAGAGACAGTCACCTTTGCGTACAAAGGATCTGTTGAGCATCACGACAGTAAAGGCAATCACGGAATTATTGGTCCCGGCGATATTCAATGGATGACAGCCGGAGGTGGAGTGCTTCACAAAGAATATCACGAACAGACATTCAATCGTTCGGGTGGTGCGTTTGAAATGATTCAGTTGTGGATTAACCTTCCGAAGAAACACAAGTTTGCTCCAGCGAAATACCAGAGCATTGTTCATTCCGATAAACCGAAATTTTTGTTGGCTAACAATGGAGGTGAGGTTCATGTTGTCTCAGGAGAGTTTAAGGGTGTGAATGGAATAGCTTCAACCTTTTCGCCCATTCACATGTACGATGTGCATTTGAACGAAGGTGGGTTTGTCGATTTCGAGTTGCCTGCGAATTACAATTCAGGATTGTTGCTGGTAGACGGCGAGTTGGAAGTGAATGGAACATCAGTAACAGAGAATCATTACCTGCAATTCAAGAACGAAGCCGGTGCTATTCACATTTCAGCAAAGAAAAAATCGATCATCTTGGTCCTCAGTGGTGAACCATTAAATGAACCTTACGTAGCATATGGTCCTTTCGTCATGAACACCGAACAAGAAATTCGCGAAGCGATAGAGGATTACAATGCGGGGAAGTTTGGGTTTTTGAAGGATTGATTGCGAAGCAACTAATGTGCGTTGCACGAATGCCCTTCGGGCGAATGTTGCATCGCAACGAATGTCTTCGACTGTTTAATCACAACGCAGTTCTAACAACGTAGTTCTAACAACGAAGTTCAAGGTTCCAATTATGAAATAGGAATTACGCAGTAGGAATAAAACCGAAGGTTTTCCCATTTCATCATCAGATCAATGACTCAGATTAGAGATTTTAGTTGAGGTATATTCTTTTCTAAAATCGATCTGACGAGTTCTTTTGAAATAGGTTTCGCGATGTAGTCGTTCATCCCGGCCTCTAGGCAGCGTTCTTTTTCCCCATAGGTAACACTGGCAGTGCAAGCAATAATCGGAAGGTCGTAATTGAGCGCTCTAATTTTCTTAGTTGTTTCTCGGCCATCCATTTCAGGCATCTGAATGTCCATAATTATAAAATCAGGATTTACGCTTTTCATTAATTCCAGGGCAGCGAATCCGTCTGCAGCCTCATGGATACGTAAATCAGGATAAACTTGCTGAAGCATAACTTTCAAAAGCAGCAGATTTAGAACATTATCATCTACGATTAGCGTGCACAACTTTTCATTTGTTCTTGACTCAACTTTTGGGATCGTTATCTCTTCAATTTTTAACTCCTTTGTGTCGTACTCACAAGTGTCCAACTCCATGTCGAAATAGAATAGACTTCCATTCTCTGGACTCGAATCACAGATGATTTTACTGTCCATAAGTTCAAGAATACCACTTGATATAACGAGACCAAGTCCGGAACCTCCATATTTTTTAGAAGTAGAATTGTCGCCTTGATTAAATACTGAAAATAGATGCTTTTGCTGTTCAGACGAAATGCCTATTCCTGAGTCTTGCACAGAAAAGCGTATGTTAACTTTATTTCCAATCTCACTAAGTTTTTCCAAAGTGAGTCGCACGAATCCACGTTCAGTAAATTTAATACCATTGGATACTAAGTTCACGAGTACTTGACGAATGCGAGTCTCGTCTATTAGCACGCAGTCTGTCTTTCCAATGTTTACTGTTAATTCAAAGTTTATGTTCTTTGCCTTAGCCAGCGGCATGAGAGTCTTGTGCGCGCTGTTCGCGAGTTCATGTAAATTCGTTCTTTCCCGAAAGAGCTCTACTTTTCCAGCTTCAATTTTGGTGAAGTCAAGAATTTGATTCACAAGTTCAAAAAGAAAATTAGCAGAGTCGTTAAGACCATTGACAAAGACTTTTTGGTCTTCATCGAGAGAGGTGCTTTTAAGTAATTCACTGAATCCAATGACACTGTTTATAGGTGTTCTAATCTCATGGGAAATATTGGCTAGAAATTGAGATTTAGCCTGACTAGCTGCATTGGCGGCCTCCGTCTTTTCAATCAGTGCAACATTTTGATTGTTTCGTCGAATAACAGAAGCAATGTTGTTAGATAAAATTTGAAGAAGATTTCGAGCATTGTCGTTCCATTCAATTTTTTCTTCAACAGCATCGAATCCAATAAACCCAAAAAGAAAGTTTTCTTCAATTACAGGAAGGACGAGTAAAGATTGAATCCCCTGTGGCTCCAATATCTCTTTCTCGGGTGCCCATGAATCGTCCAATTCGTTTAAGTCTCGAATATAAATTTCTTCCCCCTTTAACATTTTGTCCATCCAATTTGGGAGAATCTCAATTGGTATATCTTGCAGCTCTGTAATTTGAGGTGTAACGCCGGCTTTACACCATTCATTGATATTTGAACATGTGGAAGCTTGGTAGTCGAATGAAAAATAGTAGACGCGATCAACCTCTGAGAAAACTCCCATTTTCATAAGAACATGATCTAATGTTTGAGATAGATTCTCGGAATTCGACTGAATGATTTCCGAGGTACATGCAGTTAGCAGGCTACTGAATTCATTGAAGTACGAAACATCGTTGTGATTTCTTTTCATGTTTGGTTCTTAAGAGGCTATCTAAAAGTAGTATTTTTTCTTGGGCGCTTTTAATTGTCTTGATTGTTTTTTTTATAATTTTTTGAAGAATTGTTTTAAGGTTGTCTAATTTGGTGAATGAAGCCACACCCATTGGTTTCAATTTTCGTAATAGAATCATAGAAATGAACAATGAGGATTATCTGTTGTTTTAAAACTATGAAATCCAATATTTTACAGGGTCTTTACGAGAAGTTTCTCTCCAATGAAACGAGAAAAAAGAGCGAGCGAATCATTCTCATCATAGCCATTGTGAGCTTTTTCGTGCATCTTTCTTTGATATTTCTTGTGGAGGTGTGTGTTATTCAAATACAAGGTGGTGCCACTCTTTTTGAAAATCCAATTGCAGCTATTTACACACCTTTTTCTTTCATTCTAGTTTACGAGGTGTATTTGCTGATCTATTATTTGCCACGCTCAATAACAACCTATATCGGCAAGCAGTATGAGATTATAACGCTAATTATTATTAGAAGAATATTCAAGGATCTTTCTGCCTTATCACTCTCGCCGGACTGGTTTTCTCAGAAATATGATTTACAATTCACGTATGATATTCTAGCTTCGGTAATTATGTTTTTCTTGATTTATTTGTTTTACAAACAAAGCAAGAAGAGGGTTTTGTTAGATGAATCTGATTTAAATAAACAAGATGGAACTGTGCGCTTCATTAGGATTAAGAAACTTATGGCTTTAGCACTTGTGCCGATTCTATTAGCGCTTTCTATCTATTCATTTTCCACCTGGTTGTTCGGAGTATTATCTCCTGCTGCCCATGCCGATGTAGACTTTCAGAATCTAAACAATGTGTTCTTCGAACAGTTCTTCACAGTCTTAATTATTGTGGATGTTTTTCTCTTGTTATTCTCCTTCTTCCATACCGATGAGTTTCACAAGGTCATTCGTAATTCAGGATTTATCATTTCGACAATCCTTATTCGATTATCATTTTCGGTTACGGGATTGATGAATACAGTGCTTATCGTTGCGGCGGTGGTTTTCGGATTGGTTATGTTTTACGTTTACAATAAGTTCGAAAAGGAGATGAATAGCGAAAAGTTAAAATTCTGATTTTTAACTCGGAAACTCTCTATTTCTTTGAAATTTAGGTTCATCTTTGCCACAATTGAAAAAGATTATGAAGAAGTTATTGGTTTTGTTATTTTGTATTGTTTCTATTGTCTCTTGCAGAAAGGATCACGATGATCACGATGATTATGAAGATTTTCAAGAAATCAAAGTTGCAGCGTTGCTGTCTCAAACAGGCGGATGGTCTAATCTGGGAATTACATCAAAGGCCGCATTAGAAATCGCTGTAGATGAAATTAACCACGATTTTGAATGCAGAGATATTCCTTTTCGATTTGAGTTGACTGTTTTTGAAACGCAATTGGATCCCCTTATTGCGGCGCAAACAGTGGAGAACATCTCTTCCAGCGGATACAAATTTATCATTGGCCCGCAGTCAAGCGCTGAACTCGCTTTGGTGAAACCAATTGCAGATAGTCTTGGAATCTTGGTGGTAAGCCAAGGAAGCACTGCAAGCAGTCTTGCTATTGCGAACGATATGATTTTCCGCTTTGTTCCCGGAGATCAGATAGAAGGAGCAGCACTTGCGAACTCAATCAAGAACGCAGGCAAACAAGCACTTGTGACTTTAGCTAGAAATGATGCTGGAAACTTGGGGCTGCAAAGTTCAGTTGGAAATAATTTCACCAACTTAGGAGGTAACGTTATTTCTGTTGGAAATTATGAAACCACGACAACAGATTTCACAACGGTTTTGGCTGACGTGAAGAGTCAGATTATTGGTTTTAATTCAACATACACCAACGACCAAATTGCAGTTTATTTGGCATCTTTCGACGAAGCGGTAACGTTATTTAATCAAGCAAGTTCAGATCCAGTTCTTTCCGGAGTGAATTGGTACGGTGGAGATGGGTTTGTCAAAAACTCAGCTCTTTTACAAGACCCTGCCGCAGCTCAATTCGCAATAGCTACAAACTTCTTTTGTCCAGATTTTGGTTTGCCCCTGTCTACTGAATACTTGTGGTCTTCAATCATTGCCACCATTGATGGGATGACCGGGATTCAATCAGATGCATATACCTTAGCGGCTTACGATGCGCTGTATGTCATTTCAAAGTTGGTTGAAAATGAAGATGGGGTTCCAAGTAATGCAACTTCTTTACAAGCTGCATTTTTGAATGCCTCGAATGGTTTCTCAGGAGCTACCGGTGTTATTTCATTGAATGAAAACGGAGATCGTTCAAGCGGGTCTTTCAACTATTGGGGACTTGAAAATCTAAACGGAACCTACCAATGGGTATTCGTTGGACAGTCGGAATAATTGTTGCAAAAGTTAAGAAAAGGGAATAATGCCCTTTGGGCGAATGTTCTATGAACGAATGCCCTTCGGGCGAATGTCTTGGACGATGTAATTACGCAGTAGGAATTACGCAGTAGGAATTATGAAATAGGAATAAAACCGAAGGTTTTCCGATTACGTAGTTCTTTCATAAAGCCCCTTCGCCTTCGTAATTATATATCTGTTCAGTCCTTTCCCAGCTTTTGCTAATTCAATCATTTTTAGCACTTTCGCTTCAGTTGCTGATTTGAAACTGTATTTTTTCGGATGGTTCAATCCTCCGAACCAGATATTTATATAAGTGTCACCAATGGAGTAATGCGTGATTGTTGAATGTAATTCGGTATTGCCGTATTGCTCCTTAATTTCCTCCATTCTGCGAATGTAAAAAGGTGAGTTGTGCAATTCAATTTTTGAATAATTTGATTCTTTTGAATATCTCAAAGGATAGTTGCTATAGCCGGTGCTGTCAGTAAATCTATTCTTTCAAAATTCGGCGGGAACTAACAATTTTCAGCGCATCGGATGACTTATCGGGTCGAAAAATCTTTCGACCTGATATATTTGTAAAAATGAGATTAAGATGAAATTGAATTTCGTGAATATTATTTCAGCAGTGACAATTGCTCTTGGTATAGTTGGATGCCGAAACGAAGAAAAAACGAACGTTTCAGATCAAAAGAGTTTGTCTGAATATTTTAATTACTCCGAGCAGGTTGAAGCAGGTGGTGTGAAGCTGATTCCAATTGAAACTCCTGTTGGGACATTTAAAGTTTGGACAAAGCGTTTTGGAAACAATCCGAAGATTAAGATTTTGTTGTTGCACGGAGGACCTGCTATGACTCATGAATACATGGAATGTTTCGAAACGTTTTTTCTTCGGGAAGGATTTGAGTTTTATGAATATGACCAGTTGGGTTCTTATTACAGTGACCAGCCAACAGACAGCAGTTTGTGGACCACCCAACGTTTTGTGGAAGAAGTTGAACAAGTAAGAAAGGCCATTGGCGCCGATCAATCTAATTTTTATGTTCTTGGAAATTCTTGGGGCGGAATACTAGCCATGGAATACGCCTTGAAATATCAAAATAATTTAAAGGGACTTATTGTCGCAAACATGGTGGCTAGTGCGCCGGAATATGGAAAGTACGCCGACGAAGTTTTAGCGAAGCAAATGAACCCTGAAGTTCTTGCGGAAATTCGGGCCATCGAAGCGAAAAAGGATTTCGCTAATCCGCGATACATGGAATTACTAATTCCAAATTATTACAACGAACACATCTGCCGATTGAAAGAATGGCCAGATGGATTGAATAGAGCAATCAAGCATGCCAATAACTCTGTGTACACGCTTATGCAAGGCCCCAGCGAGTTCGGCATAAGTGGTCGTTTGGCAACATGGGATATTAAAAATCGCTTACATGAAATCGCGGTGCCAACACTTATGATCGGTGCGAAATACGACACCATGGATCCGGCTGCCATGGAAGAACAAAGTAAAATGGTTCAGAAAGGAAAGTTCCTTTATTGCCCGAACGGCAGCCATCTTTCGATGTGGGACGATCAGCAAGTTTTTATGAATGGGGTGGTTTCCTTTGTGAAGGAAGTGACGAATAAACAGTAAGAAAAGTTAATAGAAGATAAGCGAGAGAATTTCTGATATGTGAAGTGGTTTATTCGAGAATGTTGAATATCTTTATTCAACCTTAAACTAATCATGAAAAAGACACTCAACCTCATTCTGGGATTTTTTTGCATGTTTTTTTCTTTGCATGCACAGAAAAACTTATACCAAAACACAGCGCTTGGTAACAGCGCGAAGGTAGATCTTTCCGATGCTATTGAAGAAGTGGAGGCGAGAACAGAGCGCACCTCGCTCTTTCGCTTTTCAGACGGTAGGATAATTTCAAAAAATTCGTTCAGCCCTATTCATTACAAAGATGAAAGTGGAAAATGGCAGCCTATAACTAAGAATTATGAGCGTTATGAAAATGAATTACAATTCTCAGAACAAAAACTTCCGATTGTCATTTCGGATAAGGGTTTCATAAGACTTAATGCGAAAGGCAAAGAATCTGTTGCATATAGGCCGTATTTGTTTCAGCACAGTTTTAACTTAAATAATTTAGTCGAAAACGAAGGTATTTTTGAATACCACATCGAAGGACTTGTGCAAAAACTAGATGTTCGAAACAATGCCGTAAAGTCTTCCCTTTTTATTTCTGAAGTTCCAAATTGCGAGCACGACGAATACGTAATTAAGGAAGAATTGAAACTTCCAATTGGCGCGAAATTAAATTTCAATTCCGCCAAGGGGAAATGGGTCAACGGAAAATGGAAAGGCAGTGTGGAAGTAATCAATGATAAAGGTGATATTATTTCTACCCTCGGTGGTGCTATTTGTATAGACGAACAGGGTGAATTCTTCTTAGCAAGTTATTCGTTCAATGAGATTCAAAAGAGTGAAATCCAAGTTCAGATTCACATTGAAGAAAACTGGTTAACTGATGCTTCTAGAAGTTATCCGGTAGAAATTGATCCGCTGATTACAGGGCCTCTGTCGTTGTGGAATGGCGGTTACATGCCGTCTTGCTTTATGCCGCAGTACAATGTAGACAGTATTCAAGTAAACGTTCCGGGCGGAGTGACAGTTACGGGATTGTTGGTTCAAGCAAGTTATTATGCCGATCCTTTTACTGCTGCTTGGATGTCAGACGGGTCTATGTATTTCAGCACAGAGTGTGGTCAAACAACAGAGTTTACCGTTACAGGTGCAAATGCAAATCTCGCGGGAACGGCTTATTTAATGGATTACGATATGCGCAACCCATTGATGTGTTGTTTTGTACCTACCTGTTCACAGCAGAATTTTTATTTACGGATGCATTTAGGCAGAACATTCATAGATAATGGATGTAATACAAATTATATTTACTATGACCAGTTCTCACTTTGGCCTTTTACGGCATACATAGAGGGACATACCGTTGAAACATTCGGCAGTGAATGGTCTGTGCCTAGCACAGCCACATGCACCACCAATTGTGAAGTTACTGGAACCATTCGCATGAAATACGGGGTACCTCCGTATACCATTACTCACCCTTGGATGTCCGGAAGCATTGTCACGGGCACTGCGGAACCTTGTAACATTGGAAATTCGTCGAAGCAATTGCAATTGAGCATTCCGAACTGTCCCGATTACTGCAATACAGATCCAACGTTAGACATTCCAATTCCCCAGGTGCTCGATGCCTGTGGCACACAGCTTATAGGAATTACTCCAGCGGTTTTAAACAGAAAGCCCGCTCCTGATGTTTCCTTCTTACCTGTGAACTTAGTTGTTTGCAACAACGAACCATTTGATGTTACCGTTCAATCTTGTCTTCCCAACGCAACGATTACTTGGGCTGGAAATGGTCAAGTAGGGAGCAGTTCTTTCACTTCTCAGTTCTTTGTTTCTGATACCACAAGCGTTGATGTTTCATACAGCGCATTCGCCGAATTGAATGGTTGTTTCTCAGATACGATTCAGTATTTAGTGAATGTTCAACCGACAATTGATGCGGGTTATCTGGCCAATCCGAATCCTGTAGTGGTTTACAACGAAGTATTGTTCACTGACGTGTCAGATGCCTTTGCCTCGAACATTGCAGAATCTGCATGGGATTTTGGAAACGGGAATTCAAGTACTGGTTCTACGGTGGTTTATTCCTATCCCATTCCTGGCGTTTACAATGTTTGTCTGACAACAACATCAGATGCCAATTGCACAGTAGAGTATTGTCAAGATTTTCAGGTAGTTCCTGCTACAATAACTCCCATAAACATTATTACGCCAAACGGAGATGGCCTGAATGATATTTTGGAATTTCAGTACTTAGAATTTTATTCGAGGAATCGATTGGAAGTCTTTAACAGGTGGGGAACAAAGGTTTTCGAAGCCTCTCCATATTTGAATAATTGGAATGCTTCAGAATTGTCCGACGGAACCTATTTCTATACACTTCACGTGAATGAAGAACAGCAGATTGAGAGCGATTTGATGATCAAAAGAAACTGAAGACTCACTTCGTGATCAATTGCGTTGCAATTAAACCTTCTGTGAGAGAAGATATTTTAAAATTTATCCATTCCGATTTGAATGGTGAATAACACAAGGCTTAAGATCATTCCGCCGATGAATATGGCAGAGCTTATTTTTAAGAAGGGGTATTTACGTGTTGAAAGGACTTTTCCAATTTGGTAGATGTCGCGAATCATGGCTTCTTGAACTTCTTCTTTTGTCTCCATGATTTGTTTCATTCGACTGTCATATTCTTCCGGAGTGTATGCGCTGAAATGCGTGAAAAATAATGGGTTGAAATTTTTCGAATCGAAGGAAGGACGCTGTTTCGGTAAAGACAACGGCGCTACAACCATTACGGCTGTGATAATGCACAATACCGAAGTTGCTAGCAACGACCAAACACCCCAATAGCCCATGGCAGTTTCAATACGAGCGAGGGTTATTGAGAAAATAATACAATTGCTTGCAATAATGATGTTCGCTTTTTGATCTGCAAATGAACTTAACTGAACATGGTGCTGCTGCGTCGTTCGCAACATGTACATCCAGTTCGTGTTATCGTGTTTCTCGGTATTCATGTCCGCAAATATAACTTTTCAAAGTGAACTTAATGTTAAGGAAGGCAGACTTGTCCCTTCGGGATACATCCGCACAGCGGACCAGTCCCTCTGGGATACATCCGCATAGCGGACCAGTCCCTCTGGGATACATCCGCATAGCGGACTAGTCCCTTCGGGATTTATCCTTTCAGGACTATTCCGCTCCGCGGATTAAAGTACCCCGGATAGCAGTGGAAAGCCTTTTTGCGGAGCAAAAAGCTTGGAACGAATAGCCGGAAAAGGTTCTAAAAAAAATCAGTAAACCTGCCAGTCTCTTTAACGCGAACTCCCTTATCTGTGTGTTGAAGCGTACAACACTCATTCACACTGTCGTGTTCGAAGAAGAGCACGTAACCCTGGTCGGCTGCGGTGTTGAGGAAGAGTTCTTTTTCAGTCATTGTTAAAAGCGGACGGGTATCGTAGCCCATAACGTAAGGAAGTGGAATGTGTCCGACAGATGGCAAAAGATCCGCCATGAATACCACCGTTTTTCCCATGTAGGAAATATGCGGAATCATCATGCTGTCGGTATGTCCGTCTACAAATAATACGTCGAAGCCAAGCGGAGTGGGCGAGACGTTGTTCACGCGTTCAATGAAATTCAATTGTCCGCTTTGTTGAATCGGAAGAATGTTTTCTGAAAGGAAACTGGCTTTTTCGCGTGGGTTAGGCGCTGTGGCCCACTTCCAGTGATTTTCGTTGCTCCAGAACTTCGCGTTCGGAAAGGCAGGCTGAAAATGTTCGCGGGTTGAATTGTACTCAATGCTGCCGCCGCAATGGTCGAAATGCAAATGCGTAAGCAGCACATCGGTAATGTCGTTTCTATGAAACCCTTTCAGGTCAAGCGATTGGTCAATGGTGAGAGTGTCTTGCAGATGATAGTGCGAAAAGAATTTTTCACTTTGTTTACTGCCAATGCCGGTGTCTATGAGGGTAAGACGATCGCCGTCTTCCACCAACAAACAACGCATGGCCCAGGTGCAAAGGTTTAGCTCGTCGGCCGGATTGGTCTTCTGCCACAACTGTTTCGGAACTACGCCGAACATGGCACCGCCGTCTAATTTGAAAAATCCAGTGTCTATAACATGTAGTTTCATGGTGCAAATGTAATAGCGATTGTCTCGCTTTCCGTTTGTACCTTTGCGCCTTAGAAATTAAACATGGACCATTCGTCGTTATTCAGTATTTCCCCTATCGATGGCAGATACCGCCGTCAGACCGAAGACCTGCAACAATACTTTTCAGAATTCGCCCTCATCAAATACAGAGTTTGGGTGGAAGTGGAATACTTCATTGCGCTTTGCGAGCTTCCGCTTCCACAATTAACCAGCGTTACCCCTGATACATTCGTCCATCTGCGCGATATCTGCACGAACTTCTCGCAAGAAGATGCGCAATGGATCAAGGACAAAGAGAAGATTACGAATCACGACGTGAAGGCCGTTGAGTATTTCATTAAACATAAAATGGATGAAATGCAGTTGGGCGCAGTGAAGGAATTCGTTCACTTCGGCTTGACTTCACAAGACATCAATAACACCGCTATTCCGGCTTCGTTCCGCGACTCCTTAGAGAATGTGTACATTCCGAAAATTGACGAGGTCATGCATCACTTGGCCGAAAGAAGCAAGGAGTGGAAAGACGTTCCTATGTTGGCACGTACTCACGGTCAGCCGGCTTCTCCAACCCGTTTAGGAAAAGAGTTTTTTGTTTTTGTTGAAAGATTGGAAGAGCAGTTGCAACAATTGGAAAACATTCCAGTGGCCGCGAAATTCGGAGGAGCAACAGGAAACTTCAACGCACACCATGTCGCTTATCCGGATATTGATTGGGTTGAATTTGCGAATGAATTTTTGGGTGAAAAGCTTCGCTTGTCGCGTTCGCAATACACCACACAAATTGAACACTACGACCACATGGCCGCGTCGTTCGATGGATTGAAAAGATTGAATACAATATTGATCGACTTAAGTCGCGATATCTGGGCATACATAAGCATGGATTACTTCCGTCAGATTGTGAAGGAAGGTGAGGTTGGTTCTTCAGCCATGCCGCACAAGGTGAACCCGATTGACTTTGAAAACGCGGAAGGAAATTTAGGAATCGCGAACGCGTTGTTTGAACACTTGGCTGCGAAGCTTCCTGTTAGCCGACTTCAGCGCGATTTAACCGACAGCACTGTTCTTCGCAACGTGGGCGTGCCTATGGCGCACACAGTCATTGCGTTGAATTCGATATTGAAGGGATTAGGCAAATTGAAGTTGAACGAAGCGAAGATTGCAGCTGATTTGGAAAACAATTGGGCGGTTGTCGCGGAAGGAATTCAAACTGTTCTTCGCAGAGAAGGATACGAAGCACCATATGAAGCGTTGAAGAATTTAACGCGCGGAAAAGATCGCGTTGAAGAGCAAGATATTCATGCATTCATTGATATTCTTGAGGTTTCCGATGCCATTAAAGCAGAATTGAAAAACATTCGTCCTGAAAATTATACTGGAATAGACTTAATGTCTGATCACGAATGAAGTCATTCCGTGCCATATTCGGATTGTTAGGCGACTACAAAGGGTCGTTGGTTTGGAATTTTTTATTCAACATACTCAACGCTATTTTTTCGTTGTTCACTTTCCTCAGTGTCGTTCCGTTCTTGTATGTGTTGTTCGATGTGAATCAGGGTGGAGGTGCTCCGGTTACGCAAGCCAAAGGATTGTGGGATCAGTTCAAAGACCAATTGAACGGTGCTATACTTGAACAAGGAAAACCGCAAGTTCTCTTGCTTATGTGTTTGTTCATTGTTGTTTTGGCTTTAATGAAGAACGCTGTGAACTACGTTTCACTTTTGAGTATTGCAAAAATCAGAACAGGCGTCTCAAGAGACATTCGGAAGAAAATGTATCAAAAGGTTCTTCGGCTTCAATTGGCATTTTTCTCGAATGAAAGAAAAGGCGATTTGATTTCACGCATGACCAACGACTTGAACGAAATCGAGTTCTCTGTTATTGGTGCGTTAGAAGCCTTGTTGAAATCGCCAGTCATGATCTTCTTCTCTTTGGTGACTTTGGTTTTAATGAGTTGGAAGCTCACGCTGTTCGCGTTCATATTTCTTCCGGTAAGCGGTTATTTAATCTCTCGCATTGCGAAAAGTTTAAAGAATGCGGCGAAGCGAAGCAAATCGAATCTTGGAGATTTGATTGCATTGCTCGATGAGAGTTTGACGGGCATTCGTGTCATTAAAGTTTTCAATGCGGAAGATCATTTCGAAAAGAAATTCGACGAGACCAACGAAGGGTATTCTCGTCTCATGCATAAGTTGTACAAGCGCGAGTATCTGGCTTCGCCCATGTCGGAATTTATTTCGCTCATGGTTATCAGTGTCCTTCTTTATGTGGGCGGAATTATCGTTTTCAATGGTGAAATTAGCGGCGAGTTGCTCATCGGTTACTTGGTGGTGTTCTCGCAAATTATTCAACCCGCAAAACAATTCAGCGATGCCATCTTCAAGGTGAATAAGGGAATGGCGAGTCTTGAACGCATTCGTGAAATTTTAAATGCGGAAGAAACCGTTTTAGATAAATCAAATGCGGTTGAATTGAAGTCGTTCGAAAATGAAATAGCTTTCAAAAACGTCAGTTTTAAATACGGAGAAGAAGAGGTGTTGAAGAACATTTCCTTCAATATTGAAAAAGGACAGACTGTCGCATTGGTGGGTTCTTCAGGAAGTGGAAAGACTACGCTGGCCATGCTTTTAGCGCGTTTCTATGATCCCACTTCAGGAAGCATCGATATCGACGGTGTTGCAATCACGCATTTGAAAACGAAGTCGGTGCGTGCGCACATGGGCATGGTTACGCAAGACGCTTTGCTGTTCAACGACACCGTTGCCAACAACATTGTTCTTTCTGAATCGCATACCAACGAGAAGTTGATTGAGGCAGCGCGTGTGTCGAATGCGTTGGAGTTCATTGAAGAGTTGGAAAATAAATTCGAGACGAACATTGGCGATGGGGGAATGCGTTTGTCGGGTGGACAGCGTCAGCGTTTGTCCATTGCTCGTGCGATCTATAAGAATCCATCTATTTTAATTTTAGACGAAGCCACTTCAGCTTTGGACACCCAAAGTGAAAAGTATGTGCAGGATGCTATTTCCAACATGATGGAAAATAGAACGGCTTTGGTTATTGCACACCGTTTGAGCACCATTCAGCAAGCCGATTTAATTCTGGTTATGCAGGCTGGAGAAATTGTGCAGCGCGGAACACACAAAGAACTAATTTCGCAAGAAGGGTTGTACAAGACCCTTGTTGAAATGCAAGAATTATAAGACTATGATCGCATTATTAAAAAAAGAGATTCGCTCATTTTTAACCTCGTTAATCGGATACATTGTTATTGCAGTGTTCTTGATTGTGACCTCGTTATTCATGTGGGTTTTTCCGGGAAGTTTGAATGTCATGGAAGCGGAGTACGCTACCCTTGACACCTTGTTCTACATAGCACCTTGGGTGTTTCTATTCTTGATTCCTGCCATTACCATGCGCTCGCTTGCTGAAGAACAGAAAGAAGGCACATTGGAATTGCTCATGACCAAGCCCATTACAGACCTTCAAATTATTTTAGCGAAGTACTTAGCTGGATTGTTGGTTGTGGTAATCGCAATTTTTCCAACCTTGGTTTATTTCCTTTCAGTTTACTTCTTGGGTAATCCAGTTGGAAACATCGACGCAGGTGCAACTTGGGGGTCTTATTTAGGATTGATTTTCTTGGCGAGTGTTTATGTAAGTATTGGAATTTTTGCCTCAAGCTTGACGAAGAATCAGATTGTAGCGTTCTTGATTGCAGCGCTAATTAGCTTCGTGATGTATTCGGGATTTCAGTCTTTGGGAACATTCAACTTGTTTGGATCATTAGACCGATTCATTATTCGCTTGGGAATGGAGGACCATTACTCGGGCATGAGCATTGGATTGATTGACTCGCGCGACGTTCTCTACTTTGTAGGGTTGAGCGCGTTTTTTATAGTATTAACCCGTTTACGCCTACAGGCAAGAAACTGGTGAGTTAGTGTAAAAAGTACACTAATATTTTTGTAAACCACATTTATAGTTAAATTCGCACTCGTAACAAAACGAACCATGAGAGAAATTCAATTCCGTGAGGCCATTTGTGAGGCCATGTCAGAAGAAATGCGCAGAGATGAATCTGTGCTTTTGTTGGGGGAAGAAGTAGCAGAATACAACGGGGCTTACAAAGCTTCGAAAGGGATGCTTGATGAGTTCGGTGCAAAGCGTGTTATTGATACGCCTATTGCTGAATTGGGATTCTCGGGTATTGCAGTTGGTGCTGCAATGAATGGTCTTCGTCCGATTGTAGAATTCATGACTTGGAACTTCGCGATTCTTGCGGCTGACCAGATCATTAACTCTGCAGCGAAGATGTTACAGATGAGCGGTGGACAATACAATGTTCCAATCGTTTTCCGCGGTCCAAACGGACAAGCTGGACAATTAGCCGCAACACACAGCCAAAGCTTTGAATCTATGTACGCGCACGTACCTGGTTTGAAAGTAATCACACCTTCGAATCCATACGATGCGAAAGGCTTGTTGAAAGCCGCTATTCGCGATAACGATCCTGTTGTTTTCATGGAGTCTGAAAAGATGTATGGCGACAAGGGAATGGTTCCAGACGGAGAATACATTATTCCAATTGGAGTAGCAGATATCAAGCGTGAAGGAACTGATGTTACCTTGGTTTCTTTCGGAAAGATCATGAAGACTGCTTTATTGGCTGCTGAAGAATTAGCGAAGGAAGGAATTTCTGTTGAGGTGATAGACTTGCGCACGATTCGTCCGCTTGACATTGATAGCATTGTAAACAGCGTAAAGAAAACGAACCGTTTAATTATTCTTGAAGAGAGCTGGCCAGTGGCGAGTATCTCAACCGAGATTACTTACCGCGTTCAACGTCATGCGTTCGATTATTTAGATGCGCCAATTCGTAGAATTACACAAACCGATACTCCGTTTGCATTTGCTACTTCGCTTATCGATGCAGCTCTTCCGGGAGTGCACGATGTTGTTCGCGTTGCGAAAGAGGTTTGCTACAAAGCGTAATCGAGTGGAAGGTTAGTTCCTTCCGCACAATTCTCTATATTCACAATACTTGCATTTACCCTCGCTTTCAGTGAGGGTAAATTCGTTTTTAGCCACGGGTGTGTTGTTTTCAATATCGAGATTCATGTTTTGCATGGCTCGCGTTTCTGCAATCATGTCGCTTTTAAAGTTCTCAATATCCATTTCTGAAATCTGCGGTATGACTTCGCTGTAGCCATCTTTTAAGTAGGCCAAGATTGGAATGATGCGGTCGAATTTATTTTCGAAATGAAAGGAAGCGAAAAGGGAATAACCAATCAATTGCTTGCGGTGTTTGAACTCATCTGCTTTCCCTGTCTTCCAGTCGAGAATGTAAATGTCCTTTCCATCGGGAAGCATAAAGTCTACCTTACAATATGCCTTCAGGTCGCCACGATCGGTTTTAATTCGTGTTTCACCGTATCCGTCGGGTTCTATGATCCACTGTTGTTTTGATGAGTCAGGCAGTTGTCTTATCCATTCGAAACGCTCTGATCTCACGAAGATCATTACTGCGTTGAAAACGCTTTCAATGAGGTAGGCCTCGTCAATCTCTTCCTTCTCTTTGTAATACACTTCAGAAAACACTTTGTCTAACATGTATTTCTGAACTTGCGCTTTCACGAAACCTTTCATTCGTGTTTCGTCAATGACATCAGTCGATTTCTGAAGTCGCTTCAAGATAGCTTCAATCACGTCGTGTGCAAAGCTTCCAATGCTAAGCGCTTCCGTTGTTAAGTTCTTAAGTTGAGTAATTTTAGCAAGTGGTATCTCTCTATCGAATTTGCCATAGTATGTGTAATAGTATTTGCGCTTGCAAAATGAAAAAGTATCGAAGCGGCTCACAGACCAGCCGAGAATAGGTGAGAAGGGGAAACGTTTTAGCATTTTCAAATATAAGATTATGAAACAGCAGTTTGTTCGAAACTCGCCTTTTACTTTTCGAACGAAAAAGTTAACTTTACCTAAACAATGAAGTAACTTAAATTAACTTCATTCGAACATGAAAAAACTGGTTCCGAAAGAAGCATTGGCGAAAGTAGTTGGATTGAACAAACGCAATCCCTTACTTACCTTGTTGAGTTCTGTTACGAAGCTCAATAAAATCAATGCTTTATACGACCGCATTCGAGCGAATAAAGGTACTGCGTTCATCGAATCTTTTTTTCAAGAACTTCAAATTACAGTGCAGCTCAACCAACAGGAATTGGAGAATATTCCTGCCGAAGGAGGATGTGTTATTGTTTGCAATCATCCCTTTGGAGCTATTGACGGACTCGCATTGATTCAGCAAATAGAAAAACGTCGTCCAGATTTAAAGGTCATGGCGAATTTTCTTTTGGAAGAAATTCCTGAAATAGCACCTTACTTTTTCAGTGTGAATCCATTCGATAAAAACGTCGTTCAACTAAAAAGTGAACGAGGATTGAAGCGTTGTATAGAGCACATAGCTTCGGGCGGATGTTTGGCTATTTTTCCTGCCGGAGAAGTGAGCACGTTTCAAAATAAATGGAGTAACGTTTCCGATAAAAAATGGCAACGTTCAGTGATGAAACTTGTTCAACGCGCCGAATGCCCGGTTGTCCCTGTGTTTTTCGATGGGAGGAACTCACGCATGTTCCATCTTTTGGGAAAAGTGAATCCGCAGTTAAGAACCATGGCTTTGCCTTCAGAACTTTTTAAAAAGGAAGGTGATGAAATAAAAATGCGTGTTGGAAAAGCTATTTCCTCTGAAGATATTGAACTGATCTCAGATGCGGAATTGCTGGGCAGATTCTTACGTGCTAAGGTTTATGCACTAGGTTCAGACCTTCAAGTGAAGAAGAAATTATTTCAAAATCTTCGAGAGAAATTTAAAGATGTAAAAGACATAGCCCTTCCCATTGATTCAAAAATTCTTCAGGGAGAAATAGATGCCAATGAAGATTCGAAGTTGTTTGATAACAGTAATTTTTCGTGCTATGCTTTGAAGGCCTCTTCCATACCGAATTTATTATTGGAAATTGGGCGTGAGCGTGAAATTGCGTTTCGCGATGTTGGTGAAGGAAGCAACAACTCTCGCGACATAGACGAATTCGATTATTATTACTACCACCTTGTTTTGTGGGATCATGCGAACAGCAGATTGGCAGGCGCATACCGTGTAGGTAGAGGCGCCGAGATTATGGAATTCTATGGCAAGCATGGTTTCTATACCCATACACTCTTCAAGTTCAAAGACGATTTCAATCCATATCTAAACATTAGCATGGAATTGGGCCGTTCTTTCGTTTCGGTAGACTATCAGCGGCAGCGTTTGCCTTTGTTCCTTTTGTGGGAAGGAATAATTCAACTGCTAAGCAACTTCAAGGAAACTAAATACATTATTGGTCCAGTTTCCATGAGCAACGATTATCAAACGCTTTCGAAAGAGTTGGTAATTGAATTTGTTCAATCAAATTTCGGAGACCCCGTACTGTCGAAATTGGTTCGTCCAAGAACCAAAATTAAGAACACGATTAGTCAAGAAGATCGTGAAGCACTTATTATAACAGCGAAAGGCGAGATTCGAAAGTTCGATAAATTACTTGCTGAAATTGAGCCTATGGGAAAGACTATGCCCATTTTGTACAAAAAGTATCTCGCTCAAAACGCAAAAATCTTAGCCTTTAATCGCGATCGGAAGTTCAATGATGCGATTGATGCGTTTATGATTTTGGATATCCAGAATTTACCGACTGAGAAAGCAGATAAAATAGCCAGAGGATAGAATGCCCGAAGGGCGAATGTGCTTTGCACGAATGTCTTTCGGACGAATGTCTTCGACGATTTTTATCACGCAGTGTCATCCAGCTTCGCTGGTCATCGGCTTCGCCGTCATCCTTCAAAGAAGGTTACTTCTTCTTCATCAAATTATACCGATGACGAATC
Source organism: Flavobacteriales bacterium (assembly GCA_044374295.1). Taxonomy (GTDB): domain Bacteria; phylum Bacteroidota; class Bacteroidia; order Flavobacteriales_D; family Sanyastnellaceae; genus CAIZGX01. The sequence continues at coordinate 3,246 of JBILOU010000022.1, read as the reverse complement.
GCCAACACTGTTCCAGCAACCATAACAATACATCCCAACCAAAGTAGGTTTATCATCGGGAAGACTTCTGCCGAAAGAATAAGCATTTCGCGTTTGTTGCTGCTGCCTTCTTTCACAGAAAGATCAACTCCTTCTTTTGTTTCTTGAATGGCAAAGCGCATATTGAATACCGTACTTTCAACATCGGGAACAGGGAAGGCTAGACTGTCTTTCACCAAAACACTCATGACTTCAAGAGAGTCACGCTTGCTTCCTTCCGACAAATACAACATTCCCTTTTTCGCTTTGGTGCCTGCTGGTAAGCTAGCAGGCAAGTCTTTTACCTCAACAAGTGTATCTAGAATCAACGAGATAGATTCTGTAAGAAGAACTTCTTCTCCGACTTGAATGGTGCCCGTTTTAGACTCGCCGAAACCATCTTCACCTTGCGTCTCCTCCATGTTGATGTACTTGATGTACGAATACAAATCTTCTCCAATGCCATGACGCACATCGGGTTCACGACTGTTTCCTTTCGGACTCATTAACACGCTTGGTTGTTGGGTGAAGATTAACTTCCCTGCCTTACCTGAATTCCAGTTGCTTGTTGCAAGTAATTCATCGGGAGTAGGCGCAGGCACTAATGTCCACAAGGAGTCTTCAGACCAGTCTTTCAAGAAGTTGTCGGTCGCAGTGTGTGATTTTTTACAACGGAAAATATCTCCGTTCATTTTCACTTTGGTTCCTTCGGTGTAGTTAGCCGGAGTGACTTCAAAATAATCTACGATTGCGTAAATGTGAGAACCTTCCTTGTATTTATTTCGAAATGAAACGAAATACTCACCCATGCGCAACGTGTCGCCTTGAAGGATCAAAAGGTCTTCGTTGTTCTTGAATTCCTTGTTCACTTGGGTAATGTCGCCGTTCACATTTCGAGAAATGAAATAGCTGTTCCCTGTGCTGATTAATGCACCTAACAAGAGCATCGCAAATCCAATGTGCGCAACGCTTGCACCAATGTGATTCAATTTTCCTTTGATAATTCGAACAGCGTAATCAGCGTTTGCGAATAAGGCCCAAAGGGCAGAGAAGAAAAGAATGCCCAGTGGTAAAGGATATTTTTCTTGGAAGATTACGAATGCAATGGTTAAGATTAAAGCAGCCGCGAAAGAAAGAATCAACGAACGCATGAATTTCTTAGTCTCGGTATTCTTGTACTTCAACCATTGTCCAATTGCAATAATTAAAAGCAAGACTATGGTCAATGGAATTTGAACCTGATGAAATTGCGTGAAGCGATCATCGCCAGAAGCCGCAGAGAAGTTATGCTCGGCCAATGATTTCGCGAATTCCCAGTTGAATGTCGTGTGCATCCAATTGAACATGCCTTCCATGGGAACAAGGAAAATATTCCAAACGTTAATGGAAGTCACGAAGGTGATATGAATAGCAGAAAGCGAAAGCACCAATGTTCCCAAGAACATCCAGAACTCGCGGCTCCACAATTCTTCTTCGTCTTCCTTTTTGGTTTTGTACTTTTTGTTGTAGGCCACCAAAAGGTAGATTGCAGAAAGTAAAATGAACAGTAATGTTAATGCAGGAATCCAAGTGCCTTCGCCAGGAAGAACCTTTTCTCCTTCGGCAGGCTCAGGAAAAGTACCTGTTGCTAAATGTCCAATGGCTACAAGTAAGAGAATTCCGCTCGTAGCTGCATAAATGTTCTTCCAAACCTTTGTGTTTTCAATCAGATAGGTTGAAAGTCCGACGAATACGAGCAAGTAAACCAAAAGCTGCGCAAGAATTCCGCTGTCTACGAAACTGTGAACACTGCTGTCTCCCAAAACTCCGCTTCGTGTTAAGAAGGTAGAATAAACTACAAGAACAAAGCTGCTTAAAGTTAAAATTAGTGTACTGAACAGAGAGGTTTCTCGGCGCGTGTTGATCACCAGCAAGTGAGCTGCTGCAACCAACGTTAACCATGGAACAAGCGATGCATTTTCAACTGGATCCCATGCCCAGAATCCGCCAAAGCCTAATGCTTCATAAGCCCAAGCGCCACCCATTAGAATTCCGGTTCCCAAAATCATGACACCAAAAAATGCCCAAGGCACAGCCGGTTTCATCCATGCAGAGCGCTCACCCTTCCACAGTCCAGCAAGCGCATAAGCAAACGGAATAAGGGTTGAGGCGAAGCCTAAGAATAGGGTAGGTGGATGAATAGTCATCCAGTAATTTTGAAGCAATGGATTTAATCCTTTTCCATTTTGAAATAAGGGCAGGCTTAAGTAATCTGCTTTTTGTGTCCAAGGAAGTCCAATGTTAACCGTTGCTTCGCGCAATAGTCCGAACGGTGAAGAACCAAATTGGAAGTCGCCGAAATAAACACCCAGCAACATGGAAGCTAAGAATACTTGAACCAAGGCAATGATGGCCATAACGCTTGCTTCCCATCTTTTTGCGGTGAAGAGAACTATAAGTCCCAATACCATTTGCCAAAATATCCAAAGAAGGAAGCTACCCTCTTGACCTTCCCACATGCACGAGAAGATGTACTTCATTGGCATTTCCGTGTTCAGGTGATCAAAAGCATATTTGTATTCGAAATAATGACTGAAGAGAATGTAGAACAAGGTCGTAATTACGGTCATCACGGCAGCCGAATGGATAAAGAAACCAATACGTCCGATTTTTTTCCATTCAGGATCTTCGTTCTTTCGAACTGAGAGGAAATAAGACAATGCTGAAAAAGCAGCAGCAATAAATGCTAGGATTACAGCAAAATGCCCGATTTGACCGGGCAATAGATGTTCGTTCAGGTATTCAATATTCTTCATTCGCCAGTTACATTTCGTGCTTCTCTTCGTTGTATTTACTTGGACATTTCATTTGAAGGTGATCGCTGTGGAAGATTCCATCGGCCGACATTTTTCCTTCGAGTGTTACATTTTCGGACCGTTCCAATCCGAGAGGAAGACCTGAATCTTGATGTAGGTGAACGACTTGTGATTTTCCTTCAGAGTCAATGACATTGAATATGGTGAGGTTCGCGTCGACCATTGGATCGTTTTGAATAGCAATGTTCTTGTCCAACGTTCCAACAATCTTGTATTTCTCTCCCACATGTTCAGCAGCCTCACCAAAGGTTGCCGAGTTGGTGCTCTGCGCGTAAGTGGCTATGATAATTCCGAATACCACCGCTACTAAAATCAATAAAACAATCTGAAGTTTGCTCATCTTACTTTTGATTTTGTTCTTTCATTTTCTTCT
>JBILOU010000076.1:0-8761 GCA_044374295.1 Flavobacteriales bacterium | reverse complement strand
GAAAGTATTCCTTTTGCTGAATCGGTTGCTTGGATTCAAAAACACTGGCCCAGCGCGGTTTTCAAGAAGACTATTCTTTCTGTAGAGCCCTTGGCATTCAACTTAATTCCAAAAGCAATGTTCGAAGAAAGTGCTTTGGAAGATTACCTTCCTCAAATTTCTCCGAGCGAATTTTTGGCTTATCGTTTCAACGAGCAGCAAGATGTGATTGTGGTTTTCGCAACACACTCTTCGGTTGTGAATTTGGAACGATTCATTGCTGGCGTTGAAATTCTGGCTTTGCCTACTCTCCTGCTTCCCGGCCAGCGCGCACATGCGAGTTTGGTGCAATCGAAGGCTACCCTTTGGGTGGGAAAGGAAAAACATTATTTGTGTGTCGAAAAAAACAACGCCTTGGTATTGTTGAATGAATACGCCGGGAATACGGCTGAGGACATTTTGTACTTCTTGGCTAACGGATGTATTCAATATGGAATTGACCTGGCTTCTTTGCCGGTGTTTGTGCAGGGAACGCATTTCGATTCGAACTACACAAACATCTTTGAATCTTATGTCCGTCAGGTTCAGTTCTCTGAAAACATGCAAGCGAATTCGTTGAACGACCTCTGGAAATTACATTTACTATGCGCATAATTGGCGGCGAATGGAAAGGTCGAACCATTAAGGTGGATAAGTCTTTCACCGGAAGACCCACGACCGATTTCGCGAAGGAAGCGCTGTTCAATGTGTTGCAACATTTGGTGGAATGGGATGAAGTTCCCTTGATGTGGGATCTCTTTGCAGGAACCGGGGCTATTAGTCTGGAAGCCGCTTCGCGCGGGGTTCAGCGCGTCATTGCGGTAGAAAGCAGCGCAAAACATTCCAAACATTTGCAGCAAGTGAAACACGATTTCGAAGCGGACACCATGGACATTTTCACAGCAGATGTGCGAACTTTTTTAGGTAGACAAACCGACTTACCTCAAGTTGTATTTGCTGATCCGCCTTACGATTTGCCTTGGCTGAAGGAATTGCCTGCATTGATTTTCGAGAAGAAAAGTGATCAACTTCAGTTGTTGATTATTGAGCACGGGAAAGACATAAAATTCGAAGACAGTCCGTATTTTTGGCAAGCACGCAGTTACGGACATGTGCATTTTTCATTTTTCAAAATAGAAAGTAAATGAAACGCATCGCAGTATTTCCAGGATCGTTCGACCCGATAACAACAGGACATGAAGACATTGTGCTTCGCGGCGCAGCGTTGTTCGATGAGGTGGTTGTGGCTATAGGTGTGAATACCACGAAGAACTATTTGTTTTCGTTGGAACAACGATTGGCCTTCGTTGAAAAAACGTTTGCTGGGCATGCGAATATTCGTGTCACCACTTACGAGGGATTAACCGTTGAGTTCTGCAAATCGATTGGCGCAAAGTATTTGCTTCGCGGATTGCGCAACAGTACTGACTTCGAATACGAGAGCACCATTGCGAACATGAACAAAGCCATTTCAGATGGCATTGAAACAATCTTACTTGTGACTGCTCCCGAACTCTGTCATGTTCAAAGCACGGTGCTTCGTGAGATCTATAAAAATAACGGCGACATTTCTTCGTTCCTTCCAAAAGGAATTCAGTTATGATGAAGCACATTTCGTTAGCATTCTTTCTATTCGTTAACTCCTTGCTTTTTGGTCAAGATGTGACCATTAAGGGTTCTGGTGCTGTTGCATCGAACAACAAAGTGTATGCGTGTTTTACGACAGATGCGCTGACTCAGAATTTAAACATTGTTGCGCAAACAACAGCGAATGCGAAAGGAGAGTTCGAATTGAAAATTCCGATTAAACAACGAGAGAATCTTTTCTTGTGCACGAGCAATGCGCAGACCTCTTTGTGGGTGAATCCGAAGCAAACCTATGCCGTTGAATTTCTTTCTGTTGATACCACGCTTACGCAAAACGGCTTGATTCGCAGTTGGGAAGCGCAGATTGACAACACGAGTAGTGACCGCACGAATGCGATTGTTGGCGAGATTAATTCAGCGATAGCTGAATTTCTTAGCGACAATTCCTTCAATTACATGTTGCTTAATTCGCAGCAAAACAAGGCGGCTACTTCGCGCATGCAAGAGATTAATCCGAAATCGGATTTGGTGAAATTCAATTCGAAGAATGACTCTTCCGAATTTGCTGCAGCGAATGTGAATTTCCAAACCCAAATAGAGGCGTTGGAGAATAAGATGAATTTAAAATTCGGAGACTATTTCAAAAAAGACCCGTTTTTATTGAACTACTTCTTTTTTGAAATTGCTTCGCTTCGAGCGTTGACAAACTATCCGGTTGCGCTTGAGAAAATTTCATTAAACATTGACATTAAAAATCCGGCTTTTGTGAAGTGGCTCGAACTGGTTTCTTCCAACTACTTAAACCCTTCATTGAATACACGCGATGCGCAAGCATTTACCCTCCTGCTTGAAACCGCCACATCTTCGGCTCCTATTATTCATTACCTCAATATCGACAGTACGCACTATCCACAGATCGAAGAGCTCATTCTTATTTCTGCGTTACGCAAAAACTATTACACGCGAGCACACAGTCCTGCACTCATGAAAAAGCTTCTTGGGATTGTGCAGAGCACAAGTAAATTCGAAACGAGCAAGTCGTTGGCGAAGGCTTGTGAGATTGAATTTTCCGGATTGAAAAAAAACAGTCTGTTACCAGACTTCACTTTGATTAATTCGAATAACGACAAATGGAAATTCACGGAGCATTGCGATAGAAACATGTACTTGTATTTCTTCAACGAAAGTAAATCGAGTCAACGCGATCTCGCTCTTTTGAATCATCTGGCTTCAAAATACAAAAATGATTTTCGTATTGTGGTCATTGGCATGCACGATAATTTCGAGTCCTTCCAAAAGACCATCGCTCCGTTTAAACTTGATGGCATTGAAGTTTTGTATGGTGGAAACGACTTCAAATTGATTCAGGAATTGCGCATTGCAACTGTTCCTTGCGCGTTACAAACCAACTTCAAAGGCGTCCTTCAATTTGAGTATACGCCGCTTCCTGCTGAAGGCATTCAACAGAAGTGGGAAGAGATTATTCGGAAGAGCAAGAAATAACACATGTTCTACTTATTGTGCAAGTTACATTATTATATTGCAGTCTAAACCTTAAACCAAAACAACATGCAAAAAGCACCTAAAGGCGCATTGGCAACCTTAATCTCGATTTTCTTTTTCTGGGGATTCGTTGCGGCAAGTAACGACATCTTGATTCCCGTATTTAAGAAAGCGTTGAATCTTTCGCAAATGCAATCGCAGTTAATCTCGTTTGCTTTCTATGTAGCCTATACGGTAGGATCGCTTTTGTACTTCGCTATTTCAGCTATCATGAAGCGCGATATTTTGAATTCGTTGGGCTATAGAAACGGATTGGCGCTTGGACTCTTAATTTCCGCATGCGGAACTTTGTTGTTCATTCCTGCTTCGAACACGGCGTCTTTCGAGTTGCTTATTTCAGGATTGTTCATTGTTGGTTTGGGATTTTCGCTTCAGCAAATTGCAGCGAACCCATTGGCTATTCAAATGGGTGATCCTTCTACAGGAAATCAACGTTTGAGCTTGGCTGGTGGAATCAACAACGTTGGAACAACGATAGGACCTGTTATTGTTTCTTTTGCAATCTTTGGTGGAATTGGATCTGGACCAACGACGTTAGATTTAAAAGCGGTTCAAATTCCTTATTTGATTTTAGGAGCTGCTTTCGTTTTAGCAGCAGTGATGTTTAAGTTCTCTTCTGTTCCAGATAAAATTGAAACGGTAAAATCTGACAACGATAATGCGAGCTTGCTTTCTATCTTGAAGTACCCACAATTGTCAATGGGTATGCTTGCTATCTTCTTGTATGTGGGTGTTGAAGTATCTACGGCTAGCAATCTTCCTGAATTCATGAAGCAAAAATTGGGAACCGAGGAGAGCGCTATTGCTCCGTTTGTTTCTTTGTTCTGGGCGAGTTTAATGATTGGACGTTGGACCAGTGCTGCAGGATCATTCAATATTTCACAATCGTTGAAAAGCAAATTGAATGTTATACTTCCGTTTGCAGCGTTTGGAATTTTCATGACTGTGAACGCCATTGCTGGTCACGCGGTGAATGATTTCTATCCGTATTTAGGTTTAGTGCTCGTGCTTATTGCTGCGGATAAGATCAGTGAAGGAAATCCGATTAAGCAATTGTTGATGTATTCTCTTCTTGGAATTGCAGCATTGTTGGTTGGAATTTTTGCAACTGGAATGATTAGCGTATTTGCTTTCATGTCTGTTGGATTGTTCTGCAGCACCTTGTGGCCATGTATTTTCACATTAGGTATTGCAGGATTGGGAAGCAGAACAAATACAGGGTCGAGCTTATTGATCATGATGATTATGGGAGGTGGATTTGTTTCAGTAGCACAAGGCGCGTTGTCTGATGACGCTGTGTTAGGTATTCAATATTCTTACTTCGTAGGCGTTGCATGTTTTGCTTACTTGGCCTTCTACGCATATAGTGTTAAAGGCATTCTGAAAAAGCAAAACATTCAAATTGGTGAAATGGCTGGAGGTCATTGATGGAAAAAGATTTGAATGCGCTACAAGCGCAAGTAGACGAATGGATTAAAACAGTTGGCGTTCGTTATTTCAGCGAGCTCACCAACATGGCTATGCTAACCGAAGAAGTTGGTGAGGTCGCTCGCATCATTGCCCGCCGATACGGCGAGCAAAGCGAAAAAGAAAGCGACAAAGCCAAAGACCTCGGCGATGAAATGGCCGACGTTCTTTTCGTTCTGATTTGCCTCGCAAATCAGACAGGCATCAATTTACAAGAAGCCTTCGAAAAAAACATGGCAAAGAAAACCGAGCGCGATGCCACGCGACATTTGAACAATGAGAAATTGAAATAGCGAAGTTGACGTTACGCGTCGATCTTCGCGTATTTCGCATTCGCTTCAATGAACGCTCTACGAGGTGGAACCTCGTCGCCCATAAGCATAGAAAATATCTGGTCACACGCCGCAGCGTTGTCAATGGTAACTTGACGCAATGTTCTTGTTGTTGGATCCATAGTCGTTGTCCACAACTGCTCTGCGTTCATCTCTCCAAGACCCTTGTATCGTTGAACGTTGACACTTGTTTCAGAACCCGCTCCGCGCATTTCCTTAATCAACGCATCGCGTTGCTCTTCGGTCCAAGCGTATTCGCCTTTGTTTCCTTTCTTCACTTGGTACAATGGCGGAGTTGCAATGTAGATCATTCCCTGATCTATCAACTCTTTCATGTGACGGAAGAAGAAGGTTAAAATAAGCGTTTCAATGTGAGATCCGTCTACGTCGGCATCACACATGATCACAATCTTGTGGTAACGAAGCTTTGAAGTATTCAAAGCTTTGCTATCGTCGTCTGTTCCAATATATACCCCAAGTGCGGTGTACATATTCTTGATCTCTTCGTTTTCAAGTATGCGATGTTGCATGGCTTTTTCAACGTTCAAGATTTTACCACGAAGTGGCAAGATCGCTTGGAACACACGGTCGCGTCCTTGCTTAGCGGTTCCACCCGCCGAATCTCCCTCGACAAGGAACAACTCTGATTTCGTGGGATCCTTTTCAGAACAGTCGGCCAACTTACCAGGAAGTCCGCCACCGGAACCCACTCCTTTTCTTTGTATGGTCTCACGTGCCTTCTTCGCAGCAATACGCGCTTGCGCCGCAAGAATTACTTTTTGTACGATTGCTTTCGCTTCAGTCGGATGTTCTTCCAAATAAGCCTGAAGCATTTCACTTACCACTTGAGATACCGGAGCAACCGCTTCCTTGTTTCCCAATTTGGTTTTGGTTTGTCCTTCGAACTGTGGCTCTTGAACTTTAACAGATACAACTGCTGTCAATCCTTCACGGAAGTCATCTCCTACGATTTCCACTTTCGCCTTTTCCAACAAACCACTCTTATCTGCATAGTCTTTCAACGTAGAAGTTAATCCGCGCTTAAATCCTTGCAAGTGTGTTCCACCTTCGTGGGTGTTGATGTTGTTAACGTATGAGAATACATTCTCGTTGTATGAATCGTTGTAAGTCATGGCCACTTCCACCGGAATAGCACCGTCTGTGCGCTCCATGTGAATAATGGTTCCAATGATAGCCGGACGGCTTTCATCCAAGAACTTCACCATTTCAATCAAACCCGCTTCGCTGTAGAACTCTTCGTTCTTGAACGTGCCGTCTTCGTTGGTCACGCGCTCATCTGTCAAGTGCAAGCGAATGCCTTTGTTCAAGAATGAAAGTTCGCGAAGACGGTTGGCTAATGTGTCGTAATTATACTCTGCAGTATCGAAGATCGTGTTATCGGGAAGGAAGGTCACAGTTGTACCGCGAAGATCGGTCGTTCCCATTTCCTTAACAGGATATAACGCCTTACCGCAGCTGTACTCTTGAACATAAATTTTTCCTTCGCGGTGAACTTCCGCTTTCAATGCTATAGAAAGTGCGTTCACGCAACTTACCCCAACACCGTGAAGACCACCTGATACCTTGTAAGATCCTTTGTCAAACTTACCACCCGCACCAATCTTGGTCATTACCACTTGAAGGGCACTTACGCCTTCCTTCTTGTGCATGTCAACAGGAATACCACGACCGTTATCTTTAACCGTGATGCTGTTGTCTGGATTAATAAATACCTGAACCGTATCGCAATGTCCGGCCAACGCCTCATCGATACTGTTATCCACTACCTCATACACCAAGTGGTGCAGACCGCGAGTTCCAATATCTCCGATGTACATTGCAGGACGCATACGTACATGCTCCATCCCTTCTAACGACTGAATATTATCAGCGGTATAACCGGGGGTAAGGGTATTTTCTATTTCTTCACTCATTCTCTCGTGGGACTATTAATTATCTAACTTTTTTTATTTAAACTGAAGGAAAGGGCGAGCCATTTTTTCAAGGTCCCCAAAGTTACGCAAGGCCCATTGCCGTAGCAAAAAACGGGGGCCGAAGCCCCCGTGGTTTTATGAACATTTCGTTAACAAAAAGCTACTCTAGAATGAATAAGAAGCTCCCAACGCCGTGAAGAAGCGCTGACTTGGAATCCCGCTATAAATCGTGTACTTCTGAGACAAGATATTGTTGAATTGAATATATGCCGAAAGACGCTCATTGTAGGTGTAAGTCGTGCGCAAATTAACGTCAACGAACGCCTTCATTTTGTAGACATATGAGTTGTCTAATTGCAATTGAGCATCTCTTCCAGTAACAGGCAATACCGACTTCGCCCAGCGCTCTCCGAAGTATATTCCCTGGAAGTTAAACTTGAACTTCGAATTCAAGTTATACGAAGCCTCCGCAGAGAACTGAAGATTCGGTAACTGCCAAGCGTATTGCTGATCTGTTTCGAAGTAAGAATATGAACCGCCCACTTTCGCGCTCCATTTCTTTCCACCTAAAACCTCTACCTCTCCTTTTACTTTCGCTACGCGCAAGTTGTCGTAAACGACACCTTGCATGTTCCCTCTTGAAAACAAACTGTCGTTAACGAAGAAAGCGAAATTATCAATCTTATTCAATTCGCCGCCAACACTGTAGTTCACGCGACGTGAGATAGAACCGTTCACACCTCCATACAACTGCATTTTGTTGTTTTGATTGAGCAGTTGTGGTTGCACAACAACAAATGGATTCTGATTGTATAAGCCGTAATAGGTTGTTGGAGCCAACGACCCTTTAATTCCGGCATAAGGCACAAACATTCCGTCGAGAATGCTGTAACTCACTTCCGCTTGCGGATAGAAATGTCCACGTTGCTCGCCGCGCGATTGCATATACAAGCCCATTCCAATCTTCACACGTAGGTCTTTGTAAACCGTGTAGGCTGAAGGAATGAAGCGAACAATGGCGTTATCGAACGAACGCGTGGTTCTCAATGAATCACCTTCTCCCCAAGTATTTGCAGCATCTGGAGACCAATCCAATCCGGTTGAATTAAACTGATTGTATGTCATTCCGAATTCACCGCTAAACACTTCAGTCTTCACCAATTTGCTTGCACCACCGCTCACATCTACAAAGTGTTCATTCGAATTGAAGGCGTCTGAAGCCATGCGATATCCCGCCTTTCCCCACCAATTTAATTCATTGCTATCGCGATCGAAGGTGCGAATTCCTAAGTTTCCGTTGTAAACATTCATGGTCTGTTTCAAACTCGCAAAATCCGGGAAATAACTCAGCTGAGAAGAGTCTATTCCGTACCAATTTGTGGTGCTTCTGTTCCAATTAATTTTAGCATCTGCCACTGTTTTCTTATGGAATCGTTTACCCCACAAGGTTGCATTGTTCTCGCTGAATGTGGTAGGCAAATCTGCTCCTGACAAAACTTCAAAATTAGAATTCGAACTTTGATGACCATACCTCACCCCCCAATCTCCTTTCTTCGATCGGCCGTCGGTGTAATACGCATCTACCTTTGGTGTGACATAGCTTCCGAAAGAAACATCCACCCATCCCTTTTGAAGCTTCTTCAACTTCTTTTCCATTGGGAAATTCGACGACAAAATGGTCGCAGGTTGGGTGAACGAAATCTGTCTGGTTGGAAGCATGTTGTACTTCAACAAAGAAGCATTCATTTCCGTTTCAATAACGAAAGGTTGGTTCGAAATTTTATTCGCATCGCGCAAGAAAATATTCAAATCACCCACAAACTGCGCACTCTGAATGAGCACACTGTCGACCTGCGCTAT
>JBILOU010000104.1:0-4440 GCA_044374295.1 Flavobacteriales bacterium | reverse complement strand
TTTCGTCATGGACTCCGTTTCCGTTGCTACTTCATTCAAAGAAAAATTAGGCGAACTCGGAATCATCTTTTGCAGCATCAGCGATGCCATTCAAGAGCATCCTGAACTTATTAAGCAATACCTCGGAACCGTTGTTCCGCGCACCGATAACTACTACGCAGCATTGAATTCAGCTGTCTTCACAGACGGTTCGTTCTGCTACATTCCTAAAGGCGTTCGTTGCCCAATGGAGTTAAGTACCTACTTCCGCATTAACGAAGCAGGCACGGGTCAGTTCGAGCGAACTTTGCTTATTGCCGACGAAGAAAGTTACGTGAGTTATTTGGAAGGATGTACCGCTCCGCAACGCGACGAAAATCAGTTGCATGCTGCAGTGGTTGAATTGGTTGCCATGCGCGATGCTGAAATAAAATACAGCACCGTTCAAAACTGGTATCCAGGAGATAAAGATGGAAAAGGCGGCGTCTTCAATTTCGTTACCAAACGCGGAATGTGCGAAGGGGCTAACTCTAAAATTTCATGGACTCAAGTTGAAACAGGAAGCGCTGTTACTTGGAAATATCCAAGTTGTGTGTTGAAAGGTGACAACAGTGTGGGTGAATTCTATTCTGTGGCTGTGACGAATCACTTCCAACAAGCAGACACTGGAACGAAGATGATTCACATTGGAAAAAACACCAAGAGCACCATCATTTCAAAAGGTATTTCTTCAGGAAGAAGTCAGAACTCTTACAGAGGCTTGGTTCAAATTGGAAAGAGCGCATCGAACGCGAGAAATTTCTCGCAATGCGATTCGTTGCTTATGACCGATACCAGCGGCGCCCACACCTTCCCATACATTGAAGTAAACAACAGCACCGCGAAAGTGGAGCACGAAGCAACGACTTCAAAAATTGGTGAAGACCAAATCTTCTATTGTCTGCAACGGGGACTCGATGAAGAGCAAGCCGTGAGCATGATTGTAAACGGATATGCAAAAGATGTATTGAATAAACTCCCAATGGAGTTTGCAGTTGAAGCACAAAAATTACTCGCCATTTCTTTGGAAGGAAGCGTAGGATAAAAAGATAACTATGTTAAAGATTGAAAATTTACAAGCGCGCATTGAAGAGAAAGAAATCCTAAAAGGTCTTTCGTTAACCGTTGGTGAAGGCGAAGTGCACGCGATTATGGGTCCAAACGGATCTGGAAAAAGTACCCTTGCATCTGTTCTTGCAGGAAGAGAAGACTACGAAGTAACCGGAGGAACAGTAACATTCAACGGAAAAGATTTGTTAGACATGCCCGCTGAAGAGCGTGCAAGAGAAGGACTTTTCTTAGCGTTTCAATACCCCGTAGAAATTCCAGGAGTGAGTAACATGAACTTCCTGAAAGCGGCAGTTGGCGAGGTTCGCAAGCACAGAGGACTTGAAGCCTTAACAGCGAAAGAGTTCTTACAACTGGTGAAAGAAAAATCTGAATTGGTTGAATTAGACGGTCAACTTGCAAACCGCGCAGTGAATGAAGGATTCAGTGGTGGAGAAAAGAAACGCAATGAGATATTCCAAATGGCGATGCTTAATCCATCGTTGTGCGTATTGGATGAAACCGACAGTGGACTTGACATTGATGCATTACGCATTGTATCTGAAGGTGTGAATGCGATGCGCGACGGGAAGCGTTCGTTTGTTGTGATTACGCACTACCAAAGACTCTTGGATCATATTGTTCCAGATTTCGTGCACGTACTTTACAAAGGAAAAATTGTAAAGAGTGGAACGAAAGAACTGGCTTTAGAGCTTGAAGAAAAAGGGTACGACTGGTTAAAAGAAACGGAAGACGCAAAATGAGTATTGTAGCGGAAATAAAACCCACAAACACATTCAGCTTCAAACCGAATAAACATTCGGTTGCTGATTTTCCAATGCCAACTACCCGCGTAGAGTCTTGGAAATACACACGTGTTGGAGCCATTGACACCACTTGGAAACAAGCGGAACGCAATGCAAATTCAACTGAATTAGAAAATGCAATTCGCATTGAAAACGGATTCATTACTCTTCCTTCAACGAGCATTCAAGGAATTGAATTGACACTTGGAAAAGACCTTTCTGCTGCTCAGCAAGAAACTATTCTTTCCTTATTGTCGAAAGAAAACAGAAAAGATGTCTTCGATGCGATATCTGAAAACGCTTCGAACGATCTTGTTTTAATTGAAGTAGAAAAAGGAAAATTAGTTGAAGAAGTTTTGGCCATTGAATTGGGAAACTCTTCGAACATGTGCATGAGTGCGCCATGCGTATTCATTGTTTCGAAAGAGAACTCGGTTTCAAAATTCACCGTTGACTTCAAAGGAGAATCAGAACAGTCGTTTCACTTGGTGAATGTCTATGCCCATATTGAAGCATCTGCGCAGCTCGAGATTCACCAACTTCAAAACACATCGAAGAACGAATGTATCTTGTTGAGAGAGTCTATTTCTCAAGCAGAAAAAAGTGTTTTCAAAATCACCACTGTTACCGCAAGCGGAACATGGGTGCGCAATGAATTGAACATTCGAATTGAAGGACAACATTGCGAAACATTCTTGAGCGGTGCATACTTCCCAAAACAAGATCAGCTCATCGATAATCACACCTTTGTAGACCATCAGGTTCCAAATTGTTACAGCAACGAATTGTACAAAGGGGTGTTGTTTGAAAACGGAAAAGGCGTGTTCAATGGAAAGGTTTATGTTCACATTGATGCGCAGAAAACCAACGCCTACCAGAGCAACGCGAACATCATGATGAGCGACAACGCAAGCATGTTCACGAAGCCTGAGTTGGAAATTTATGCCGACGATGTGAAGTGTAGTCACGGAAGTACTACCGGACAATTCGATGAAGAAGCCCTGTTTTACTTGCGCGCAAGAGGATTGAGCGAAGAGTCTGCGAAACGACTTTTGGTTTCAGCATTCACTTCAGATGTGATGAATCGCATTTCCATTCCAAGTTGGAAAGAATACGTTCTTCAGACACTTATTCAAAATGAAATCATAACCGAATAATCATTCGGTTTTAAGATATGGACAACGGTACCCTTCAACATAAAATGAAAGAATTGAAAACTCAATTCCCAGCGTTGAATCAAACGGTATACGGACGTCCCCTTGTGTATTTAGATAACGCCGCTACCACGCAGAAGCCACAGCGAGTAATTGATTCTATTTCAGAATACTATTCGAAATGGAACGCGAACATTCACAGAGGTGCGCATTACTTAGCGAACGCTTCAACTGAAAAATTCGAAGCGACGCGCAGTGCCTTAGCAGAAATGCTTCATGCTAATTTCCGTGAAGAAATTATTTTCACGCAAGGCAGTACAGACAGCGTAAACATGCTTTCAACCATTTTAGAAAATGAAGTGGAAGAAGGCGATGAGATCTGGGTAACAGAGATGGAGCACCACGCGAATTTCGTTCCGTGGCAAATGTTGGCGTTAAAGAAAAAAGCACATTTTCGATACATTCCCATGTTGCCTTCAGGTGAGTGGGATTTAGATTTTGCAAAAAAGGAGATTACAGATCGCGCGAAAATTGTAGCCTTCAATTGGGTTTCAAATGCGCTTGGTACTGTTAATCCGATTGAAGAATTGATAGGCCTAGCGAAGACCGCAGGCGCTTACGTAGTGATTGACGGTGCTCAAGCAGTAGCGCATTTCGACATAAATGTTCAAGCATTGAATTGCGATTTCTTCTTGTTCTCTGCACACAAAATGTACGGTCCAACAGGACTTGGTGTTTTGTGGGGAAGGAAAGAATTGCTTGAAAAACTTCCTCCGTATCGTTTCGGTGGAGAGATGATTCGGAAGGTTTCAGTTACCGGAACCACCTTCAACGACTTGCCTTTCAAATACGAAGCAGGAACTCCGAACATTGAAGCCGTGATTGCCTTCAATGAATCCATTTCATTCTGCAAAGAAGTTGGAAGAGCAGACATGCACAAGCATGAGATTCACTTGTTGAAATTGGCGACGGAAGAATTAAGAAAAATTGAAGGGGCAACGATTTACGCTGACCTTGAAAACAAAGTGGGTGTATTGAGTTTTAATGTGGAAGGAATTCATTCTGCCGATATTGGAACGTTGCTCGATCAGCAAGGTGTTGCTGTAAGAACGGGTCATCATTGCACACAACCTCTTTGGGAAAAGCTTGGAACCACAGGGTCTGTAAGAGCGTCTTTCGCTTGTTACAACACCGTTGAAGACGTTGAACTATTTATTGCTGCGCTGAACAAAAGCGTAAATATGTTGAGATAATGATAGAGCAAAAGCAACAAGAGATAATTGAGGAGTTTGCATTTTTCGAAGAATGGATGCACAAGTACGAGCACATTATTGAGTTAGGAAAAGAAATGAAAGGCCTAACCGATGATGAGAAAAAAGACGAGTTGCTTGTAGCAGGATGTCAATCGAAAGTTT
>JBILOU010000106.1:0-4327 GCA_044374295.1 Flavobacteriales bacterium | reverse complement strand
CAAGAAAATGGAACAGTGAATTTCGAGGCCGATAGCGACGCCATTATTACACGTGGGTTGGTGGCCTTGGTTGTTTCCGTATTCGATAATGAAACCCCACAAGACATATTGAATGCAAACATTCATTTCATGAATGACATTGGATTGGTATCGAACTTAAGTCAGACAAGAAGCAACGGTCTTGCAGCAATGGTGAAACAAATCTTATTGTATGCCACAGTTTTTCAAGCACAACAAAAAAGCAATTAATTATGGAGAAGGCCGCATTAACAGAAGCAATTATTGCCAAACTAAAAACCATTTTCGATCCTGAAATTCCGGTAGACATTTATGAATTGGGATTGATCTACGGGATTGACATTGCGGAAGACGCTGCTGTGAAAATAACCATGACCCTCACCTCGCCTTCTTGTCCGGTTGCAGAAACATTACCTCCTGAAGTAGAAGACAAAATCAAATCAGTTGAAGGTGTTTCAGACTGTAAAGTAGAAATTACCTGGGAGCCAACTTGGGATAAAAGCATGATGAGTCAAGAGGCTCAGCTTGAGCTTGGATTTTTGTAAATGAAGAACTACATCTTACTTTTAGTAACAATTTTATTTGCTTACTCAAGCAAAGCACAATCTCCTTTGCGTAACACACAAACCAACAACAACAGTTGGTTCATGTATTTCGGGGACCATAAATTTTCTGAACATTGGGGAATTCATTTGGAAGCCCAATTCAGAAGAAATGAAATTGTAGCGAAACCTCTTCAACTTCTTTTAAGAACCGGAGTCAATTGTCATTTCGCTCCGAATGCTTTTGCGACTGCCGGGTATTGCTACGTGCACACTTCGCCTTATGGCGTATATCCCGCTAGGACTGGTTTTCCGGAAAACAGATTTTGGGAACAGCTTCAGGTGAAATCGCAAGCTGGACGCATTGAAATGATTACGCGTTTGCGCTTGGAACAACGCTTCTCAAAACTTCCTGTGGAGCAGTCAACAGGAGAATACGCGCCGGGCGACGATGTCTATACAAATCGCGCTCGTGTTCTTGTGCGTCTATCAATACCATTCAAAGGAAAAACCATTGAGGACAAATCTTTGTACTTCTCATGCTACGAAGAAGCATTCGTTAACTTCGGAGAAAATGTGAAGGCCAACATTTTTGATCAAAACCGCGCTTACGCTGCCATCGGTTACAAATTTCCCAAGTGGGGAAAACTGGAAGTTGGTTACATGAATCAACTACTTTTAAAGGCCGACGGAGTGAAAATTGAAAACAACCACACGCTTCAAGTTGGATTTATTTCGAATATCGATTTTCGAAAAAAACATTCTTAAAAAAGATACGATGTAAGATGCTTCGCAAGATTCTATCGAAAGAAGCTCCGCTAGCTTATCCCTTGCCGAAGGCATCTTGTGCAACATCTTGCGAAGCATCTTGTGTAACATCTTGCAAAGCACCTTGTGAAACACCTTGCAAAGCATCTTGTACAACATCTTGTGTAACATCTTACATTTGCATCATGACCGGTGCGAATTTTTTTCAGAAACGAATAGTTGGAATAACACTTTTGCTATCCCTCGTTTCGTGCGCAACGGATCAAGAGAAGGCTCGCGACTACAACAACAAAATAACCATTGAATTAGAAACGTGCGGAGTTGCTATTTTTCAGTTGGAAGAACAATTGGGTCAGCCGCAAAATCTCAATGAATTTTATTCCAAAGCGGAAACCACGTTGAACAGTGCTAAAGAAAATTTGAATGAAATTGGAAACTTCAAAGAAGACACACTTCTTGTTAATCCAGCTATTCGAACCGTAGAAAAATTTCAGGAAATTCTTTCCACCTACTACAAGCCTTTGTGTAATTTGCATCAACTTCCGCAAGAGCAAATATCTTTCGCAACCACCGACAGCTGCAGGGTTCTGCGCATGTTCATTCAAAACGAATCGGTCTTCACACAACAAGATTTCGAAAACGCGCAACAGTCTTTTGCCGACAAGTATAAACTTGATTTAACGGAGTAAATCAAGATGTTAAGCAAGGTGCTTTGCAAGGTCGTCTTCGACGAAGTCGACCTTCTGTAAGACCTTTCGAAGAATCTTGCTGACGAATAAACAGCATATAACTTATAGGAATTTGGCATAAACATGAGGTGCCAAGTGGTTTTTCCTTTGGCTCAAAATTATTTGAGTCATGAAAACCAAAAAAACAATTCTCTCCCTCTCTCTTTTGCTCGCGCTCTATTCGTGCGACAAAGAGAACCCCATTCCCAACATTCAATGTCGCGTTGTTGAGCAAGGCTCCAACGTGCCTATTCCCTTCGCGCAGGTGCAATGGTACGAACTTGAAGGATTCGGAAGTACCGTTAGCTACGTGCCTTCCTTCATCTCCATTGCAAATGAAAACGGTGAATTCGAAATGCCGAAAGATGCAACAGTAGACGTTGCTAAAGCCTTGGCGAATTCATCTGATCAATATTCCGAATTCGGATTTACAGATGTTTCCTTCCATGCAGGAAGTCCTTCAATGGCAATTCCTGTTTCATGCAAATCCACACTTCGCCTTCAACTCATTGACGATGCCAACACGCAGCAGAACATTGTGGGCGCTTCCTTCGAAGTGAGCAACGGCTTTCGCGGAATAACACAAGAGGCCGATTTAGCCGGACATGGAGCAGAATGCTTCTTTGAAGTGCCGGCACATTTCCCCATAGAACTTGAAATAAAAAAGCACTACGCTTCTGGAAATTATTCTTCTGAATGGATAACCCTAGACCCTCTACAAGCCAATGAAATCAATACATACACCTTATACTACTAAACCCATGAAAAAAATCTCTACCCTCCTTTTTTGCTTTTGTTCGCTTATCACTTTCGCTCAGAGCACCTACACGCCGGTTGTAAAATCAACAGCGTTCAGTCAAGGCCTATCTAAAAACAACTCCCTCGTTTTTTCAAAAGGTCAAGCCGCAAACGATGCGTTTCTTTTTCTATGTGGAAAAGATTCGACCCATCTCTATTTCCCAGATTACGCGAACCACATTCGAAATCTTCCCAACACGTACAACACAACACACCTCGAAGTGTGGGATGTTCAATACATGCGCGAGTCGAGCAACGCGGCCGATACCAGCCAATTCATTCTGAGTAATTCGCATACACTTACTCCCGGTGTTCATGTGTTCAACACAAGTAACTTCATTCACTCGAACTACTATTCGAACACGACCATTCAAGCAATTAGTTTCGATCAAGGAATGACGTGGAATTCGCTCGTGAACAATTCCATTTCAACAGTCATTCCTTCCAACACAAATTGGTTTTCTGTTGCTGTAAAATATTCGGTGAACGGCACAGTAAAAAAAACAGGAATCAAATTTCAAGTTGAAACGAAAAGCTTGATTAACCCAGACACTGCGCCATGGCAAGTAAGTAGCTCTTTCGAAATAGATACGCTTGTTGGAAACGATTTCGTGAAAGGCAATGCCTACACCCTCCTGAGCACAGACGGAGTCTTCGACAAGCCTTTTATTTTTGTTGAAGGAATTGACTTCGGGACTGACCATCTTCCAACACGAAACGGAACGTTCGGATGGGATGCGTTTTCTTCTGGCGCGTCAACTGGACAATACGCTATGCTTGAGCTAATGCCTTATTGGATAGACACGCTTCAACAACACGGATATGATTTAGTGCTTGTCGATTTTTACGACGGAGCGCGCGACATTCGAGAAAATGCAGCACTCGTTGAAAAAATCATTCGTCTCTGCAACGCGCACAAGAACAGCAACGAAAGCATTGTCGTTGCGGGTGCAAGTATGGGGGGACTTATTTCGCGCTATGCTCTTCGTTCTATGGAAATTCAAAACAAACAACATTGTGCACGTCTGTACATAAGCCTCGACGCGCCCCATTTAGGTGCCTACATTCCACTGAGCCTTCAATCGACGCTACACTTTATGGCTCCGCACAGTTCGGCCGCGCATAGCTTCGTCTACGACAAACTGCAACGTCCGGCAGCACAACAATTACTCTTCTACCAATGGGGTGTTCCCGATCCCCTTCTTCCAACCAACTTCCTGAACTTTCAATCTGAGCTCCACAACATGGGGCTTCCAAGAAATTGCAGAAACATTGCAGTTGCCAATGGAAACAAAAATGGAATTGGACTTTCAACCAACACAACTGAACCTTTGCTTACGGAATCATGTAATGCATCGAACTTCGTAGACGGAGATGAATTCAGATTGAAATTTTTTCCGCTACCCGGTTCGAACGACTATGTTGAAAATACAAGTACGCACAGGGTTATTGCTGACTTAAAACTCACTGAAG
>JBILOU010000152.1:0-2539 GCA_044374295.1 Flavobacteriales bacterium | reverse complement strand
TTTTCCATCTTAATACCCTTCCTAGCCTTGGCTGTTGTGGGTGTTGTAGTTGGAACTTTACTCTCTAAAAAATGGTCCGACGCGATTTTACGAAAGTCCTTCGTTGTACTTTTGCTGGCCGTGGGAACGTATATGTTAACGAAAGAATTAATTGAAATACTATGAAAATTGAACAGATTTACACCGGTTGTTTAGCGCAAGGCGCGTACTACATTGAAAGCAATGGTGAGGCGGTTATTATTGACCCGCTTCGCGATACGAAAGCCTACACAGACAGAGCGAACGCTTCAGGCGCGAAGATCAAATACATTTTAGAAACGCACTTTCACGCTGACTTTGTAAGCGGACATTTAGATCTTCAGGTTTATACCGGAGCAACCATTGTTTTCGGTCCGAACGCGAAGACTGAATTCAATTCGCACATTGCAACCGACGGAGAAATTCTTCAAGTTGGAAATTGCACCATTGAGGTTTTGCATACACCAGGCCACACGATGGAGAGCACGTGTTATTTGCTTCGCGATGAAAACGGAAAGCAAGTAGCGGTGTTTACAGGAGACACGTTGTTTATTGGAGATGTTGGAAGACCCGATTTGGCGCAAAAGTCAGGTGAATTGACGAAAGAAGATTTAGCCGGATATTTATACGACAGTTTGAGAAACAAATTAATGCCGTTGGAAAACGACATCACTGTTTATCCTGCACACGGTGCGGGTTCTGCGTGCGGAAAGAACATGAGCAAAGAGACTTTCGATACTTTAGGCCATCAAAAGGAAGTGAATTACGCACTTCAAGAAATGACCAAGGAAGATTTTATTAAAGAAGTCACCTCTGGATTGTTGCCTCCTCCGTTTTATTTCCCTGAGAACGTGGCAATGAACAAGAAAGGTGTTTCTTCTTTAGAAGCAGTCGTTCAGAATTCTCTAAAACCCCTGTCTGTAGAGGCATTCACGGTATTGATGGAAGATGACAGTGTGTTGCTTTTAGACGTTCGCGGAGCTCAAGTTTTTTGCAAAGGATTTGTGCCGGGTTCTGTGAATATTGGATTGAAGGGCGATTTCGCACCGTGGGTTGGGACATTAATTACAGACATGAAGCAACGCATTGCGTTGGTTACAGAGCTAGGTCAGGAAGAGGAGGCTATCACGCGCTTGGCACGTGTAGGCTATGATGGTGTTGTTGGATATTTGGAAGGCGGATTCGAGTCGTGGGACAAATCAGGAAACGAAATTGATCAGATTGAAAGCATTTCTGCCGAGCAGTTTGAAGAGTTGGCTTCTGATAAAAAAGTGAAAATCATTGACGTGCGTAAGCCAACTGAATTTCAATCAGAACATTTGGAAGCCTCTACCAGCGCGCCTCTTCACGAATTGAATCAGCACATGAGTGCCTTCAAAACAGGAGAGAACAATTACATTCATTGTGCGGGTGGATACCGAAGCATGATTGCTGCGAGTATTTTGAAAAGCCGTGGAATTCACAATGTCATTGACATTGCGGGTGGCTACAACGCTATTTCTAAGACCTCTTTACCTAAAACCAATTTCGTTTGTCCGAGTACGCTATAACCTTTGGTTTGTCGTATATTTGTGCATCTAAAAATTAAGTCATGGGAAAATTAGGTTGGCCAGAGATTCTTTTAATTCTAGCGGTAGTAATGTTATTGTTTGGTGGAAAGAAAATTCCAGAAATGATGCGCGGTCTAGGAAAAGGAATGAAGGAATTCAAAGACGCTAGCAAAGGCGAGGGTTCTTCTTCAACTTCTTCAGAGTCTGACAAGATCGAGAATAAATAACATCTATTTCCAATGGTGTTTCATTCGTTGAAGGAAGTTCAATCTGAGCTTTCCTCAAAATCCGTTTCGTTAAAAAACGTTGTTTCGCAGTACCTTCAGAATATTGAAGCGCGCATGAATTTGAATGCGTTCTTGGAAGTTTGGGGTGACGAGGCTTTAGAACAGGCCGAGCTAATTCAACAAAAAATAGACAATGGAACCGCAGGTAAACTTGCGGGAATGGTTGTTGCCATTAAAGATAACATTT
The DNA here is from genome assembly GCA_044374295.1 of Flavobacteriales bacterium. Classification (GTDB taxonomy): domain Bacteria; phylum Bacteroidota; class Bacteroidia; order Flavobacteriales_D; family Sanyastnellaceae; genus CAIZGX01. Next base: position 497 of record JBILOU010000152.1, on the reverse strand, counting down.
GTTATAAAAACCATAAAGTATCTGCCTCTTCCAAAATCCTCGAAGGATTTGAATCGTTGTACAGCGCAACTGTTGTAGAACGCATTTTAGCAGAAGATGCAATCATCATAGGAAGATTGAATTGCGACGAGTTCGCAATGGGCTCTTCCAACGAGACATCTTATTACGGTCCGGTAAAAAATCCGTTGAATGAAAATTGTGTACCCGGAGGATCTTCGGGAGGCGCATCAGCTGCAGTAGCGGCCGATTTTTGCTTGGCTGCACTGGGCAGCGACACGGGAGGATCTATTCGTCAGCCCGCCTCTTTCACAGGTATTGTGGGTATGAAACCTACGTATGGTGCAGTTTCTAGATATGGACTTATTGCTTACGCATCGAGCTTCGATCAGATTGGTCCAATGACCAAGTGTGTGGATGATGCGGAGGTTTTGCTTCAAGTTATTGGCGGACCAGATGCTTACGACAGTACAACGTTGTTGGAAAAACTTCCAAGCGCA
>JBILOU010000155.1:0-9235 GCA_044374295.1 Flavobacteriales bacterium | reverse complement strand
TCTTCCTCACCGCGACGATGCCAAATTAATGGTTTTAGATCGCAAGACTGGAAAGATTGAGCACAAGAAATTTCGTGATTTGCTAGATTACTTTAGCGAAGGCGATGTAATGGTGAACAACAATACCAAGGTATTCCCTGCCCGCATGTATGGCAATAAAGAGAAGACTGGATCTATGATCGAGGTTTTCTTGTTGCGTGAATTGAACGACAAGAGCTTGCTTTGGGATACTGTAGTAGATCCTGCACGAAAGATTCGTATTGGAAATAAATTGTATTTCGGTCCTAACGATGAGTTGGTTGCTGAAGTAATAGATAACACCACATCACGTGGAAGAACGTTACGTTTCTTATACGATGGTCCGCACGAAGATTTCAAAAAATTGGTATACAGCCTAGGCGAAACGCCACTTCCGAAATACATTGAGCGTCCAGTTGAACCAGAAGATGCTGAACGCTATCAAACGATTTATGCAAAGTATGAAGGTGCAGTTGCAGCTCCAACAGCTGGTTTGCACTTTTCTAAGCAGCTTTCAAAGCGTTTAGAAATTGCAGGAATTAACATGGCTGAATTGACTCTTCACATTGGTTTGGGTACATTCAGAACTGTTGAGGTGGAAGACTTAACGAAGCATAAGACGGATAGCGAGCAATTGATTATTCCTGAAGTAACTGCTGACTTAGTGAATGACGCAAGAGCAAAAGGCAAGCGTGTTTGCGCAGTGGGAACAACTACACTTCGTGCTTTTGAAAGCAGTGTTGGAACGAATAACACGTTGAAAGCGTTTGACGGATGGGCAAGTAAGTTTATTTTCCCTCCATACGATTTTCAAATTGCAGATAGCTTAATTACGAATTTCCATGAGCCACAGAGTGTTTTGTTAATGATGACCACTGCATTTGGCGGGTATGATTTGGTAATGGAAGCGTACAAAGAAGCCATTAAGAAGAAATATCGTTTCTTCTGCTATGGTGATGCTATGTTGATCATCTAAAAACCCTTTGAAGCATGGCTAATCTTGAAAATTTAATGTTTTCATGAAAGAAATGTTGAAAAGTGTTTGCAGATAAGAAAAAAGATTGTATTTTCGCACCCCCAAATTTTAGGGAATTGACTTTAAGAATAGAGATAAAATGGATACGTTGAGTTACAAAACCCCATCAGCAAACAAGGAAACTGCTAATAAGCAGTGGTTGATTGTTGATGCAGAAGGCAAGAATCTTGGTCGTTTGGCTAGTGAAGTAGCATCTATACTTCGCGGTAAGCACAAACCATTGTTTACGCCACACGCAGACTGCGGAGACTACGTAGTAGTTGTTAACGCAGAAAAAATTGCACTTACTGGCAAGAAGTGGGATGAGAAAGTTTACATCCGTTACACTGGCTATCCAGGTGGACAACGTTTCGCTAGCCCGAAGGAAATGATGGCTAAGCATCCAACAGCAATGATTGAGATGGCAATTCGCGGAATGCTTCCAAAGAATCGTTTGGGCCGTGAAGTATTTAGAAACTTGTATGTATATGCAGGGACTAACCACGAGCAAACAGCTCAACAACCAACAGTTTATACTTTAAAAGGATAATTTAGTCAATGGCAACTACGCAATATACCAATACTTCAGGTCGTCGTAAGACCGCAGTAGCACGTGTTTACCTTTCAGAAGGAACAGGTAAATTTGAAATCAACGGAAAAGATTACGCACATTATTTCCCGACGTTGGTACTTCAGTACCGCGTTAACCAACCTTTCATCCTTACTGGAAACGAAGGGAAGTATGATTTCAAAGCGAACATTGACGGCGGTGGAATCACCGGTCAAGCTGAAGCCGTTCGTTTAGCGATCAGCAAAGCATTAATTGAACTTAATCCCGATTGGAAGCCAGCTTTGAAAGCTGAAGGCCTTACCACTCGTGATCCTCGTATGGTTGAACGTAAGAAGTTCGGTCAACGTAAGGCTCGTGCTCGCTTCCAGTTCTCTAAGCGTTAATCGCTGGAGAATTTGTTGGAAAGCTTTATCGGGCTTGTTTAGCATCCAAACTCCAAAGACTCATATTTCGGTATGGCTACTTTGGAGTTGACTTTTAGAGAACGTAAACAAGAATAAAATAAAAAATGGCAAAAGTTACTTTTGATGAATTGCTAGATGCCGGAGTACACTTCGGACACCTTAGCCGCAAATGGAATCCAAACATGGCTCCGTATATCTTCGGAGAGAAAAAAGGAATTCACATTATTGATTTGAACAAGACAATTGTTAAGCTTGATGAAGCTTGCAATGCAATGCGTCAAATCGCAAAATCTGGAAAGAAAATCCTTTTCGTTGCTACCAAGAAACAAGCGAAAGATATCGTTGCTGAAAAAGTAAGCGCTATCGGAATGCCTTTCGTAGTAGAGCGTTGGCCTGGTGGAATGTTAACGAACTTCGTTACCATTCGTAAGGCGGTTCGTAAAATGACTTCTATCGAGAAGATGGAAGCTGACGGAACTGCTGCTACCATGAGCAAGAGAGAGCGTCTTCAAATGACTCGTACTGTTACTAAAATGCGTAAGAACTTAGGTTCTATTGCAGACATGAACCGTGTTCCTGCTGCATTATTCGTTATTGATGTAATGAAAGAACATATTGCAGTTGCTGAAGCAAAGCGTCTAGGTATTCCAGTATTCGCAATGGTTGATACCAACAGCGATCCTCGTAAAATCGATTTCGCTATTCCAGCGAACGACGATGCTACAAAATCTATCAGCAAAATTTTGGATGTAGCTATTGAAGCTATCGCAGAAGGACTGGCTGATCGTAAAGTAGACAAGGATAAAGGTGAAGAAGTTCCGGCAACAGCTGAAAAGAAGGAAGATAGAAAGCCAGCTACTCGTAAGCGTACGCCAAAAGCTTAATCTCAAAACTTATAAAAAAATATAATCATGAATATTACAGCGGCAGATGTAAACAAGCTTCGCACCATGACAGGTGCAGGTATGATGGATTGCAAGAAAGCACTTACCGAGGCGGAAGGTGATTTCGAAAAAGCAGTTGAATTGCTTCGTAAGAAAGGTCAGAAAGTGGCTGCAAGCCGCGGAGATCGCGATGCAACAGAAGGAGTTGTTTTGGCTAAAGCTAGCGCAGACAACACTAGCGGTTACATTATCGTATTGAACTGCGAAACAGATTTCGTAGCGAAGAACGATGGTTTCGTAACTTTCGCAAACAGCATTTTGGATGCAGCTATCGCGAACAACGCGAACAGCCCAGAAGCAGTTAAGGCGTTAACTTTCCCTGGAACTTCTTTGACTATTGAAGAAAAAATTACTGAGGAGATTGGTAAAATCGGAGAAAAAATTGATTTGTCGACAGCGTCACAAATCAACGCTGGATTCGTTTATTGCTACAACCACCCAGGTAACAAATTGGCTTCTATCGTAGGTTTCAACAAAGAAACGTCTGCTGATGTAGCTAAAGATGTTGCTATGCAAACTGCGGCTATGGCTCCAGTAGCATTGGATGAGACTTCAGTTCCAGAAGAATTGAAATTAAAAGAAATAGAAATTGGAAAAGAATTAGCTATCAACGAAGGTAAACCTGCGGACATGGCTGAGAAAATTGCAATGGGTCGTTTGAACAAATGGTTTAAAGAAACTACTTTGGTGAATCAAGAGTTCATTAAGGACAGCAAATTAACTGTTGGTCAATATGTGAAGTCAGTAGATAAAGATTTATCTATCTCTGGTTTCTTACGTAGCGGATTATAATTCATTTTGAATTAGAAACGAAAAGGGCTGTCTTCGGACAGCCCTTTTTTATTGGCGTTTCGAGACATTTATTATTTGAACAAATTCTAAATAATTTTGTCTGTTGTAGAACGCATTCCGATTGTATTTTCGCACTGCAAAACAAAAACCAACATGGGGCTTTTTACATCATCACTCATTAAGAAATATTGGATGGCCGCAACGGGCTTGTTCCTTATTTCATTCCTTGTCGTTCACGCGGGAATTAACGCTATGATTTTCTTCAACGATGGAGGGGAAACCTTCAACGAATGGGGACATTTTATGGGAACCAACCTAATTGTGCGAACCATGGAAATTGGTTTGTTCTTGGGATTGATTTTACATATCGTAGACGGATTGATGCTTTACTTTCAAAACCGTAAAGCACGTCCAATTAAGTATGCCTACAACAAACCATCTGCAAGCAGCACTTGGTATTCAAGAAGCATGGCTTTGTTGGGAACATTGATTCTTATTTTCTTAGTAATTCACTTGAAAGATTTTTGGTTGAAGACGCGTATTACTGGATTATCAGTAGAACCGAGTCACGTGAAGATAGATGGTGTAATGCACGAGAATTTATTTGCTGAAATGTTATTGGTGTTTCAAAACCCAGTAGCTTTAGTCATTTATTTACTTGGATGCTTTTCCTTGTTCTGGCATTTGTACCATGGCTTCAGAAGCGCATTTCAATCATTAGGATTGAACCATAGAAAATACGCTTCAACCATTGAATTAGCGGGATCTGTATTTTCTGTTGTGATTTCAGTATTGTTCGCATCTATGCCAATTGCGATGTACTTAGGTTGGGTTAAATAATTCGGATTAAAATTTACTTCCAATGAAGTTAGAAGCTAAAATTCCAGAAGGACCACTTGATCAAAAGTGGACCAAGTATAAAAGTTCAGTTCGTTTGGTTAACCCTTCGAACAAAAGAAACATTGAAGTGATTGTAGTTGGAACCGGTCTAGCTGGTTCTTCTGCTGCAGCTTCTTTAGCAGAAATGGGTTATAAAGTGAAAGCTTTTTGCTTTCAAGATAGTCCGCGCCGCGCGCACTCTATTGCTGCACAAGGTGGTATTAACGCTGCCAAGAATTACATGAACGATGGTGATAGCACTTATCGTTTGTTCTACGATACCATTAAAGGTGGTGACTACCGCTCACGTGAAGCAAACGTTCATCGTTTGGCTGAAGTAAGCGCAAGCATCATAGACCAATGTGTTGCGCAAGGTGTTCCTTTTGCTCGCGATTATGGCGGATTGTTGGACAACCGTTCGTTCGGTGGAACGCAGGTTTCTCGTACGTTTTATGCGAAAGGACAAACCGGACAGCAGCTTTTGTTGGGCGCATACTCAGCTTTGAGCCGTCAGATTGGTAAAGGAAGTGTGAAGTTGTACAACCGCCATGAGATGATGGATTTGGTTGTTGTAGACGGAAAGGCGAGAGGTATCATCGCTCGTAATATGGTTACGGGTGCAATTGAAAGTCACAGTGGACATGCAGTTGTGTTGTGTACAGGTGGATACGGAAACGTATTTTTCCTTTCAACAAATGCAATGGGATCGAATGTTACGGCTGCATGGCGCGCACACCGCAAAGGTGCTGCGTTTGCGAATGCTTGCTTCACACAAATTCACCCAACGTGTATTCCAGTGAGCGGGGACCATCAGTCTAAATTGACATTGATGTCTGAGTCGTTGCGTAACGATGGACGTATTTGGGTTCCACTTCACAAAGAAGATGCGGAAGCTATTCGTGCTAAAAAATTAAAACCAACCGATCTTCCAGAAGAGCGTCGCGATTATTACCTAGAGCGTCGTTACCCTGCTTTCGGAAACTTGGTTCCTCGCGATGTTGCATCACGTGCCGCGAAAGAGCGTTGCGATGCTGGATTCGGAGTAAATGCAACAGGTGAAGCTGTTTATTTAGATTTTGCTTCGGCAATTATGCGTTACGGTAAAACGGCTGCGACCGTTCAAGGTTTGCACAACGCGTCGGAAGATCAGATTCGTGAATTAGGAACGAAAGTGGTAGAAGCGAAATACGGAAATTTGTTCCAGATGTACGAGCAAATTGTAGCTGAGAATCCATACAAGACTCCAATGATGATTTATCCGGCAGTTCACTACACAATGGGTGGATTGTGGGTTGACTACGAATTGATGACTACTGTAACAGGTTGTTATGCTTGTGGTGAAGCGAACTTCAGTGATCACGGAGCTAACCGTTTAGGTGCATCGGCATTAATGCAAGGATTGGCAGACGGATACTTCGTACTTCCATATACAATTGGAAATTACTTGGCAGATGAAATTAGCACAGGTGCTATTTCAACCAACACTCCTGAATTCCAAGAAGCGGAGAAAGCTGTTAAGGAAAGATTAGAAGGATTCTTCAAGACAACAGGAACTGAAACCGTAGATACCTACCACAAGAAATTGGGTAAGATTATTTGGGACTATTGCGGAATGGCGCGTAGCAAAGAAGGTCTAGAGTTCGCTATTTCTGAGGTTCGTAAGATTCGTGAAGATTTTTATAAGAATGTAAAAGTTCCGGGAGGAATGACTGGCGTAAATACTGAATTGGAGAAAGCAACACGTGTTGCCGACTTCATTGAGTTAGGTGAGCTAATGTGTTTAGATGCATTGGATCGTAACGAATCATGCGGTGGTCACTTCCGTGAAGAATTCCAAACCGAAGAAGGTGAGGCATTGCGTGTAGACGATAAGTATAGCTATGTAGCTGCTTGGGAATTTACAGGTGATCCGTCAGCCCCTAAATTGAATAAGGAAGATTTGAATTACGAAAACATTAAAGTTCAACAACGATCATACAAATAAGATGAGCAACGGAAACATGAACCTAACGCTAAAAGTATGGCGTCAGTCTAGCAGCACTGCTGCTGGGAAAATGGAGACCTACCAATTGGGCGGTGTATCTCCGGATATGTCTTTCTTGGAAATGATAGACAAGCTGAACGACAAGATTATTCGTGAAGGGCAAGATGCGATAGCAATTGACCACGATTGCCGTGAAGGTATTTGTGGAATGTGCAGCATGTTCATCAACGGTGAAGCACACGGTCCAAACCGCGGTGTAACCACTTGTCAATTGCACATGCGTTCGTTCAAGGACGGCGACACCATTTATATTGAGCCTTGGAGAGCTGAAGGTTTCCCAGTGGTGAAGGATTTGATGGTAGATCGCGCAGCTTTCGATCGTATTATTCAATCGGGAGGATTCGTTTCTGTTAATACTTCAGGAAGAACCATGGACGCGAATGCGATTCCTATTCCGAAAGAGGATGCAGATAAGGCTTTTGATGCGGCAACATGTATTGGATGTGGAGCTTGCGTAGCAACTTGTCCGAACAGTTCAGCCATGTTGTTCGTTAGTGCGAAAGTTTCTCAGTTCGCTTTATTACCGCAAGGACATCCAGAGCGCAAAGAGCGTGTATTGAATATGGTGAAACAAATGGATGCAGAAGGATTTGGAAATTGCAGCAACATTGGTGCTTGCGAGGTTCAATGTCCGAAGAACATTAGCATCGAAAACATCGCTCGCATGAACAGAGAATATCTTTCTGCGACTGTGAAACCAGAGAATTAATGCAACAATTTCATTTAAAGCACCAAGCGCTTCTTATGCTCTTGGTGCTTTTTTGTTTTAGGTCGAATGGACAACCCGCTTGGGATTTGAATCTATTGGCGAAAATCAACGGTGGTCCGGAGAAGTCTGATCGATTTTGGGAAGCTTATACAAACAGCATTACTTATGTTACTGTTGGAACTCCGCTGCTGGCAGGAACTGTAGGCGTTTTGAAAAAGGACGAATTCGTGAAGCGTCAGTTCGTGGGTATGGCTGGTGGATTGGCCTTGAACGGATTTGTTACAGTCGCATTGAAGTACGGAATTGCGCGACCACGTCCATTTGCCGATCACGGTGATTTAATTTACAAGAAGACACATGCTGGAAGTTTGTCTTTTCCATCTGGACATACGAGTTCTGCCTTTCAATGGGCTGCGAGTTGTGTATTAGCTAAACCGAAATGGTATATCGCCGTTCCCGCGTATTTGTATGCTTGCGGAATTGGATACTCGCGTTTGCATTTAGGGGCGCATTATCCGACCGATGTTGCAGCGGGCGCATTCATCGGTACTGCTAGTGCTTTTGCTTCTTATCACATTAACAATTGGTTTTGGAAGAAGATAGATTCTAGGAAAAAGAACACGCGGGTGCTTATCAACCCTTCCTTTTGAAAATGAAAAAAGCCGCGATTCAGCGGCTTTTTACTTGAAGTCGATACAATTACTGTTTGAATCCCGAAACGATGCTAATGCAGCCGATATGCTGAACTACGGCATCTTTTTGCTCAGGGACTTTAACCTTCACAACAAGTTGTTGTGTGTTTTTCATTTTGAATTCAAAAGCTTCTTTGTCTTGAGCGCCTTTGTTGGTGTATATCTGCTTACCGTTGATATCGCTTACAGTGAACTCAACATCGCCAAGGATAGGGTGAGCAACCACAAGCAAGCGGTAATCACGACCACCAAAGAAGGTTACCATAATTTCTGCTTCCTCGCCTGGGGCCATCTGAGCTGAATTGTAACTGTCGTTTTGAACGTACCCATTCAATTTTGGAAGAACTTTATTTTTTGTGAAAGGTCTGCATTGCGCGGAAGCGAATGAGGGAATAAAGACCAACAAGAACAGGAGAATTTTATATGTTTTCATGATATCTTCTGAATTTTTTATTGAATGTATTTGTTACGGATGACAACAGCCTCTGCTGCGATTTTCGCAAGTGTAGCATCGCTCATAGTCACTGTTTCTGTGCTTCCAATGGTGGTTACTCCGTTGCTGTCTTTTTCAACAGAAGTTTCTCCACTCACCACAATTACATCTTTGTAGATCATTTGAAGCCTAATTAAATCTTCTTTCATCTGATTTACTCGGTTGCTTGTTGCAAAGAGATTCAAGTAATTAATTAATTGATTAAGCGAATAAGTTTGTTCTGCCACACGCTGTCTCATGGCTGTTTCACCTTTTTTTCCCGCGTACTGAGTAGATAAATAGAGTGTTTCGATCCATGCTCCAGCTATGATTAATGCGCTGACATCTGTTCTTTTTCCTTCTTTCAAGTATGCATTTACATTTTGATAGGACTGGGTTACATAGCTAATTAATGAATCTCTGTTGTTTTGATTGCGTTGCACTCGCTCCATGAATTGTTCGTTCAATGCTCCGTCTATTCCCAACGCATTAGCTATCGTTTTCGTTGCGGATAGGTAATTAACTGATTCTTGCTTTTGATCGAATACGGTGCTGTAACTTAAATCAGCTGCGTATATACCAAGATTAATTGCTCGGTTTTCCTCGTTGATGTATTTATTTACTTTCTCAACAGGGTTTAAAACATTTTTATCAAAACTGAATCCGGCGTCTTTGATCATATCTGCCATTTCTAT
>JBILOU010000075.1:0-9282 GCA_044374295.1 Flavobacteriales bacterium | reverse complement strand
CTTGAAGACTGACGGAAACGGAAGACATTACTTATATCAAAAAGCGGGTGGATCTGTTTATCCGCCTACAGCTGAAACCGTTGCGAATCGCGAGCACTTTGTGTTTCAAGACGGACAGCCAGTATTCAAAGCAGCGGTTGTGGGTATGGCTGATGTATCTGCTGAAATCATGGAAAAGAACAACCTTACTTCAGACGATGTTGCGTGGTTGGTTCCTCACCAAGCGAACTTAAGAATTATCGACGCTACTGCACGCCGCATGGGAGTAGGAAGCGAGAAGGTAATGATCAACATTCACAAATACGGAAATACCACTAGCGCAACCATTCCACTTTGTCTTTGCGATTGGGAATCTCAATTGAAAAAAGGAGACAACCTCGTACTTGCCGCATTTGGCGGAGGATTTACATGGGGAGCGATCTATGTGAAATGGGCTTACTAACCGCGTACCGGATGAGACAACAAGTTGTGATGACCAATTAAAATTGGATGACCACAAAGTGGATACAAGGAAAAAGAATAATTTATTTTTGAATTTATAATAGATAAAAATGGCAGCAACTACCGCAGACATTCACAATGGAATGTGTTTCAGAATGGATTCGCATATCTGGAAAATCATTGAATTCTTACACGTTAAACCGGGAAAAGGTCCGGCTTTCGTGAGAACGAAAATCAAAAATTTGAACAACGGAAAAATCGTTGATCACACCTTCAACTCTGGAGTGAAGATGGATGTGGTTCGAATTGAAACACGCGAGTATCAGTTCTTGTTCCAAGACGATCAGTACAACTTCATGAACTCGGAAGATTTCGAACAAATCACTATTCCGGGAACCATGATTAACGCACCGAAATTCTTGAAAGAAGGAATGATTTGTATTGTTATGTTCAACGCGGAAGACGAAGCACCTATGTCTTGTGACCTTCCAACATTGGTTGAATATGAAGTGACATACACCGAGCCAGGTTTGCGCGGAGACACGGCAACAAATGCAATGAAGCCAGCAACACTTGATGTAAATGTTGAAGTGCGCGTTCCTTTGTTTATTGAAGTTGGAGACAAGATTCGCATTGACACTTCAACCGGACATTATCACGATCGCGTTAAGAAATAAGCATGTATCAATTAGACCAACACACCTTCGCGAACAAAGCGGTGCTCGTGCGCGTAGACTTCAATGTTCCTTTGAATGAAAAATTCGAAGTAACAGATAACACCCGTATTCGCGCAGCAGCGAAAACCATTTTGAAGTTGTCTTCAGACGGAGCGAAGGTGATTTTGATGTCGCACTTGGGCCGTCCGAAGGGAGGTCCAGAAGATAAATTTTCGCTGAAGCACATTCAACAGGAAGTGTCAAATGTGTTGGGAAAGCCTGTTGCATTTTCAGGCAATTGTGTGGGTGAAGAAGCGAAGCATGCGGTAGAGAAGATGAAGGTGGGAGATATTATGTTGTTGGAAAACTTACGTTTCTATAAGGAAGAAGAAGGCGGAGATGAATTCTTCGCGGGTCAGTTGGCCGAGTTGGGAGATGTGTATGTGAACGATGCATTCGGCACGGCGCATCGCGCTCACGCTTCGACCGCTGTTATTGCGAAGTTCTTTCCAACCGATAAATACTTCGGTTATTTAATGGAAGACGAAGTGAAGAGCATTGATCGTGTTTTGAACGGCAATGCTTCTCCGGTTACCGCTATTATTGGTGGAAGTAAAGTCAGTAGCAAGATTGCTATTTTGGAAAATTTAATGAACGCTGTAGACAACATCATCATTGGTGGTGGCATGGCGTTTACGTTTATTAAAGCGCAGCAAGGCAAAGTGGGAAGTTCATTGGTGGAAGACGACAAGTTAGACTTGGCGTTGGAGTTAATGGAAATGGCGCGCAACAAGAATGTGAATTTGTATTTGCCTACCGACGCCATTATTGCAGATGCCTTTGCGGCCAATGCGAATCACAAGGAGTGCAGCATAGCGAATATTCCAGCCGGGTGGATGGGATTGGATATTGGCGTGAAATCGCGCGAGCATTTCGCGACGATTATTGCGCAATCGAAAACAGTATTGTGGAACGGCCCTATGGGTGTGTTTGAAATGGAGGCCTTTGCGGCTGGCACTATTGCCGTTGCAAACGCCTTGGTTCAAGCCACCAAGAACGGATCGTTCACACTTGTCGGCGGCGGCGATTCAGTAGCCGCTATTAATCAGTTTGGCTTAGCCAACGACGTCTCTTACGTCAGCACTGGCGGCGGCGCTATGTTGGAATCTCTCGAAGGCATTGAGTTGCCGGGGGTGAAGGCGGTGACGAAGTCACTCTAACGAAGGTCTGCGAGGGTGTTTTGCAAGGAGCGCCTTCCGCAGAATCTTGCTTTGCATAATGACATTTAAATGACATTCAGCGCACGTAGTTGAACGAACTTCGCGCACTGTGAATAATCTACGAGCTATATCCTTGAACCACCACCATTTTCCTTTGGAAACGATTGGTTCATTTGCAATTCCTGGTGAGGAATTGAAAGCTCGATTAGATGCGGCGAAGGAAGAGTTCCAAATGAGTGAACTCATGTATTTGGGAACGTGTAATCGTGTTGAAGTGGTCTTCGATGTTCCTCACTTTGTTTGTTCCGGTTTTACACAACAACTGTTGTCTTTCATGTTCCCTGAGCATGACACGAGTTTCATAAAAGGGGTTGCGCAAAAAGCGCAACGCTTCAACGGAGAAGAGACCGCTGATCACGTTTTTCGTGTTGCTGCAAGTCTGGATTCATTAATTATCGGCGAACGGGAAATTATCACGCAGCTTAGAAACGCTTACGAGCAATGCGAAGGCATGAAGTTGACTGGAGACTCTTTGCGAATGCTTAATCAGCACGCAATTCGTATTGCCAAGGAGGTCTATACGCACACCAACCTCTCGAAGAAACCCGTTTCTATTGTTTCCATTGCATGGAAGTTATTCCAAGAGAAACATCCCGATGTAAATTCTAAAATTGTATTAGTTGGGGCGGGTCAGATTATCACCAACTTCGCCAAGTTTCTTGCTGAAAACGGATACATCAATGTTTCAATATACAACAGAACGGTAGAGAACGCATCAGCCATTGCAAAGTCTTTCAATACAGACGCATTACCCATTTCCGAATTGAAAAACGATCAATCAGATTTCGATACGCTTGTGGTTTGCACGGGTTCAACAGAAATTGTTGTGAGCAAGGAAATGTTCAGTCAAATGTGCCATTCAAAAAAGCACAGAACGGTTATTGATTTGGCGTTGCCTGCTAATGTGGATGTTGAAATTTCGCAATCTCCAGATGTTGCTTTCATTGATATGCGCGCTGTTCAACGCGAAGTTCAAAAGAACATCTCTTATCGAGAAGAAGCACTCAATGATTGCGTCGCAATTATTGAAAAAGGAAAGAGTGAATTTAAGAAGCTCTTTCAAGAGCGCTCCATCGAGCTTGCTATGAGCGAGATACCGCATACCATCAAAGAAATTCGTCAGACAGCAGTTGAAAGCGTTTTTTCAAAAGAACTCGCGCAACTATCCGAACATGATCGCGAATTGGTAGACAAGATTATTAGTTACATGGAAAAGAAATATATATCAGTTCCTATGAAGCTAGCGAAATCAGTACTTTTGGAAGAAGTACAAAAACATTAATCCCTTGAATAGAACGATCGTAATTGGAACGCGTGGAAGCGATCTTGCGCTTTGGCAAGCGAATTACACCCAATCGGCTTTAGAAAATTTAGGTTTCAAAGTTGAATTGAAAATCATTAAGACTCGCGGAGATCAAATCCAACATTTGAGTTTCGATAAGATGGAAGGAAAGGGTTTCTTCACCAAAGAAATTGAAGAGGCGCTGCTTTCCAAGAGTGTAGATCTGGCCGTTCATTCTCACAAAGATTTAGAAACAACTCCTCCTGAAGGACTTGTCATTGCTGGCGTTCCTATTCGTGCGAACGTTGAAGATATTCTGTTGATTAACAAAGATTCTGTGAGTACCGAACGAACATTCGGTCTGAAGGAAAACGCAATAGTGGGCACTTCTTCAGTAAGAAGAAAAGTTCAACTCGCTTTTCATTGTCCGCATACCGAAGTGAAAGATTTACGTGGTAACGTTCCAACACGCATTCAAAAATTACGCGAGAAACAATACGATGCGATTCTTTTAGCTCGGGCTGGAGTGGATCGCCTAGAATTAGATCTTTCTGAATTTCATGTTGAAATTTTACCGGCACAACAATTTGTCCCTGCGCCCGCACAAGGCGCATTGGCGCTGCAATGCAGAGAAGGCGATGAAGAAATTCTTACCATCTTGAATCACTTAAATCACGAACAAACGGTTGAGTGTGTTCACATTGAACGTGAGATATTACGCCGCATGAATGGCGGATGTCAATTGCCTTTAGGAGCTCATGCGGTGAAGGAAGGAGAAACGTTTGTATGTCGTTTGGCTTTTGCTAAAACAGCGAACGATCAAGTATCTTATTTCACCATGAGAAACGAAGAGCCACAACAAATCATTGATCATCTTTTAGGTCTTATTCAATCCACATGATAGATGTTTTTGTAAGTCGAAATGAAGAAGACGTAGCAGATTTGGTTGCGGAACTTTCAATGTCGAATTACACTACGTTTTGTCAATCACTAATTTCAATAGAATTCCTTCCTTTTCAAATTCAAAAAGGTTTTGATTGGGTATTTTTTTCTTCTTCCAATGGTGCCCGTTCATTCTTTGAGCACACCGCCAATGCGCATGCAAAATATGCTGCCATAGGCCCTGCAACAGCGAAAGCGGTTCCGTTTGAATGCGATTTTGTGGGTGAAGGAACAAACACAGAAGAGATTGCGCGTATGTTTTTTCATTTAGCCGGAAGCGAGCGTGTCTTATTTCCTTCGGCGCAAGACAGCTTGAATTCAGCTGCAAGTTTTTTCAGTAAAGATCAGATTGAAATTATTTCAACCTATAAAAAAACACGTTTGGCAACAGCTCTTCCTGAAGCGCGCGTATACTTGTTTTCCTCTCCTTCCAACGTCTTTGCTGCGCAGGAGAAAAATGATTTGTCAAAACTGAATTGCGTTGCATACGGAACAGCAACTTCGAAAGCATTGCAAAATGCTGGTGTGCGAAACATTCACTTAGTATCCTCGTGGGATCAAAAAGAAATTGCGAAAGATCTGAAGTCGTTGCTGTCTTAAAGTGTCAACGACACACCTCCAAAATAGAGCGCAATGATTGCGGCGCCGAGTGCAATGCGATAATAACCAAAAGGCTTCAATCCGTATTTGGTTAACAGAGCAACAAAGGTCTTAATAGCAACTAATCCCACAATAAAAGCGACCACATTTCCAATTGCAAGAAGTTTTATGTTTTCTGAATTGAAAAAATCAGGAACCTCTTCGTACGCATCTTTCAATTTGAAAACTGTTGCTCCGAGCATGGTTGGAACCGCTAAGAAAAACGAAAATTCAGCAGCTGCTTTTTTATTCAATCCTTGTGTTAATCCGCCAATCACGGTTGCTGCAGACCTTGACACACCGGGTATCATAGCAATACACTGAAAGAGTCCAATAACGAAAGCGCTTTTGAAATCAGGTTCACGAAGCGAGCGTTCGCGGATGATTTTTTCAATAAACAAAAAGATTATCCCACCGATTAAAAGCGCAATCCCAACATTCAAAACGTTTTCCAAAAGGTTATCTATCTTTTTTGAAAGTAGAAATCCAAAAACAGCTGCTGGAATAAATGCAACAACGAGTTTGTAATAGAATTCAAGTGATTGAAAGAAACGTTTCCAGTACAAAACAACTACGCTAAGAATAGCACCAAGTTGAATACAAACGATAAATGCTTTCGTAAATTCAGAAGAAGGAACGCCCATGATTTTCTGAGCAATCATCATGTGCCCAGTGCTTGAAATAGGAAGGAATTCGGTTAACCCTTCAACAATAGCAAGTATGATGGTTTGAAGAATACTCAATGTTTCTCGATATCTGAAGATTGGTTTTTCTTTCCACGATACATGATGCCAACGCCAATGGTAATGTAGCCGAGAAGCACAACAATGGGTGCAACAGTAATACGACGTGCGCTAAAAAGTTCTTCAGCGTTGAACGTGTTTGGATCGGCAGAACCACCGCCACTCATTAAGATATATCCGAAAAGCACAACTGCCAATCCACCAAGAATGATGTAGGCGTTGATTTTCGTAAATGGAAACGATAATTTGTTCATAGCAAAATTTGTGAAACGAAAGTAATTCATTCATCGGGCTTATCAAAACAATTTCAGTATTCAGTAACTTTGAGCGCATGAAGAATTCTTTGCTTTGGCTTGCAATAACTGCTCTTTTCGCTTCGTGTAACCTTTATTCGGTGCATGTTAAGAAGCAGACAAGAGTTTTTGAAGAGGCTGGAATGAAAGAATATGTGAAATCTTTTAAGCGCCAAGGAGTGACAATTGGAGAAACATACTATGAGTTCATGACGTTCTTCATGACCAGCCCAGAGCGGTTTGATTCAAAGAAAAAAACACTTCTTCTGATTCACGGTTACCAGGGCGGTGCAATTGCGCAATGGAGCCTAAACGTTGAAGAGCTGTCAAAACATTTTAATATCATAGCACCCGATTTGAACTGTCACGGAAGGACGTATTTGAGTTCAGATTTTAGCATTGAAATGCAAGTGGGTCTCGTGAATGAAATGCTTTTGTTTAGCAATGAAAAGTGGGCGAATGAAAATTTAATTGTCATTGGAAGCTCTTACGGAGGGCTTGTGGGAGCGCGTTTTGCCGAGAAGTATGCTAATAAAGTGAGCGCCTATGTAAGTTACGATGGGCTTACGGGATGTTTTAACAAAGCTTTCACAGACAGTATTGCCATGTCGGTTGGTGCGAAGGATGCTGTTGCACTGCTGAATCCAAAAACAGGAAAAGAATTGAAAAAATTAGCCTCTTTAGAAAAGCCCATTCACGTTCCAAGTTTTATTTTGAATCAAGTTGCCGAGCAACACTTTTCCGTTGGACGTGAAAAAAAAGTTGCGTTACTCAACTACTTAAATGAGCACGAGGCTGATTTGAATAACCACACTTTTCAATGGAAATGTCCTGTTTATTTGGTTTGGGGTGAAAACGACAAAATCATTCCTCTATCAACTGCCAAATGCTTGAAGCAGAAATATCAGATTCCAGATGATCGTGTAATTGTATTTCCGAAAGCAGGTCACATCATAAACATGCAGAACCCGAAAGCCTTCAACAAATGGGTTATTGAGACCTTTTCAAATTAGTATCTTTGCAAAAAAATAAATCTTATGTATCGTTCAGCAACCTGTGGTGAATTAAGAATTTCAGATGTAGGAAAGGAAGTTGTTTTGGCAGGTTGGGTGCAGCGCTCACGCGATTTAGGTGGAATGACATTCGTTGATTTGCGCGATCGTTACGGTCTTACGCAGTTGGCTTTCAATATGGATACCAATGCAGCTTTGTGCGGAGAAGCGCGAAAGTGGGGAAGAGAATTTGTTGTTCAGGTGGAAGGAAAAGTGGTTGAGCGTTATTCAAAAAACACGAACATGCTTACGGGTGAAATAGAGATTGAAGCAACAGGATGCAAAGTCTTGAATGCCTCTTTAACTCCACCTTTCACCATTGACGATGATAGTGATGGAGGAGATGATTTGCGCATGCAATGGCGTTTTCTCGATTTGCGTAGAAATCCGCTGAAGCAGAATTTAATGCTTCGTCACAAGCTCGGAATTGAAACACGTAAGTACTTAGACAGTCTTGAGTTTTTAGAAATTGAAACGCCTTATTTAATTAAGTCTACTCCGGAAGGTGCGCGTGACTTCGTGGTTCCAAGTCGCATGAATCCTGGTCAATTTTATGCTCTTCCGCAATCACCACAGACGTTCAAACAACTTCTGATGGTGAGTGGCTACGATCGTTATTATCAGATTGTGCGTTGTTTCCGCGATGAAGATTTACGCGCCGATCGTCAGCCCGAGTTCACTCAGATCGACTGTGAGATGGCGTTTGTAGAGCAAGAAGATATTTTGAATACGTTTGAAGGATTGATTCGTCATTTATTCAAAGCTGTTAAAAACGTTGATATTCCTGAGGTTCCACGCATGTTGTATTCAGAGGCTATGCGTTTGTACGGAAGTGATAAGCCAGATATTCGTTTCGGCATGACGTTCAAGGACTTGACAGATCTTGGTCAAGGAAAAGGGTTCGGAGTGTTTGATAGTGCGCAAGCAGTGCTTGCGATTAATGTCCCAGGCTGCGCGAGTTACACGCGTGCTCAATTAGACGAACTGACTGAATGGATGAAGCGTCCACAAATTGGAGCAAAGGGATTGATTTACGTTCGTTGCAACGAAGACGGAAGCTTTAAATCTTCCGTAGATAAATTCTTCGACAGAGAGGCCTTAGCCTCATGGGGCGAGCGTTGCGAAACGAAGCCTGGTGATTTGATTTTGGTGTTGTCTAGTGACTTGAATACTACCCGCAAGCAATTGAATGAACTTCGTTTGTTGATGGGTGGAAGATTAGGATTGCGCAATCCAGAGGTATTTGCGCCACTTTGGGTAATGGATTTCCCGTTGTTGGAATTCAACGAAGAGGAAGGAAGATATTTCGCCATGCACCATCCGTTCACATCTCCAAAGCCAGATCAAATTCATTTGTTAGACACAGACCCAGGAGCAGTGAATGCGAATGCGTACGATTTCGTGTTGAATGGGGTTGAAATTGGAGGAGGGTCTATTCGTATTCACGATAGAAATGTCCAAGCGCGTATGTTTGACTTGCTCGGATTCACAAAAGAAGAAGCTCAAGCACAATTTGGATTCTTGTTGAATGCCTTTGAATACGGGGCGCCACCGCACGGAGGATTGGCTTTCGGATTCGATCGTTTGTGTTCATTATTTGGCGGCAGCGAAGGAATTCGTGACTTCATTGCCTTCCCAAAAAACAACAGTGGGCGCGATGTAATGATTGATGCGCCTTCAACAATTAGCGATGACCAACTTAATGAACTATCAATTGTTGTAAAAAAGTTGGAGAACTAAAAATTATTTGTATATTTGTCGCCCGTTGGAAATTTAACAACAAGAAATTATGAAACGTACTTATCAACCATCGAATACAAAGCGCAGAAACAAACACGGTTTCCGCAAAAGAATGTCTACCGCAAAAGGCCGTTTGGTTCTTTCATCACGTAGAAGAAAAGGACGTAAGAAATTGACCGTTTCTGACGAACGTCGTCACAAAGGAATCGTTCGC
>JBILOU010000150.1:0-2632 GCA_044374295.1 Flavobacteriales bacterium | reverse complement strand
GTCCATGCTGTGTGCGCCGTGACTACCGATTAGACTTCTGTTACATGCAATGCGCGTGTCTTTGGTAATTGATCCCAATTGCAACGCTGTTAGCGATTGCGCCAACTTGAAAATAGACCCTGGTCTGTACTGCGCTTGAGTAGCACGATTGAAAAGCGGTTTTAAAGGGTCCTTCGCTAAAGCCGCAAAGTTTTGTCCGCGCGCTCTACCCACCAATAAATTCGGGTCGAAGGTGGGCGCAGAAACCAAGGCTAAAATTTCCCCAGTAGACGGTTCAATAGCGACAATACATCCGCGCTTGTTCTGCATTAGTTTTTCTCCGTACTTCTGCAACTCCGCGTCAATAGTGGCATACAAATCTACTCCTTCTTGCGCCGCGCTGTCTAACTGACCATTCGCTACGCTGTGCTCTACACCAAGGTTATCGCGATAAACATATTTTATTCCGCGCTTTCCGCGCAACTCTTTCTCGTATGATTTTTCAATTCCATTCAATCCAATGTAGTCACCTTTGCGGTAATCGGGATGTGACTTCAAAATATCTCCATTCACTTCACCAACATCACCAAGCACCAGCGCACCTAAATTTTCAGGATACGTCCGTAAGGTTCTTGCCTGAACAAAAAATCCTGGAAACTTATACAACCGCTCTGCAAAAATCGCATACTCTTCCGGAAGCATTTGCTTGATCACCGGAGAAGGTTTGTACTTAACGTTCGGATATGTGACAGACTTCTTTAAGATTTCTTTTAGTTCTTCATAGGGCAAATTCACCAACTTACAAAAATCCAACGTGTCGAAAGGCTGAAGATCTTTCGGCAAAACCATTAAGTCGTATACGGTCTGATTCGTTACTAAGACTTTTCCGTTGCGATCGAAGATGTTTCCTCTAGACGGGTAAACAACTACCTCGCGCTCTGTTAGACGAGAGCCTTTATTTTTCCACTCACTGGTAGCAACCTGCAACGCAAAGAGACGCACTATGTATATCACACAGATGGTTCCAACAATAAACAAGAAAGTGTACCGGCGGTTGTCGTTGTTCAAGGTAATTAGCTGCTTTTCTTATTTGGCGAAATTAAGAGTTGCGCCAAAATCATCAGCAATAAAGTTGCAATAGAACTTAACAAAATATGAAACAACTGGAAGAAGAATTTATCCCAGCGTAAAAACTCGAAAAAGATTAACCACGTGTGATGAGCAAACGTCAATATCCCGGCGTATGTGGTATACCAAGCCAAGCCCATCTTATGAATGGTAGGCTTCAAATTCGAATCGTAACCCTCACGCGGGGC
Organism: Flavobacteriales bacterium; assembly: GCA_044374295.1. Classification (GTDB taxonomy): domain Bacteria; phylum Bacteroidota; class Bacteroidia; order Flavobacteriales_D; family Sanyastnellaceae; genus CAIZGX01. The sequence goes on along the minus strand of JBILOU010000150.1, from coordinate 1,337 downwards.
CAACATGTTTTGCACCAAAGGTTGTAAGAAAGCAAGAAGTACACATGCTGAAGTGTGCAGACCTGGAGGACCTGTGAACAAGTCCATAAGTATTCCTGTGAAAAATCCAATCAGCAACATCGCCCATCTTGGCGTGTCGAACGGAAACATCAGCAAACTAAAAATATAAATAAATGGAAGAACTAATCCGTCGAACAACTGAATTCTGCTCACCACCAAAGCTTGCAAAAGCACGAATAGAAATATGCGCAAATAGTTCATCATTCTTCTCCTCCGTCTGCAATGATTTGTTGTTGTTGAAGAGAATCAATCTCCATTTTCTGAAGATTCTTCACCACTTGAACCCATGCCACTTTTCTGTAGTCGGTTGCCAATTTCACTTTTATCCGATGGAAGTTTTCTTCCGGTTTGTCTTCCAATGCTTCCACACTTCCTATTAGCATTCCCTCTGGGAAGTGACTTGAAAATCCTGTAGTTATTACCGTGTCGCCAACATTGATGTACACGTGTTTCGGAATTTCCTTCACGAATGCAAACAATGGATCTCCACCCGGCCATTCTAAAATTCCAAATTCTCCCGTTCCCTTCATCTTCACCGAGCCCTGGAATTTCGTGTGAAGAATAGGCATGACTATCGAATAATTCTTGCTCACACTGCTCACTATTCCGACAATGCTTCCATTCGCAATTACACCCATCTCAATGCCAATGCCTTCAGCATATCCCTTATTCAAGGTGAGGTAATTTCGTTTGCGACTAACGGTGGCGTTTACAACTTTAGCAGGTGTATATGTGAATTGCTGACGCACGCCTTGCGCTTTAAACGTAGCAGTATCAGAGGTGATATAATTTTCTGGAAGTAGGCTGCGCAATGCTGCGTTTTCAATTGCCAACTGATCATTGATTTCAGCAAGTCTTAAATAACTCGTGAACTCATCGCGCTTTTCATAAATGTACCCGGCGAAATCAGAACTGTGACGAATAAATTCTTTGCGATGAAAATTGTTTTCGGAAAACAAAACAATCAGTGAAAAAACTTGAAGCACTAGGAACAACAAAAGCACGTGAAATCGTTGCAATAATGCTAAAAGATTACCCATTCTGCTTTCGTGTTAACGAATTACTCGCGCATTAAGAATTGGAAACGGTTGATGTTCTTCAACGCAATACCTGTACCTCTTGCTACTGCACGCAACGGATCGTCTGCTACATGAACAGGTAATTTCGTTTTACGATTGATACGAACATCTAATCCGCGAAGCAATGCACCACCACCTGCAAGGTAGATGCCTGTTTTGAAAATATCTGCAGATAACTCAGGAGGCGTGTTTTCCAAA
>JBILOU010000074.1:0-9299 GCA_044374295.1 Flavobacteriales bacterium | reverse complement strand
CTTTTTTCGATGAGATTTTCATGCGGGCCACGAAGATAGAAACACCGCGACGAATGAATCGTTCAAAAATTAAAAAATTACGTCAGTTAATGACTCGGCCTTCCATCGCGTCTCGCGCGCTTCAAGCTCAGGAACGCTATCTTTTGTTATTCCTGCACCTACAAAAACATGTATCCTTCCCTCTTCTATTTTCAAGCAACGCAGAATCACATAGACATCAACATTCTCGCCTTGTTCGATTCCAATAAGACCCGTATAATACTCGCGGTCGTGCGGTTCAATTTGCTGAATGATTTCTTTCGCCTCATTTCTCGGCATCCCGCAAATTGCTGGGGTTGGATGCAACGCCTTCATGGCATTTTTCCAATCACCTGAATAGTCAAATGTAATTTCGTTGCATAAGTGTTCGATAGATCCTGCATTCCGCGTTTGAACTTCACCGCAGAAAACTCTTTCAGCACCAAGGGTTTCTAATTCATGTTGAATGAATTCGGTCACTACGTTTTGCTCTTGAATTTCTTTCGATCCCCACTCCTCTGAACTTCCTGCCTTTCTTGTTCCCGCTAAACTTATCGTTGTGTATGAATGCCCTCGTTTTTTAAACAGCAACTCTGGTGTTGCTCCCACCCATTGCGCATCTTTTTCGTCGGTAAAAGCGAACACCGCGGCTGAAGGGAATTTTTCATTGAAAGAATTAAAAACACTCTCTGCTGTTAATCCTTGCTGCGGAAATGAAATGATTCGACTTAAAACTATTTTTTTCGCAAGACCTTGATTTAAGAACTCAATGCCCTCTTCTACTCGATGCACAAATTCAAGATCAGAACTCGCTTTGTTCACTTCACCTCTAAAATCACTCAGAACAATAAAAGTCCGCGAAGCAGCTGCGCTTCGTTCAAAGTCATTCTGAGGTAATCTTAATCGAACAACGCTCATTTCCCTGGTTGAATCATAACGGTTAAACGAGCAATAGCAATGAGATTTCCTTCGTGATCTTTGATCTTCACGTCCCAGACATGCGTTCTTTTTCCCATGTGAATGGGCTCACCTACTCCGTATACAAAATCGGTCGTGGCAGACCTCAGGTGATTGATGTTCAATTCCAACCCGACAGCTTTTCCTCCATCTCCCTTCACTGCCTCGTATGCACCAATGCTACCGATTGTTTCTGCAAGAACAGCACTCGCTCCTCCGTGCAGCAGTCCAAACGGCTGAATGGTTCGTTTATCAACAGGCATTCTCGCCTCAACCCGACCGGGTTCATTGTTCAATATTTCGATCCCCAAATGCGAGATCATATTTTCCGGATGGAATTTATGTTCCATAGCTGCAATTTGCGTGCAAGGTAGTATAAATTTGCGGTGTGAAGAATAACCAAGAGACGTATCGATTGTTGATTGCAGAGGATGAAAATTCCATAGCAAAAACCTTAAAGCTCAATTTCGAATTGGAGGGCTTCGAAGTCCATGTTGAGTCGAACGGCTTGGCTGCACTAAAAAACGCTCAAGAAAAATTCTACGACCTAATTATCCTAGATGTCATGCTTCCTGAAATGGATGGCATTACCGTTTGCGAATCGCTGCGCCTAGGGGGCAACAATACGCCAGTGCTATTTCTTTCAGCCAAAGGAACAGGAAAGGATAAAGTTGAAGGATTGAAGGTTGGAGGCGACGACTATTTGGCCAAACCTTTTGAATGGGAAGAACTTTTACTTCGAAGCAAAAAACTTATTGTTCGAAAATCAGATGGACACAGAACCATTGAAGACCTTGAGAGTTTTACTATTGGTCCTTGCACCATTCATTTCAACAAATACGAAGTCGAGACACCAGATGGTATCCACTCCATTACAAAAAGAGAAGCCATGTTGCTTCGACTGCTCATTTCCAAACAAGGCGAAGCAGTAAGTCGAGAAGAAATATTAGAAAAGGTATGGGGGTATGATACGGTAACACATAACCGCACCATTGATAATTTCATCTTGAATTTCAGGAAGATTTTTGAATCGCATCCCAACGCTGACAAGCGTTTTCTATCTATTCGTGGAGTCGGGTATAAATTTCTTTAAAAATAACAGGCAACCTAGCATTTAACTCTTCGTCTTTAAGATGGTTACGCAGTCCAAGCTGCGTGTTGGTTTCAAAATTCCCTTGCAGGTTTACGAAAAAGGCTTTCAAATTTGAGAGCCTTTTTTGTTTTTATTGAGGGATATAAACGAGCTTCTTCGTTTCGAAGAATTCTTGAGGGAAGTAACTTGCTATCTCGAAGAGTTCAGCATGCTTTTTCAATGATTTAAGTTCTTCTTTTAAATCTCCACCTTTCAAACAAATTAAGCCGTTCGGAATTCCATTCTGATCGGCTTTTTTGTATTTACCCTTTGTCCACATCAAAAGCTCTTCGGCTGGGGCCACTGCGCGACTTACTACAAAATCGAATTGTCCTTTTACAGATTCAACTCTTCCGTGAAACGCCTTCACATTTTTTAACCCTATGAACTGAATGGCTTCGTTTACGACCATGATTTTCTTTCCAATACTATCAACGAGTAGAAATTCAGTTTCTGGATTTGCGATAGCCAAGGGAAGACCGGGAAAACCGCCTCCTGTTCCTAAATCAAGCACCTGAGATTTCGGCGTGAATGGTAAAAACTTGAAGATACTTAAACTATGTAGTACGTGTCGTTCTACAAATTCACTGGTGTCTTTTCTTGAAACTACGTTTACACGTTGGTTCCAATCGAGGATTACTTCTTCTAATTTTTGAAATTGTTCCCATTGAACTTCTGTGAATGTGAAGTATGGTTCTAGTTTTTCTCTGATCGACATTAAAAATTCCCCTTCGTTTTTTTCATTAACTCAAACATGAAATCGCGTGCACGGAAGAGCTGTGCTTTTACCGTTCCTAAGGGTAATTCTAAAATCTCAGAGATTTCCTCGTAAGACTTTTCTTCAAAATATCTCAATTCCACCAAACGCTTGTAGCGCGGTTTCAATTTTTCAACTACGTCGCGCATGCGCTGCACGCGCTCATCTTTCTGCATAGACTCTTCCGGATCTAGGCTATCTTCTTTTACTGGAATAACATAAGACTCTCCGTCTTTATTCGAAAAACCTTGATCCATAGAAATGGCTTTAATTCGCTTTTTGCGAATGAAGTCAATTGAGTGGTTGGACGCGATTTTAAACAACCAGGTTGAGAAGGCAAACTGAGGTGTGTACTGATCCAAACGCTTGAAAGCTTTGCTGAAGGTTTCAATAGTTAAGTCTTCCGCATCATCGGAATTGTTCACCATCTTCAGCAACATAAAGTAAACGGAATCCTTGTACCTCCCCATTATCTCGGTATAAGCCCGTTGATCTTTTTCGTTCAACGCACGAAGCACAAGTTGGTAATCCTTTTTGGCTTTATCCGATAAATGTTCTGTCAATTCCATTTCTGTGGTTTACGAACGAGGTTATGCAGGTAAAGTATCGAATGTACTAAAAAAAGGTGCTTCTCTAACAACGGAAACAGCCAAAGGATGTCTTTCGATATTTTAAGTTTGTTGCAAGACACATTTAAAACAATGAACTGAATAAGATATCTCAAAAAGATCACACCTCCTAGAACTCCCCAAAGTATTGGGTTTGGATAAATGATTGACAAGGCTATAGCCGCCATCCAAAGCACAAAATAAGTAGATGGCCAAAGCATTAAAGAAAACTTAACGCTACTCTTGTACAAAGGAGCCGTGGTGAAATGTCTTTTCTTCTGAAACGACCATTTTGCCCAAGTTTTGTGCGGTTCAGAAATCGTTTGCGCTTCGTAATGAAAGACATTTTGCGTATTGCGAGCAGTCGATACTTCTTTAACAAATAAATCATCATCACCAGACGCTAATTTGTAATGTGTACGAAAACCTCCAATACGGAAAAAGGCTGTTTTAGTGTAACACAAGTTTCGCCCAACACCCATATATGGCGTTCCTGTTTTCGCAAATCCTAAGTAATTCAAACCTGTAATAAATGCATCGAAGCGAATAAGCTTGTTCAAGTATCCTGGATATTTTTTATAACCACTAAATCCTAATCCGATTTCCTTTCGCTCTCCAATGCCCTTGGTCATTTCAGTAATCCAATGACTACTCGTAGGTCTGCAATCTGCATCTGTAAGCAGCACTACATCATACATTGCCGCCTTAATACCTAGGGTTAGCGCAAACTTTTTCCCTTGCATCATTTGCTTGTCTTCATTGATTTCTATGACATGCATTTCCGGATATGATACTTGAAGCGCTTTGAGAATGTCAGCCGTATCGTCCCAACTGCTGTCGTTTACGACAATAAGCTGAAATTTCCGGAACTCCTGTTCCATAATTATTGGAATCAACTCCATCAGATTCGCCTCTTCGTTTCTTGCACAAACAATCACTGAAACCCCATCGGGTGTTTCGCCCTCTACCTTCTTACCCTTTGTTGCCGACAAAAAATACTTCAAGTTGTAATATACTTGAACGATAAATGAAACGACAACTAAGCCGAGTAGGATTAATTCAATGATTGAGAAATTCCAAATCCAGATTGCAAATGTTTTTTCCATGAGTGTTGCGAAAATACTCTGACCGCAGGTTTGCAGCAATAAAAAAGGCCGGTCACCCGGCCCTTTTTATTCACAATAGAAGACTTTCTCGTTACTTCTTAATGATAAGCGGAAGTGAATCAACTTTTCCGTCTGAAACTAACTTCACGATGTAGTAACCGTTTGCCAAAGAAGACGTATCAACTTTAACATTTGCACTAAAGGTCTTAGTTGAAACAACTACGTTTCCTGCAATGTCAATGATATACAAATCTGAGTTCGCTAAAGCTCCAATCAATTGAATTTCGTTTTGAGCTGGATTCGGATAGAGTGTAACCACACTTTCGACAATACTCTCTAAGGCGCTTCCTGAAACACAGAAGTTTGTGGTTTCAGAATTTGTGAAAGAGCCCCCAGCAGCTAATGACGTTCCCGTTGCATCGGAAACCGAGTAACTTCCATTTCCATATGCACAACAAAGACCATCACCGTAATCGTCAAAAATCACAAAATTATAACAGCCAGGCGCTAAGCATACCGACTCGTTGATTGAAGTTCCGCCCGCTGGATACAATCCGTCAGAAGAGGCGATAATTGCACCGTTTTGTTGAATTTCCCAAGATGTTTCTTCCGAATAATCATCGAAGATTATACCTACGGTAATATTAACCGTAGGGCCTACCACCGCATTGCACGTAACAGAAACAGAATTGTTGTTTGCATTTTCATCAGCAGAACCATTCGGATTTAAAACAGTCACAACTATCGTATTTGCTCCGTTCGAAAGTGTGATCGCAGGAAGGTTCACGTTAGTTGAAGCATACTGCGCGACTGAGCCCGTCCAGTTAATCGTTTGAACAGATCCTCCGTTCACAGTGTATTGAATTGTGCAAGAAGTCAATGTTGAAGAGCCGTTATTTACTAATGAAAAAACTGGCGAAACCGAAGAGCCACAGATATTGGCTGGAACATTTGAAATACTTGCCGCAGAGGCATCAAGTTGCAAACTCACAGATCCTGTTGGATAACCGTCTAAAACAAGAATACCCGTGTTCCCTGGATCTAACCATTCTTTCAATCTTGCAGAAGCAGATGCACCGGCGTCCCAACTTACTCCAAATCTGCCGTATGAATCTCCTTGTCCGTTTTCATTCGAACCGCTGCATGCAGATCCTCCGCCATACAATTGGCCAATGATTCTGTGATTTTGATCGAATAATGGAGAACCTGAAGATCCCGGTTCAGTAATTCCATCGTCCCACTGTTGCACGTCCCATGTTTGAGCGCCCGACCAAGTTCCTTGAGGAACGGCATTGTTCTCAAACGATATTTTTTTCAAGTCTCCAGAGGGGTGATGAATACAGGTCGCAGAAGTAACGGTTGTTGCATCACTTGCATCCCAACCAGCGTATTCCACATTATAAGATGCTGGTGGAACAGAACTAAGCTCTACCAAACAAAAATCACTACCTGCTCTTCTTGCACGCAACTGACAGCCTGAAACCGTTTGATTCGTTGGGCCTGTTGTTCCCGTGCAGCCTGAAGTTTCATGATTGAAAACAAACACCCAAGTTGGAGTTGCACCCGCCGAATAACAGTGATTCGCAGTTAAAAAATAAGGTGTTCCATCATTCGCTGTGTTGTTGACTAAAGCACCTGTGCAGCTTGCGCTTCCGCCACTTAAGATCAAAGCCACCGATTTCTTTTCAACCTGCCAAGCAGATCCTACGGCACAGTTCACGTTGTTGTTGCATGAACCACTCGTTCCATAAGGGCCACGATCCTCATCGAAATCAGCAAAGTGGTTCATCAATACTGGACGGTATCCGTGAACTACCATTGAAATAACAAAAGACACCTGGTCTTTCACCGCATCGTTCGCTTGTACTTCAACAACAACCTTATCGTGTTGTAAAATTGAGGTCGCTAAAACTCTATATTCCTGATTGTTTTTGTGATTGAAAGAACCCAAGAATTCTTCACGGTCAGCAGACCAAATGAACATTTCAGCTCCTTTTGGAAGATAAAAATCTTCGAAAATCAAATTAATCGTTCTTGCGCCAGCGCATTCAATTCCGAACTGCCAAATACTTCTTTCGTTTTCAATTGACCTCCAAGTCGCTTGATTTAAGCCGAAAGATGTCTCATGCTCAAATCCGAATCGATAAGGTGCTTCTTTATACTGATCCACTACAGCATCCTCAGCAGCCAATGCATCCAAATCAATTGAAGGCATAGCAGTAAATGAAATCTGTGAACTCACATGCTTGTCTTCCCAATTAAAAGGGAATCCGCCGAATGACACTTGGGCTGACGCTACAATTGCAATAGAAAATGCGAATACGGAAAGTATTTTTTTAATCATAGAACTTTGGTTTCAAGTGTGAAGATAATTAAATCAAACCGAAACCAAATAACAAAAATCAAAACAACATCAGACGCCTAGTCCTGAGGGGCAGCGAGAATCTTACCTTCAACATTTCCATTTAAAACTATTAGCACATTGTTCGGAGTGTTAAGGAACAATTTGCGCAAGTCTATGGCCAATTCCTTTTCTATTCTCTCTCGGCAAGAGTCATCATTATTCACATGCGTTAGCCTTAAATTCACTTGAGGAGGCATACTCTTCATATACATTTCATCCCACGACGCTTCGAAAAAATGTTCATTGCAACCGCCGGAATAAGCAACTTTAACCATCAAGAAACCTCCTTCCTGACGTGTTTCCAAAACCTCAAAATTATTTACAAGTCCTTTGTAATTTATCTCGGCAGGTAACTGCAGAGGCAAAATATTTTCGATGCTAGGAAAGTCTTTTACAGGAACATCCGAAACTTCCTTATTTCGCTTGCATGAAGAGAAAACTACCACCAAGATTGCGGCTACATAAATAATCAAGTTCTTTTTCATAATGGGTTTGAATATAGTTCTGTTAATCTTTCTTCCAAGGCCTTCATTTCATCTCTGTATTCGGCCGCTTCCATGAATTCCAAATTCTCTGCCGCTTTTTCCATTTTGCGTCGAGCAGCGGACATCGCTTTTTGAATTTCTTTTTCTCCCCAATGAGCCATAACCGGATCCGCAGCAATTGACGGCTTCTCAAAATCACCTTCGGAATAAACACGTGGCTTCATTTCTAAAATGTCACTTGCTTGACGAAGAATCGATGTGCGATGTTTGACAATCTGCGTAGGCTCAATTCCATTCGCAGTATTAAACTCAATTTGTTTTTGCCTTCTACGCTCCGTCTCATCAATCGTCTGAGCCATACTACCCGTAATTTTATCTGCGTAAAAAATCACCTTACCATGCACATTACGCGCCGCTCTTCCAGCAGTTTGAGTTAGTGATCTTCTGTTCCTTAGAAAGCCTTCTTTATCAGCATCTAAAATTGCAACCAAGCTCACTTCCGGAAGATCAAGGCCTTCTCTCAAGAGGTTAACTCCAATGAGAACATCAATCTCTCCTTCGCGCAATTGTCCGAGAATATTAATTCGCTCAAGCGTGTCTACTTCACTGTGAATGTATCTGCACTTTACATTCATGCGCTCGAGGTATTTGTGCAACTCTTCGGCCATGCGCTTGGTTAATGTGGTAACTAGAACACGCTCTCCGGCCTCAATGGTCTTCTGTATTTCATTCATCAAATCATCGACTTGATTTAACGAAGGACGCACTTCAATGGGAGGATCGAGTAATCCTGTCGGACGAACGACTTGTTCAATAACAACTCCTTCGGTTTTACGCAATTCGAAATCGGCGGGAGTAGCAGAAACGAAAATGACTTGGTTCTGAATAGACTCGAATTCATCGAATGTCAACGGGCGATTATCCATAGCAGAAATCAATCGAAATCCATGTTCGATTAGGTTAACCTTACGTGAACGATCTCCTCCAAACATAGCGCCTACCTGAGGAACCGAAACGTGGCTCTCATCTATAACCATTAAAAAATCATCTGGAAAATAATCAAGCAAACAGAAAGGGCGCTCACCCGGCTGTCTTCGATCAAAGTACCTACTGTAATTCTCAATACCCGAGCAATACCCGAGTTCCTTCATCATTTCAATATCGTAATTCACACGTTCTTCTAAGCGTTTCGCTTCTAGCGTTTTCCCTTCTTTGTTGAAGTTTGCTGTTTGTGCTACCATGTCTTGCTGAATCTGCCAGATGGCATCGTGCAGCGTTTCCTTCGATGTAACAAATAAGTTTGCAGGAAAGATGGTTGTCTGGTCGAAAGATGTGGATGTTTTTCCTAATACGGGATCCAACATCTTAATGCTTTCAATTTCATTCCCGAAAAACACTACACGTAAAGCGTAGTCAGCATAAGCTAAGAAAATATCTACTGTATCACCTTTTACACGGAACATTCCGCGTTCTAATTCCGCGTTGGTTCTGCTGTATAAAGACTCTACCAGCTTGTACAAAAAGGACTGTCTCCCTAACTTCATTCCCACGTGAATGGGAATTACGCTTTTATGAAATTCCTGCGGATTACCAATTCCGTAAATACACGAAATACTCGCAACGACAATTACATCGCGTCTTCCACTCAGTAAAGCACTTGTCGCGGCTAGACGCAGCTTTTCAATTTCCTTATTAATACTTAAATCTTTTTCGATGTAGGTATTCGTAACGGGCAGATAGGCTTCGGGCTGATAATAATCGTAATAACTCACAAAGTACTCGACTAAATTCTCTGGAAAGAACTGCTTGAACTCTGAGTACAATTGCGCTGC
>JBILOU010000021.1:0-32961 GCA_044374295.1 Flavobacteriales bacterium | reverse complement strand
TTGCGGGTGTGAGTGCACTTGAATTAGCTGAAACTCCTGCTTCAGAGTTAGAGAAAACAGATTTAGTTTCAATCGCAAATGTTTCAATCTTCCCAAATCCAGCAAGCGATTTCGTAACGCTTCAATTGGAGAATATCGAAGAAAGTACAGTTGCTCAAATTACAATCTTTGATCTAACTGGAAAGCAAGTGTTCAACATGCAATCAACTTCGAATTTGCAAACCATAGATGTAAGCCAATTCGCGAAAGGTATGTATGTAATACATGTGAATACTGCAACAGAAAACTTCGTTCAGAAGTTACAAGTGAAGTAATTCATTTCATAGCAAACTAAAAAGGGCGGTCAATGACCGCCCTTTCTTTATTCCACCTTGTCTAGAACACAATATATACAATGCAGCCACTAAAGAAACCCAGTAGGGCCCACAAAGAAATGTTTTTCAAATACCAAGTGAACGACATCTTCTCTAGCCCCATTGCAGCAACACCTGCGGCAGATCCTATGATTAGCATACTGCCGCCGGTGCCTGCAGTGTAGGCCAAGAAATGCCAGAAGGTTCCGTCTTGAACGAAGTGCGAAGCCCATACATCAGCAGTGCCTGCTGCTTCAACCGGATACATTCCAATGCTTGCAGCAACCAAAGGAACGTTGTCAACAATTGCCGAAAGCATACCAATTGCAATGTTTATTGCGTAAGTATTGTTCAGCTGTTCCTTCAACCAAAAAGAAAGTTGTGTCAGGTGTCCTGCCTCTTGCAAGGCGCTCACTGAAAGTAAAATTCCCAAGAAGAAAAGAACAGAAGGCATATCAATTTTTCGCAATGCACTCAACGCTGAATACTTCGCTTTATCGGAATCCATTTTTCTTCCGTTCATAAGGTCTGTAACGAGCCAAAGAACACCAACCGAGATCATCATGCCCATGAATGGAGGAAGATGTGTTGCCGTTTTGAAAACAGGCACGAATAACAATCCGCCAACACCCAATAAAAAAACAATCAATTGTTTCGATTTAGCTAAATCGCTTGACTCCATTTGACTTACGGCCGGACGTTCCAAGTTTCCCTTCAACACAAACGACAAAACAATTAGAGGAACCAGCAGACTCACTAAACTTGGAAGAAAAAGTTCTGAAATGACAGGTCCTGTAGTAAGTTGTCCGCCTATCCAAAGCATCGTAGTTGTTACATCTCCAATCGGACTCCATGCACCACCTGCGTTAGCCGCAATAACAATTACACCAGCAAAAAACCAACGCGACTTTTGATCACTAATCAACTTTCGTCCTAAACTCACCATAACAATGGCCGTAGTTAAATTGTCTAACGCTGCAGACAAGAAGAACGAAAGCAATGAAATAATCCAAAGTAATTTAACTTGATTAGTTGTTGAAATACGATCCGTAATAATCGAGAATCCGTTGTGTGCATCAATGATTTCGACAATGGTCATAGCGCCCATTAAGAACAATAAGATTCCGGAAATCTCTTCAATGTGATGACCCAATCTTCCTTCCAACACTTCATGTGAAATTCCAGTTGGAGCAAGAACTAAAAGCGTCCAGCACAAAACGCCTGCGATTAATGCTGTTGCTGCTTTATCTATTCTCACCGCATGTTCCGCTGCAATTAGCACATAAGCAAGAACGAAAATTATTAGTATTGCTGTAATCACTGTCCCTCTATTTTGCTTGTTTTTAAATACATGCGAATGTCGCTCTTCGCACCCAACTGCATCACTTCCACCAAATCTTGAACAGGTAAATTCCGATCCATTGAAATAGAACAAGTGCTCTCTGGAAAAGTCTTTCCAATGTATTCCAATCGCTGTCCCAATTGCTCAACGCTCATTTTTTCTCCATCGAGATAATAGTCATGATATTCATCTACGGCCAACTGCAAAGACTTCTTAGGTTCACGTTGCTGCGTCTCGCCTGCTTCTGGCAAAAGCACTTTAATCACATTCGGATTCGCCAACGTAGAAAGAATAAGAAAAAACAAAAGCAAGAAGAACATGATATCGTTCAGCGCATGCGTGTTTACAACAGCACCCCTTTTCTTTCTTCTTTTGATATTCATTTTCCTTGAAGGAATAATGTTTTAAGTTGAAGAGAATATTCCTCCATTTGCGCAACAAACTTGTCTACTGAATTTTGTAGCAACTGATAAAAAACGAAGGCAATAATTCCAACCACCAATCCGCCTGCAGAAGAAACCATCTTCTGATAAAGACCTTCCGAAATAACTCCGATACTAATGTCTGCTGTGGTTGAAATATCGAAGAAGATTGTAATAACTCCCGCAATGGTTCCTATGAAACCCAACAGTGGCGCTACTCCCGCAACAATAGACAACACGTTCAATCTTCTTTCCAAATAAGCCACTTCCACATTGGCCGCTTGCTCCATGAGTTTCTCTTGCTCGTCACCTGAGATTTCGGTGAGCGCAGCATATTGAAAAATACGCGACCAAGCAGCGTTGTCTTCTTCACACAAACGCATCGCCTCTTTGTTGTTTCCAACTTTCAAAGCCGCTAAAAAACTTTCGAAACTGTTCTTCTTCCCAACACCTTGTTTCCCTAGAAAAAGGTAACGTTCAATCACAATCACAATCGTTAAAATAGAGAGAAGCAAAAGTGGAATCATTACCCATCCTCCTTTGAAGATAAGTCCAATTAAATCCAATGATTTCTCATAGGTTGCTCCTTCCGGTGCGGCTTGCAAATAGATCATCTTAAACTAATTTTTTTAATGCAATTTCAAACGCGTGCTTCGAAACGAATTGTTCCTCACTTCCTTGCTGATGAACATTTTTCAAAGCGTCACCAATAATTTTAGAAGTATCAGAGAAAATTCCTTCATCAGATAAATCAACTTCAGAGTCGCTCATTAAATAAGCGAATACTCTCGCCATTCCGCAGTTTGCAATGAAGTCTGGAACAACACTGAAATGCGCATCGCACCATTCCGAAATAGGTCCGTAAAAAATTTGCTGATCTGCAAACGGAACATTCGCTCCACAAGCAATGACTGAAACTCCTGCCTTGTGCATGCGCTCTGCTTGTTCTTGACTCACCAAGCGTGAAGCCGCGCATGGAAGGAATACATCGGCTTGAAGATCCCAAACCTTTGCATTGATTTCTTCGAATGAAAGCATTCCTTCAGCAACCAACGTGTTGTTCACGCGATTCAAAAACAACGTGCGGATTTCTTCAAATGAATATCCGTTCTCGTTAATCAATCCGCCGTTTCTATCAATAATTCCAACAACAGATGCGCCTGCTTGACTCATATAAAAAGCAGCTGCAGCGCCTACATTTCCCCAACCTTGAACAATTACTTTCTTGCCTACAAGACTCTTCTCATTTTTCCATATTTCGAAAAAATGACGAACGCTTTCTGCAACACCGTAACCGGTAATCATGTCGGCTACTTTGAATTTCATATTCACATCTGGAGAAAACTTTTCGTCTTCAATGATGCTTACAACACCTCTTCTCAAATTTCCAATACGCTTTACTTTCTGCGCTTCTGTAGGTTTGAAGTGTCCGTTGAACACACCTTCTTGCGGATGCCAAACACCGCAATCTTCCGTCATTGGAATTACTTCATGAATCTCGTCAACATTTAAATCGCCGCCAGTTCCGTAGTAATGTTTCAGCAACGGAGTAACCGCAGCATACCAACGCTTCAAAACTTCCTTCTTCCGCGGATCGGCCGGATTGAAATTAATTCCACTCTTCGCGCCACCAATTTGTGGTCCGCTTACCGTGAATTTCACTTCCATCGTTTTTGCAAGAGACAAAACCTCGTGCTTATCTAAACCGGCTCTCATGCGTGTTCCACCACCTGCGGCTCCGCCACGTAATGAGTTTATTACTACCCAACCTTGTGCTTCTGTATATGGATCGTTCCATTCAAAAACTACTTCTGGTTTCTTATTTTCGTACTGCGACAATAAATCCTTCATTCTCTTGTTAATTTAAACTTCACAAAACTAACACAAAACATGCGTTTAAGGAGGATTCCTTTGTCCTTCAATTAGCTAACAAGTCTCATTCGAAACAGCAGAAAATAAACATTTCCCTATTTCCTTTGTTTTGAAGTTAAACTTAGGAAAATCATGTTGCGTTCTATTCTCGTTTTCATTGCATTCATCGCCTGTTCAATTGCTTCCGCACAAAACGGAAGCATCTCTGGTGTAGTCATTGACAAAAACACCCAAACTCCGCTAGTGGGCGCCACTGTTAAGTTAGAGAACACGCCATTGGGTGCGATTTCAGATGTAGATGGAAAATTTTTCATTGAACGAATTCAACCTGGAACCTACAACGTGAATATTTCTTTGTTGAATTTTCTTTCAACAGATTTGTTCAACGTGGTTATTACAAACGGAAATACAAATACGTTTACGGTTGAATTGGAGCGAAGCAGCGAGCAAATGAACACGCTCGAGATTAAACGATACACCTACGGAAAGGCAACAGAAACGCCACTTAGCGTGCAAAGCCTTACTGCAGAAGAAATTCGAAGCAATCCGGGTGGAAACTTCGATATCTCGAAAGTAATTCAAGCACTTCCGGGTGTAGGCGGACTTTCAGGAGCAGGCGAAAGAAACGATCTTCTTATTCGTGGAGGAGCGCCAAGTGAGAACGTTTATTATTTAGATGGAATTGAAGTTCCACAAATCAACCACTTCAGCACCCAAGGGTCTTCCGGTGGACCGCAAGGAATCATCAATGTAAGCTTCATTGAAACCGCCACACTGAACAGCAGCAGCTTCAACGCGAAATATGACAACGCTCTTTCTTCTGTCCTTCAATTCAAACAACGAAACGGAAACGCGCAAGAAATCAAAGGAAACGGTCGTATTTCAAGCACCGAAGTGGCGGGCACGCTAGAAGGTCCAATTGGTAAGAATACCACATTCTTAGCTTCGGTTCGACGTTCGTATTTGCAATACTTCTTCGCCTTAATCGATCTTCCAATTCGTCCGAACTACTGGGATTTTCAATACAAAATCAATACACAGCTCAACAAGAAAAATACACTAACTGCCATTGGTTTAGGTGCTATCGATGAGTTTTCATTTGCTGTTCCCAAAGAATCTGACGCGTCGAAAGAATACATCATTCGTTCGAATCCCAACATTAACCAATGGAACTACACGGTTGGTCTCACGTTGAAACACACGCTTGATAACGGTTATTACAATTTAAGTTTAAGCCGAAACATGTTCGAGAACAGACTCGACCGCTTCGAAGACAACGACGTAGAAAACGAATCGCGCAGAACATTGAAAAGTGTGAGCCAAGAAATCGAAAATAAATTACGTTGGGAAGTGAATCAATTCTTTGGAGATTGGAAAATTGTTTACGGATTGTCTGCACAATATGTGAAATACAACAACGACTTCTTCGCTAGAATAGCTCCAGCAATCTCAGATAGCACAGGTGCCGTTATTGTTCCACAAATCAACCTTTCCTTCTATAATGCTATCGACTTCGCGCGTTACGGTGCATTCGTTTCAATAAACAAAAAGATGTTCGGTGAAAGGCTTTCATTAACAGGCGGAATTCGCACCGACATGAACACATTCACCACAATGGGAAACAATCCGTTAAACGCGCTCTCTCCGCGTGTAGCGGCATCTTTCGCTATTAACGAGAAGTGGAACATGAACGCTTCTGTTGGAAGATATGCGAAGCTTCCTGTTTACACTGTTCTTGGATTCAAACAAAACGGAACCTCTGTGAATCGCGATAGCGAATACATCTTGTGCGATCACTACGTTTACGGATTCGAATACCTTCCAAAGAATAGTTTAAGAATCACAGCGGAAGGATTCTACAAGCAATACAGCAACTACCCGGTTTCAGTAATCACCGGTGTGTCGCTTGCGAACCAAGGTTCCGTTTACGGTGCAATTGGAAATGAAGCCGTAACTTCAAGTGGTGAAGGACGTGCCTATGGATTCGAATTGTTCCTTCAACAAAAATTCACGAAGTCATATTTCTTAACGGCATCGTACACTTTCTTCAAAAGTGAATTCACCGGAGCGGATGGTAGCTACGCACCTTCAGCATGGGACAACAGACATTTGCTTTCTGTTATTTTCGGAAAGAAATTCAAGAACGGATATGAGCTTGGCGTGAAGTACAGACTCGCAGGTGGCGCGCCTTACACGCCTTACGACCTGACCTCTTCGCAATTGAATTATGTAACACTTGGAACGGGATCGTTCGATTTTACGCAGCTGAACAGTCAGCGCTTGCCGGTCTTCAACCAGTTAGATATTCGTATCGACAAGAAGATTAACTTCAAGAAATCATCACTCGACTTCTTCTTAGATATTCAAAACGTAACGAACGCGAAGAGCTATAGCCAACAATTGTATACATTCAAACGTACTCCCGATAACAGCGGGTTCCTGACAACAGACGGACAGCCCTTGCGTCCTGACGGCAGTAATGGCCAACCATTGCTCCTTGATAATATCAACGGAAGTATTATTCCTGCGTTTGGAATTATTTATGATTTCTAAATCCTCGGAAATCTAGCAGGATTTCCTTCTGACATTACCGCATAAATAGCTTCAACGATATCGTCAACAGAAGGCTTGCTGAAGTAATCGCCATCGGTTGAATAGGCCGGTAAATGCGGCTTTGAAGTAATTGTTATCGGTTGTGCGTCTAAGTAGTTGAAAGCACCTTGTTTGTTAATGATCTGATCTAACAAGTAAGCCGAAGCTCCACCTTCCACATCTTCATCTACAACAACCAAGCGATTTGTTTTCTGAACACTCGATGCTGAAACGCCCGTTGTATCGAATGGAAGAAGCGTTTGCGCGTCTACCACTTCAACTGAAATTCCCATGTTCGCTAACTCGTCGGCGGCGTTCAAACACAAGTGAAGCGTGCTACCGTAAGAAACAACAGTGATATCGCTTCCTACTTTCACCACCTCTGCAACACCAATAGGAACAACCATTTCAGAAAGATTGCTCGGCATCTTTTCTTTCTTGCGGTAACCGTTCAAACATTCAACAACCAATGCTGGATCGTTGCCTTTCAACAAATTATTGTACATCCCCGCGGCCTGTGTCATGTTCCTTGGAACACACACCACCATTCCGCGAACACTGCTAATAATAGCGCCCATAGGGCTTCCGCTGTGCCAAATACCTTCAAGTCTGTGACCGCGTGTGCTAATAATTGCCGGAGCCATCTGTCCGCCAGCAGATCTGTAACGCACGCTAGCCAAGTCGTCGCGCATAATTTGAAGCGCGTAATAGATGTAGTCTAAGTACTGAATTTCCGCAACCGGACGAAGTCCGCGCATGGCCAAACCTATGGCTTGTCCAACAATTGTTGCTTCGCGAATACCGGTATCGGTTACGCGCAATTCTCCGTATTTATCTTGAAGTCCTTCACACGTTTGGTTTACTCCACCAATCTTTCCAACGTCTTCTCCGAAGATTAAAACTTCAGGCATTTCCGCCAACTTCGCATCCCAAAAATCGCGAAGGACAACGCGTCCGTCAACCATCTCAGCGTCTCCTGCATATTGAACAGGAACTGAGCGATCTAAATCATGACGCTCGCTGTACAGCTCGCTGCTGTAGGCTTTGTGCATGCGCTCTTGCGCACTGGCTAACCAATTTTTTATATTTTGAATTTCCGCTGAGTGCTGTCCACGAACCGAGCGCAACACTTTTCGAATAGCTTCGAAAACATCTTTGCGAATGGCTTCGCCGTTGTTTTTCAAAGAAGCTGCTGCTTCTGATTGTCCAGCTGCTTCAAGCAAAGCAATGGCCGCGTTAACGTCGGCCTGAATTTGCGCGCGGAATTCGTCCCATGCAGTGCGTTGTTCGGCGCGTGCTTGCGCTTTTGCTTTCGCGCGCAACTCATCTAACTCTTCTTGCTTCGCAACTTTCTTGTCGGTCAAGAATTTTCCAAATTGAACAATGCAATCGAATTCATCATACCACTCCAACAACTCTTTCGTCTTGTAGCGCTCGTGAGAACCGCTCGTGCTGTGGCCTTGCGGCTGCGTTAGTTCTTCAACATGAATTAAAACAGGCTGATGGTGTGTGCGCGAATGCTTAACCGCTTGCTCAAACTTGAGCATCAATTCCGCATAATCCCAACCCTTCGCCTTGAAGATTTTTATTCCTCCTTCACCCGGTTCGCTTTGCATTCCGCTTAACGATTCCGAGATACTTTCTTTCGCTGTCTGATATTTTTTCGGAACTGAAATTCCCCATCCGTTGTCCCAAACACACATGCACATAGGCACGCCTAAAACAGCAGATGCGTTCATGGTTTCCCAGAACAACCCTTCTGAAGTGCTTGAATCACCTATGGTTCCGAAGGCTACCTCATTTCCTTTATTCGAAAATTGAGTTCTTGAATGAAGATCAGTATTCGCTTTGTAATATTTCGAAGCTTGCGCCAAACCCAATAGACGCGGCATTTGTCCACCTGTCGGAGAAATGTCTGAAGAAGAGTTTTTCATCTCCATAACATTCTTCCAATTTCCATTTGAATCCAATGCCCGCGTAGAAAAGTGTCCGCCCATTTGTCTTCCACCCGAAGAAGGTTCCTTCTCGATATCTGTATGCGCGTATAACGCTGCGAAATATTGCTGAACCGTAAGTTGACCAATGGCCATCATAAATGTCTGATCTCGGTAGTAACCAGATCTCCAGTCGCCATTCTGAAATTGTTTGGCCATGGCTATTTGCGCCAATTCCTTTCCATCACCGAAAATGCCAAATTTGGCTTTTCCAGTAAGTACTTCCTTTCTACCCAACAACGAAGCTTCACGGCTTAAGCAAGCCAAGAAATAGTCGTCAAGTAACATTTGCTTTGCGGTATCATTCACCGCCGTTTTGCCTGCCAAACTCATAGGCCGCAAAGATAAGAACAAACTGAAAAACATGGTGATGCTGAGAGTCCTCTTCCATCTAAGAATGCATCTTTCGAAATGTAAAGTTTATTCGGGGGGAAGCAGATTTCACTTTCCCAATGGCGTGTTGCCAATTCTCTTGGAAATTATTCATCAACAGCAACGAGCCATGCGGCAATGAAAAAGATAACGTTTTCTTATCACTTCGCGATTTGAATTTAAGCACCCGCTCTGCACCAATAGAAACTGAAGCAATAACCGAAGAATCCATTTCCTTCTCATTGTCGCTGTGCCACCCCATGCTGTCTTGCCCGTCTCTGTAGTAATTGCAGAGGACGGCATTAAATTCAGCCTTCGCTAAAATTTCAATTTTTTGTTTTAGTTGGAAAAGAACCGTTGGTATTTCTTTGGCTTCCCACTGAATGGTTGAATAGGTATAAGCCGGTCCGAAATAGCAGGTTAAGCGCGGTTCCAAATGCTCCTTTCCGAATACGCGAATGGTATTCTGTTGCCAAGGCAATGAAAGAAAATCTTGAATGGAAAAGGATTGGAAAATACCGTGATGAAGAATAAGTTCTTCTCCGTTTGAACTATACAGTTCCTCCTGACTGAACATCATCTGCAGGAATTGTTTTCGTTTCTTCTTGAACAGGAGGCGCAACAGGCGGTGCTGGACGTATTGGCGCTGGCTCTTCTTCGTTCATTAACTGATCTAACGGAACCTCTGCGCGAGCTTGCTTACGCATATCGTCTGCGCTCTTCAATATTTCATCTTGAACATCTTTCGCAGCGTTGCGAAATTGATACATGGTCTTTCCCAGAGTCCGAGCGATAGACGGAACCCCCTTCGCTCCGAAAAGCAAAAGGTAGATGAACAATATCATAAGAATCTCGCCAGTACTCAT
Source organism: Flavobacteriales bacterium (assembly GCA_044374295.1). Taxonomy (GTDB): domain Bacteria; phylum Bacteroidota; class Bacteroidia; order Flavobacteriales_D; family Sanyastnellaceae; genus CAIZGX01. The sequence continues at coordinate 23,148 of JBILOU010000021.1, read as the reverse complement.
GCCGCAAAGGTAAGCTTGTTAAATGTCTTTCAAAGAAAAATGCCGGGAAATTCCCGGCATTTTCTAAGTATTCTTAAGGCGAAATTATTTCGCTTCTTTCTTGGCAAACAGTTTACGCATATCCACTACGATCGGAGTTGCAATGAACAAGGTAGAATATACCCCGCTTATTACCCCAATGATCATTGCGAACACAAATCCACGAATATCATCGCTACCGAAGATGAACATCACACCTAAAGTCAATAACACCGTCATAGACGTGTTAATTGAACGTCCAAGCGTACTGTTCAATGCATCGTTGATAGTAGATTTCAATTCTGGGTTACGACGCTCACGGAAGTATTCACGAATACGGTCAAAGATTACAACGGTATCGTTGATCGAGTAACCGATTACAGTTAAGATTGCCGCAATAAAGTTTTGATTCACTTCCAATGTAAATGGAACCAAACCGTTCAACAAGGTGAACGCACAGATTACCATCAATGCATCGTGGAACAATGCCACAGTTGCACCAATCGCGAAGTCAATCTTACGGAAGCGGAACACAACATAAATACCTACTAGCAACAACGTAAGTACAGCAGCCCAAATAGCTTCTGCTCTAAAGTCATCGCTCATAGAAGCATCTACTTTGTATGAAGTTGTAATTTCATGCTTTCCAACTTTTCCTAAAGCATTGTCTACGTCTGTTTGCACGCGTTGTGCAACGTCGCTCGAGTTATCGTTGATTAAGTAGTTCGTTGTGATTTTCAATTCGTTTCCAGCAGTACCAATGGCTTGAACAGTGCTTGCTGCAGCATTTCCGTTTTCAACTAAAGAAGTTGAAAGAGCGCTACGAACCGCCTCTGGATCTACCTTCTCTTCGTACTTCACTTTGAATGAAGTTCCTCCAACAAAGTCAACACCCATGTTGAATCCACGTGTGCTCCAAGAAACCGCACCTGCAATCAAGATTGTAGCAGAGATACCGTAGTATAAGAAACGCTTCGTTACGAAGTCGTAGTTCATTTTAGTAAACCAGTTCTTAGTAATGCTGCTGTAGAACGTAATCTCTTTTTTGCTGTCTAAACGCTTGTAAAGAATTAAACGAGAAATAACAATCGCGGTAAACAACGTTGTGAAAATACCAATAATCAAGGTTGTTGCGAAACCTTTCATAGGACCGGTTCCAACTACCAACAAGACTAGACCAGAAATCAAAGTGGTCATGTTACCATCCAGAATCGCGCTAATCGCTTTCTTGAATCCGTCTACCATAGCGACAGATACTGGCTTGCCCATGCGTAATTCCTCTTTCACACGCTCGTAAATCAATACGTTCGCATCTACCGCCATACCCATGGTTAACACGATACCCGCGATACCAGGAAGAGTTAAGGTTCCGCCCAATGATACAAGTGCACCAATCAAGAAGAATAAGTTTGCAACCAATGCAACGTTTGCTGCCCAACCCGCCCAAGCGTAGTAGAACATCATGTAAAGAAGAATTACAATGAACGCCGCAATGAACGACCAGATTCCTGCTTTAATATTCTCTGCACCAAGGCTTGGACCAACAACCACTTCATCGATAATCTTCGCTGGAGCCGGTAAAGAACCTGCCTTCAATAAACCAGCTAAGTCTTTCGCTTCAAGGATTTGTTTGTCACGGTTATCACCAGAACCAAATGTGATTACTGATTTTCCGTTTGGAATTTCTTCGTTAACAGATGGCGCTGAATAAACCAAGTTATCCATAACTACTGCAACCGCTCTGTTGTTGTCTGCTGCATTCTTAGCAGTCATTTCTTTCCACTTCGGAGCTCCAACATCTGGACTCATGGTCATTTCAACCACAACACCACCTTTGATTGGATCGAAATCTTGACGAGCGTCAATAATTGATTTTCCATCCAATGGCGCACGGCCGTTTAATTCATCAGCTTTAATTGCATAAAGAACAGCAATTCCTTTTTCTGGTTTAGCACCCCACATTAGACGTAAATCTTTAGGGAACATGCTCTTCGCCATGTCTGAATTGAAGATGCGATCTACAGCTTCCATATCGGAAACCCTAGCAGTACCAGCAATTGCAGAAGGAACCGCTTGATTGTCGGTAGGAATATTCGGACCGAAAATCGCGAATAATGGATACTTACGCTTCTTCTCGTCTTCGGTTAATTGATCGTCTGGCTTCGGCGCTGGAGCCGTTGACGTAGAATCTTTTTTCGCCGTGTCTTGAACAGGTGCATACAACTCGGGAGCTTGAATTCTTCCTAAAGCAGTATTCAAGTCAATCATTGCTTGTGCAATTTCTACGTTGAAGTATGTATTCCAAAACTCAAGGTTTGCAGTACTCTTCAAGTTCTTACGAACACGCTCTTGGTCTGTAACACCCGGCAATTCAACTACAATACGGCTCGTCAACGATTGCTTTTGAACGTTTGGTGAAGTCACACCAAATTGGTCAATACGCTTACGAATAATGTTCTCAGTATTGTCAATCGCGTCATTCGCCTCTTTACGTAAAACTTTAATTACATCTTCATCAGACATGTTCGCTTTGAACTTGTCTTGATTGGTTTGATTGCTGAACTTTCTCCACAACTGTCCTTGCGCGCCAGACTTTTTCCACTCTTCATCGAAAAGAGTCAAGAAATCTGCTGTACTATTCAACTGTGCCTTCTTGGCATTTTCAATCGTTGCAAGGAATGTTGGATCCGTGCTGTAGTCGCTCAAGGAAAGAAGAAGGTCAGGGATACTTACCTCAAGGGTAACGCTCATACCACCTTTCAAGTCAAGACCTAAAGCCAACTCATGAGATTTCAAATAGCTGTAGCTGTAACCCATCAATGGGAAAGCCACTGCATCGGCACTGTCGCGAAGTGCTTTATTGTATTTCGAAGTGAATAATTCTTCAAGCTTCGTATCAAAGTTCGACTTAACAAAAGCATCAATACTTCCGTGACGCATGGTGATGATGCTGTCGCGGTACGCCTCGAATCCGGCGCCACGAAGAGAATCAGCAACAACCATGGTGTCACCGTAGTTCTTCAACAACTCGCCTTTTACTAAATCATCGGTGATAGTCTCTTCAACAGCTTGAAACACTACGCTCTCGTAGCTTTTCGAGATAAAGCTGAAAGACAATAAGTAAGCAACTGATAAGGTTAATAGGATAATGAAAATCCAGAGTAGCGATCTATTTTGCATGTAAATTCAATATTGGTCAAAACAATTTAAGGGTTGCAAATATAGGAAAATTAGCAGAATTTCCCGAGTGCACAACAAAAAAGGTTGAGCGAACTCAACCTTATTTCAATTTCGATATAAAAATATTATCCGATTCCGTTTTCTTTTGCTCTTTTCATAGCAGCAGCCAAACCAATTTTGTTGATGGTTTTCATTCCTTTCGGAGTCACGCGCAATTGCACCCAACGGCTTTCTTCAGCCAACCAAAAACGCTTGTACTGCAAATTCGGATAGAATTTTCTACGTGTTTTAATATTTGAGTGGGAAACGTGGTTTCCGGTTATAGTCTTCTTTCCAGTAATTTGACAAATGCGTGGCATAAGAATGAGTTTTTGTGAATAAAGGGGTGCAAATATATGCACTTTTTTAATAAATCCAATTTTTACTTCTGAATTTCTTTGATCAAAAGCATGAAAGCCGCGTCTGTAGCCATTTCTCGATTGCGTGTGCGGTTCTTTCCAAACTTCAACTTCTTAACAATTGTGCCTTTTTCAGAAGAAAGTGCTACGAAAATAGTCCCAACGCCGTGCTTTTCATCGCCTCCATCCGGTCCCGCCCAACCTGTTGAGGACAGGGCAAAATCACTTCCAGATTTAATACGTGCTCGTTCTGCCAAAGCTGCGGCAACTTCTTCGCTCACGACCCCGAAATTCGAAATCAAGGTTTCGGCAACTCCCAACTCTTTTGTTTTTGAAAACTCACGGTAGACCACCCACCCCGATTGAAAGACTTCGCTCGATCCAGATACATCGGTGAACTTTTGCGCCATCATTCCTCCCGTGCAGCTTTCGGCGAAACTCACAGACTTTCCTTTTGCTTTTAATTTCTGGACGAGCACACTTTGTAGTGTTTCTTTTTCATATCCAAAAATATACTCGCCAATAATGGCGTGCAGTTCTGCTTCTTTGCGTTGAATTCTTTCTTTTAAAACAGACTCTTCCGCTCCGCCGTATATCGACATGCGCAGTTTCACCATTCCGGGTGAAGGCAAATAAGCCAAGCGTATGTCTTCTGAAGCTAACGAGTTCTCCCAGTCTGTTAAAAGATCAGCAATAAAACTTTCGCCCACACCTTGCGTCAAAATGGTGCGGTGGACAATCTTCGGCAATTCGAATTTTTGCTGAATTTTTGGAACCACCTCATGCTCCATTAAATACTGCATCTCGAAAGGAACACCTGGAAGTGATACACAAATATGCCCGTCTCGCTCGAACATCATTCCGTTCGCGGTGCCCACCATATTCTCAAGGACGGTGCACGATGCAGGAACAAGCGCCTGTTGTTCGTTCACTTTCAAAAAAGGCAATCCGCGCGATTCGAAAAAAGCCTTTACGCGCAAATAACTTGGTTCATGCATGATCAATTCCGTTTGAAACAATTCACAAAGCGTATGCTTAGTAATATCGTCTTTCGTCGGACCTAGGCCCCCTGTTACAACAACCACTTCAGCCTTTTTCAATGCTTTATCTATCTCCTGGAAAATAATAGGTCCTTTGTCGGAAATACAATGCGACGATTCAACCTCCATTCCGAAACTATTGAGGTATTGCCCCATCCACGCAGCATTCGTATTGATCGTTTGTCCAATCAAGAGCTCATCTCCAATATTGATAATTATCGCTTTCATCGTATTTTTTTTCTCAGTTACATTGAATGAAACCAATTTTTGCTAAATTAGTTCGCTAATCTAAACCACTACTATGAAAAGACTCTACTTCGCCTTGGCTATGGGGGTTGCTTTCAGCGCAAGCGCTCAGCAAATTCCAACCAAATTGTCTGCCTCACAAAACAAGGCAGCTAAATTCAATCCATACACCAATACCACTGTTAGTAACACTCCTTCGAAACAATCAAAAGCCCCTTACGCAGTTTCCACTGAAAAGAGTATGATTCAATCGGAAGAGTACGTTGGAACAACAATTTACGATTTACAAACAAACAACAGTATTCAAAACCGCATCATTGCAGACGACGCGGGTGTTGCTGCGTGTTTCACTTTCAGTGCAACAAACTCTTCAGACACTTATCCTGACCGCGGAACAGGCTACAACTATCGCACAGCCGGTGCTTGGCAAGACGACATTACACAACGCGCAGAGAGCATGCGTACGGGTTGGACTTCATTGATTCACCCTGCAAATGGTTCTGAACTATTGATGAACCACAGCGGAACAGGTGGAATCAAAGTTTGGACCCGAGCTGCTATCGGTACTGGAAATTGGATTAACTCTACGGTTCCTGCTGCATCTGGATTTGGAATGTTTTGGCCACGTGCTACTTCAGGTGGTGCAGACGGAAACAGCATTCACATGATTTGCCTTGCAGATCCGAACGCTGGTGCATACACCAACGGAATGACTGGTCCAATTTTGTACAACCGTTCTACAGACGGAGGAGCAACTTGGGATCTAACTGAAGTTTTACTTCCTGGTGAAGAAAACACTTCTTTAGTAGACGGATTCCCTGCTGACACCTATGCTATTTATGCACGTGGAAATAAAATTGCGATTGCTACTTTCGGAGATCTTCAAGATTCTTACATCTGGATTTCTGACGACAACGGAACAACCTGGACACGCAGCACTATCTGGGATTTTCCTATCGACAACTACGTTATTGACCAAGGAACAGATGTTGAATTAGACGGAATTCAAGATACTGTTCTTTCTTCTGATGGCGCGGGTGCAGTGTTCATCGATGCAAGCGGAACAGCTCACGCTGCGTTCGGAACCATGTTCTACACAGATGATCTTGGCGTAGTCGATTCAGTATACAGCTACTTCCCATTAGCGGGTAGTATCGCATATTGGAACGAAAGCATGGTTGATCCTGCAGCTGAAGTTCTTGAAATTGGTATTTCCCCAGATAACGATGCTACCATCCCTGCTTCAATTACTGAAGTTGGACAATACGGAAACAGCGGTATCGCTTCACATCCGCAATTAGCAGAAGCCGCAGATGGAACTATCTTCTGTTCGTATCAAGCCGTTAATGAGAATTACTTCAACGGTGCAGAATACCTTCGACATATCTATGCTGTGAAATCAGATGACGGTGGTGCAACTTGGACCGCTCCTTCAGACATCACACCAGACCTTGAAGAAGACGGATACGAGTATGTTTATGCTTCTATGGCTCCATTCGCTTACGGAGATAAAATTCACTTGATTGTTCAACGCGATTTCGAACCGGGTATTCACGTACAACCAGAAGACGCTGCTGATCCTGTAACAGACAACGATCAAATTTATGTTTGTGTAACTCTTGATTTAGTTGGTGTTGAAGAAGGTTCTTTAACAAAAACTTCTTTCAGCGTTTTCCCAAATCCAACAACTTCTGAATTAAACATTCAAGTTGCTGCAAACGAAAACGGAGTAATCCGCATCTTCAATGCAAACGGACAATTGGTTCGTTCTTTCAACAACTTCAACAACGGAACTACCAAAGTTGATGTTTCTGATCTTGCTAACGGTGTGTACGATGTACAATACCAAAACGCAAACGGAACAAGCAACCAACGTTTCGTGAAACAATAAGATTTTAATTTTATATGTGGAAGAGGGCCGATGAATCGGCCCTTTTCTTTTGATGAAAACTATTCTGCCGTTACTTTGTTTTTCATTTATGAAGAAGACAGAGAACCCCGCGTTGAAGTATATTCATCCCAACTTCGTTGAAATAAAAACACCTTTAGATCATACGGGGCGTTTCATGAATTTTCACACACAATTCGAACCGAATTTCAAAGATGTGATGAAGTGGAAACGTGCAACAAATCCCTTTCAAGCCGAAAAAAAAATGGGAATGAAGGGGCCTGAAGTTGCAGAAAATTTCGATTGGTTAAAAGGAAATGAAGACGGAATTGTTTGGCTCGGACATGCCTGTTTTTTCATGCGAATAAACGGGGTGAATTTGATCACTGACCCGGTATTCGAAAAACTCTCTCCCTTCCATAAACGCTATACCTCACTTCCCTTCAACATAAATGAATTGCCCGAAATTGACTACATCCTGCTGAGTCATAATCACCGCGATCATCTCAGTGGAAAGTCGTTAAAAAACATCCTTAAAAAATCGACGGAAGCGAAAATATTAACTGGATTGAAAATGGGTGCACTCATTCGAAGTTTAACCGGACATAAAGACATCGAAGAAGCGGGTTGGTATCAGGTTTTTTCAACCTTGAAAAACAAGTTGACCATTTCATTTATGCCCGCGCAGCACTGGGCAAAGCGAGGCTTATTCGACTATAACGAACACCTCTGGGGCGCATTCGTTATTCAGTCTGAAAATACTACAATTTATTTCAGCGGAGACACCGGCTACAACGCGCATTTGAAAGAAGTCGGAGACTATTTCAACGTCGATTATTGCATTATCGGAATTGGCGCCTACCAACCCGAATGGTTCATGAAACAAAATCATATTTCTCCGAAAGATGCGCTGCGCGCAGCGGAAGAAATGCGTGCGAAAAAAATGATTCCCATGCACTTCGGTTGTTTCGATCTTTCAGACGAACCCGTTATGGAACCCATTGAAAATTTGCTTGAACACTCTCGAATGAATAAGCCACTTGTTCAAATTGAAATAAAAAAAAACGGAGAGTTTGTTCCGCTTTAATTTCAGATCGTTGTTCTACCGTTCAAAAAATCAGTAAATTGCATCAACCGCCTTAACTGTTTTGAATGAAATTTTGGTCCACTCTTATCGTTTGCGCACTGCTCGCTTCCAACGTGTTTGGACAAAGCGTTAGTGATTGCAACGGGGCCATTCAGTTATGTGAAGATGTCTATACGGAAGCCAACGCTACTTCAACTTTTGGAAATGTTTTCGAGCCTACAGGAGCTTGTAACAACGGAACCGAGACCAGTTCAATGTGGTACACGTTTACTGTTACTGAATCTGGAAACATGGGGTTTATCTTGGAGCCTTCCGACATAGACGCAGACTACGATTGGGGTATGTTCAACATTACAGACAACGGGTGCGCGGGAATAATGAACGGCACTTCGCCCGAAGTAAGCTGCAATTCATACGGACTCTTCTTTGGCTCTGGTCCAACAGGTATATCAAGTACAAACGGGGGGACGGGTAACAGCAACGGACCCGGAGATCTCAATGGCCCTGCGTTCAACGGGGACTTGAACGTTGTTGCAGGACAAACCTATGCCTTAGTTGTTATGAATTGGTCGAACAGCAGCAGCGGCTACACCATTGATTTCTCTAACTCAACAGCTTCGCTGTTCGATGATGTTAACCCCACAATTCTGAACGTCACTACAGACTGCAACAACCCCGGCGTAATAGTCGAGTTCGATGAGAACATTGTAACCTCTTCCATTCAACCCGTAGACTTTCAACTCACCGGACCATCTGGAAATGTTACTATAAATTCCATTCAGCTTCCCGCTCCTAACTCTCCCGGAAATCCTTCTGTAACGCTAATTCCAACATTAGGTAATCTTCCTCCGGGAAACTACACCTTAGCCATCTCAGATCTTGCGGGTTACGTGAACGATGCTTGTGGGAATACAGCCACAGGTTCATTTGACTTTGTTGTTTCTCCATTAGAAGTTTCCGTTTTCGCAGGCTCAGATACCGTTATTTGTCCGGCAGGAACAGCAAGCCTTTTAGCAACTGGGAATTTCAATTCCGTGCAATGGCTCAACGGTCCTTCAACCGCAATTTTCAACGTGCAGAATTCAGGGAACTACCAAGTCACTGCTACGCTCAACGGTTGTTCGGTAACAGACGTGGTCAATGTTTCAGTTATTACTCTTCCGAATTGGAATCTAGGTCCAGATATTACCGTCTGTGCAGATCAACCTTACTCATATTCGACGAGTCAAAGCGTTCTGTGGGGAAATGGAACCACCGGGACATCTTTACCTATTTCTTCGTCAGGAATGATTTACGGCACTTACTTCTATCAGGGCTGCCCAATGACAGACAGTGCACTTGTAACAGTAATAACACCGCCTGTAATTGATTTGGGGCCAGATGCAACGCTCTGCACAGGCGAGAGTCTCAGTTTTTCCTTCAATGAGCAGCTTACTTGGAACTCTAGCACACTTTCTTCATCTTTCCAAACGAACATTGAGGGGCTTGTCACCGCTTCCTATTCAGATGGTGTGTGCAATGTTTCAGATTCAATTTTCATTTCGATTTTAGATCCGATTGTTATTACGATTGGAAATAATTACACCTATTGCCAAGGCGACACCGTAACGCTTACCGCATCTTCTCCTACAGCAGAATATTTCTTGTGGTTCGACGGGACCGAACTTTCAACGCATCTTTTTTACGAATCTGGAAATTATTCCGTAACCGTTTCAAATGCCTGTGAAACTGTTTCTCGCAGTTGGAATATGGAATTCGACGATTGCAATATTTATGTGTATGTTCCGAATTCTTTTACGCCGAATGGCGATGGAATAAACGATGTTTGGTATCCGGAAATTAATGGATGGACCGAAGTAGAAACACTTGTTTTTAATCGTTGGGGTGAAATTATTTTTTCAAGCACCAACCCAGAAACACCTTGGATGGGTGAAGTAAGAAATGGAAGTTATTTCGCCCCTGAAGGCGTTTATAGCTACGTTATAAAAGCAAAATTCACGAGCGGTGAAGCTCGTGAATTCAATGGTTTTATATGTCTTATTCGTTAGCGAACCAACACTACTGTTCCCATTCTTTTGAATGGCTCTTCGCCGGAACTAAACTGAATCTTAATTTCATAAACGTAGGCTCCGTCTTCTGCAAAGTGTGAACCACCGTTAACATCTCCAATCCAAACATCATTTGGATCTTTCGTGTCGAAAATTAAATCTCCCCAACGATTGTAAATGCTGAAGCTGTAGCGAGACGTGCTCGACAAACCTGTTACTACTGGCGCGAACACATCGTTCTTACCGTCTCCATCTGGAGTGAACGAATTTGGAACGTATACATAAGAACTGGTGCTAACGCTAACCGTGTAACACTGAGCATCCATACATCCACCCAGACCCACAACATCTAAACATGCTTCGAAGGTTTCACCTACCGTGCTTGGAAGAGGGAAAGTAACGTCTTCGCTTGTATATGCAACACCATCGATAGTCCAGTTGTAAGTTACTCCTCCCAACGATGCGTTGTCGAAGAATACAGTACTCCCTGAAGTTGGCTCGGAAGGCGTCCAACTGAAAGATGCCGATGGATTAGATACAACACATACCACATCGTTTTGAGTGATCGTTGCGCTACATCCTGCAGCATCGGTTACCATTATTCCGATATCAGAACAAGAGTTGCCTTCAAATAAATTACTGAATGTATTTCCGCTACCCACTGGATTACCGTCGAGATACCAAACACAGTTACTTCCAAGAGGATTAGATGTATTGGTAAAGCTCACCGATAGTGGGGAGCAACCGGTAGTAGAACTTGTTGAGAAGCTCGGTACAGGTAATGCATTAATTGTAACTTGAACATTATCACTGCTCAAACAACCGCTGTTGTTTATGTCGTAAGTAAACGTGTAAGTCCCCGCTCCAAGAGTTGTCGGCGCGATCTGTCCACCAGCTGTAATTGCTCCTGTACCGGTCCAAGTTCCACCTGGATTAGCAGCAGTTAGGTTTTGTGCAGATGCGTTTTCGCAGAATGGTCCTGCAGCTGCAATGGTTGCATCAAGATTTCCTACTACTACAACACTTTCTGTGAAAGCCTGAGGACAAACACCCGAAGTGGTGTAAGTGATCGTATAGTTACCAGCAGGTGTTGTGGTGCTACCAAATGTACCGTTTGCAGCACTTGTAATACCTGTTCCACTCCAAATTCCACCTGCAGACGCTGCAGTAAGCGTTTGCGGTAAAGCATCTTGACAGAATGGACCAGCAGGAGTAATGGTTCCGTCTGGAACAGCTAAAACAACTACATCTTGCGTATCTGAATCTGGACAAGCACCTCCAATATTATAAGTCACGGTGTATGTTGCTGGAAGTAAACCAGCTGGATTAAAGCTTGATCCTGAAACTCCCTGACCGGACCATGTTCCGCCGCCTTGAACCGCCGTAAGTGTTACAGCCGGTGCGTCATTACAAATATCAGCAATGGCATTAATTGTAGCGTCGGAATTCGCATTTACAACAACAGTTGTTGTGAAATCACGCGGACAGTTTCCACCCGTGTTGTAGTTAATCAAATATGAATTTGCAGTTGTTGTTGCACTTCCGAAACTTCCTGAAACAGCGTTGTTTATTCCTGTTCCACTCCAAGTTCCACCTGCACTCGCTGCTGTCAGAGTAACTGGAAGCTCTGCAATACAAAACGGTCCTGCTGGGGTAATTGTTCCATCTGGAACATCCCAAACAACAAAGTCTTCCGTATCTGTTGAAGGACAGAAGCCACCTATTGAATAAGTAATTGTATGAGTAGAAGGTGTGGCAACGGCAGGATCAAAAGTTCCGTTGGCAGCATTCGTAATTCCCGTTCCCGACCATGTTCCTCCAGGTTCTAAAGAAGATAACTGAACGGGCGCAATGTCCGCACAATAAGGCCCTGAAGCGATAATAGTTGCGTCACTTTGAGGAACAACAGTTACAACAATATCATCACTCGAAGCACAAATTCCAGAATTCACGGTAAGTGTGTACGTCTGTGTTGTAGTCGCTGTTAATGTTGGAGAAGAAACGGTCGCACTGCTCAAATTCGTAGCAGGAGACCAAGTAAATTGCTCGGTGCCTGTGGTTGAATTGGTGAATGAACCAACCATTACCGTATCAACCCCCTCGCAAATACTGAAGTCAAGTCCAGCAAAGGCTGCAGGAACATTCACCACTTCAATTTGCAATCCATCTGAACCTCCGCATTGACCAGGAATACTGTAATAAATATCGTGTTGACCGGGACCAACAAGAGTTGGGTCAAAAACTGAAGTATTACCGAATGTGCTCACGATTCCATCTCCCGACCAAGTCCCTGTTGGATCCGCAGCAATAATCGTTTGTGGTCCTACATCTGAACACAATGGTCCAATATCGGTAATGGTTGCATCACCATTACCCGCTACGGTTACTGTAAAGGTTACTGGTGTTCCAATACAAGTTCCTACAGAAGGAGTTGCGGTAAAAGTTGAAAGAGCTTGGCCAAGCGTTGGATTACTCAAAAGAAAACTTCCAATATTCCCTTGTCCGGATCCTGGAAGTCCACTAGCAGTGTTGTCATTTGTCCAGTCTACAACAGTGCTCGAAGGAGTTGCTCCCCAATCAACACCCGCGAACGTTGCTCCGTCGCAATACAAATTCGATTCAGGCTCTATAATCGTTGGGCTAGGCCCTACAGTGATGGTTATTGTGCTTGGTGTTCCTGTGCACGTTCCAAGTGTTGGTGTAACAGTAACTACCGAAGTGATTGAAGCAGCAGTATTGTTAACCGCAGTAAATGAAGGTATAGTTCCCACTCCAGTTGCCGGAATACCTATTCCTGCCTGAGTGTTTGTCCAACCTAATACAGCGTTCGCCGGCGTTCCCGTAATCGTTTGCGTTGGAATTGTCGCTCCTGCGCATACACTGTATGTTCCACCAGGACTAACCACAGCTGACGGCGTTGGACTAACCAAAACACTTAACGTTTGTTGCGATTGACATCCCGCCTGTAAAGCAGTACAAGTGTAGGTTCCACTATTTGCGACTTGTGGACATGCAATGGTTGGATTTGCATTTAAAGATGCAAAAGCAGGACCTGTCCAAGCAACAAGTAATCCCGGAGTTGGTGTTAAACCTGAACTCAACGTTAGCGGATTACAAACACAAACAGGAGCATTAGAAGTAACATTCAATTGGGGAACAGGATTAACAACAACCGTTGTTGAACCAGAGCATGTGGCAGCACCGGTGGCAGTCACAGTATACGAACCAGCATTAGCAACCTGTGCGCCCGGAATTGTTACCGATTGCCCTGTTGCTGTATATCCATTTGGTCCTGTCCAAGTATAATTCGTTGCTCCGAAAGCGTTTGAAGCAGCCAATGTAACGGTTGCTCCAGCACAGTTATTTGCATTTGTAGAAGTTGCTGATGCCGTAACAGCACAAATAGGAACTCCTGAAATACTTGTAGACGGAGGCAAAACAGTGATTGGGGTTGCGTAATCACAACCGTTTCCTCCCCAACTTCCCCAATATCCATCAGACGCAGGGGCCACAGAAACCGAAAGGTTTCCAGCCGCAGGTGAATTAGCAACAGTTAAGTTCACGCAAAAACTCCACGTGCAGTTTCCAGCATCACCCCAGTCGTTTGAGGCATTTCCATCAATTGGTCCAGTTGGACCTTCATAGAAATAACCTGGACCTACCGGACCTACTGCCGTATTATTCGTAACCATCCAAATCCAACCTTGGCCACCTCCAGCTGCGCCACCGCAATCCGCTGGTGCCGTAACTGGGGCAATGTTTGTCCAACCTGGACCTAAGTTTAAATCAAATCCTTCAAACCACTCAGCTGTCCCACAACCCCCAAAACCAGTCATAGTAAAGCACATGGTTACAACTGTACCCGTTGAATACTGGCCATTAATTGGCTGAGGATTTAGAGTATAGGTCGTAGGCCCTGGTTGCGCTTTTGCAACGGATGATAACAGGACGGCTAAAACGATAAATAAATGTTTTTTCACAACTGTAAGGTTAGGTCAAATGGTAAGGAAATCATCCTTATGAACATTAGACTAACAAAAGTACAAAATAGTTGCGGGGGAATTAAATTTCTAATCGCTAAATTTTTAGCGAATCAAAATTATTGTCCCAACCTTGCGAAATGGGGGCTCACCTGCTCTTAACTGAAGTGTAATTTCGTAGATGTAAGCATCTGGTTGAGCGTAATAATCTCCACCGCGAACATTACCCGTCCACACATCACTTGGATCATTGGTTTCAAAAATTACTTCTCCCCAACGGTCATATACTCTGAACGAGTACTTGTAATCACTTGTTAAGCCTGCTATAACTGGTGCAAAAAAATCATTGGTACCATCTGCGTCGGGTGTAAAAGAGTTTGGAACGAATATGTATGATTCGCTGCTCAACACAACTGTGTAGCATTGAGAATCCATACACCCGCCTTGTCCCTCAATTTGCAAACAAGCCTGAAACTCACCGTCTATTCCAGAAGGAACATTGTAGGTTACGTTTTCACCCGAAGCCCCTTGACCATTAATATCCCAGTTGTAAATTAAACCACCAATAGAGGTGTTTTCAAAAGAAACCGTTCCACCTAACATAGGCTGAAGAGGAGACCAAGTAAATGAAGCCGACGGATTCGGGTAGGCGCAAACATAATCTGTCATTGTCATAGTTTGACTACAGCCTACCGCATCAGTAACCATTATTCCTATATCTGAACAACTGCTTCCTGTAAATATCTCGCTGAATGAATTTCCATTTCCTGCAGGTGTTCCGTCTACATACCAAACACAATTGCTTCCTAGTGGATTCGAGGTGTTTGTAAATGTCGCCGATAAAGGCGAACATCCCTCAGTTGCACTAGCCGTGAAACTTGGCTGTGGAAGCGCATTTACCGTAACCTGAACATTATCACTGCTCAGACAGCCGTTGTTATCAATATTGTAATTGAATGTAAACGTTCCCGAACCTAAAACGCTTGGAGAAATCTGTCCATTCGTTGTAATAGTGCCCGTTCCACTCCATACCCCACCTGTACTTGCAGAGGTAAGAATGTAGGGCGCGTCGTCTTCACAAAACGGCCCGGCCGAAGCAATTGTAGCATCTAAATTTTCTATTACCTGAATGACTTGATTGAAGGCAATTGAGCATTGTCCTGGAGTTGTATATGTAATTGAATAATTGCCTGCGGGAGTATTGGCAGCTCCGAATGTTCCATTCGCTGCACTTGTGATTCCCGTTCCACTCCAAACACCACCTGTACTCGCTGCTACGAGTGTTTGCGGCAAAGCGTCTTGACAAAATGGTCCCGCTGGTATTATTGTTCCGTCAGGAACAGGCAACACAACAACATCCTGAGTATCTGAATCCGGACAAGCTCCGCCAATCGAATAGGTAATTGTGTATGTGTTAGGAGCAACTGAATTCGGTGCGAAAGTACCTGTTCCGCTCACTCCTTGCCCGCTCCACGTTCCACCAGCATCCGCAGCAGTCATGTTAAATGCTGGCGCGTCATTACAAACGTCAGCAACAGCAGAGATTGTAGCATCCACATTCTCGTTCACTACAATTGTAGTCGTATTTACTTCAGAGCAGTTACCTTGAGTTGTGTAGGTAATGGTGTATGTGTTCGCTGCAAGAGCAGTTGATCCGAATGATCCAGAAGCAGGATCATTTATTCCAGTTCCACTCCAAGTTCCTCCTGTGCTAGCCGCTGATAAAGTAATAGGCAAATCTGCTTGACA
Organism: Flavobacteriales bacterium; assembly: GCA_044374295.1. Taxonomy (GTDB): domain Bacteria; phylum Bacteroidota; class Bacteroidia; order Flavobacteriales_D; family Sanyastnellaceae; genus CAIZGX01. Next base: position 7,514 of record JBILOU010000021.1, on the reverse strand, counting down.
AAATGGTCCAGCAGGGGTAATCGCTCCGTCATAAACAGCATAAACTGTAATCTCTTGGGTGTCTGAACTTGGGCAAGAACCTGGAATGGTATAGGTAATGGTTTGAGGTCCTGTTGTTGCCGCACTCGGGTCAAAGGTTCCGTTTATTGGGTCAGTAATTCCTGTTCCACTCCAAGTTCCTCCCGGGTCGACAGAAGTTAAATTAAACGGAGCAACGTCTGCACACAAAGGCGCCACGTTCGATATGGTCGCATCCACGTTCGCATTCACAACGATTGTTTCATTGAATACACGTGGACAATTTCCTGCAGTAGTATAGGTTATAACATATGAGTTTCCGGCTAACGAGGTCGATCCAAAGCTTCCTGCTGAAGCATCGTTAATTCCAGTTCCTGTCCAAGTTCCTCCGGCACTAGCCGCAGTGAGTGTATAGGGTAATTCGGCTTGACAAAACGGCCCTGCTGGAGTAATTGTTCCATCGTACACCGCATAAACCTCAATGGTTTCTGTATCAGAATCCGGACAGGCCCCAGAAATAGTGTAAGTTATTGTTTGAAGACCAGGTATAACTGCTGCCGGATCAAATGTACCTAACGTTCCATCTGTTATCCCGTTTCCAGTCCAAACACCTCCCAAATCAGCAGCAAAAAAATTTATTGAAGCAGCATCAGCACAAATATTAGCTTGAGGTGTAATCGTTGCATCGACGTTCGCATTAACTACAATGGTTTCAGTAAATATCTGAGGACAGTTTCCTCCTGTATTGTACGTTACAGTATAGTTATTAGCCGCAAGCGTTGTTGATCCAAAGCTACCCGTTGAAGTGTTGTTAATTCCTATTCCACCCCATGTTCCGCCAGCACTTGCAGCCGTTAAGGTGAATGGTAAATCTGATTGACAAAAAGGGCCAGCAGGCGTAATAGTTCCGTCTGGAACATCATAAATTATAATTGTCTGAGTATCTGTGCTTGGACATGGGTCACCGATAGAATATGTGATGACATTGTTTCCAATATTTGCACTTGCTGGATTGAACGCCCCCGTTGCTGCGCTTGTTATTCCCGTACCGCTCCATGTTCCGCCTGCTTGAGCTGCTGTTAATATTACCGGTGCAACATCGGAGCAATAAGGCCCCGCTGCAGAAATTGTAGCATTTGTATTCGCGTTAACTACAATGGTTTCAGTAAATATCTGAGGACAGTTTCCTCCTGTATTGTACGTTACGGTGTAGTTATTAGCCGCAAGCGTTGTAGATCCAAAGCTACCCGTTGAAGTGTTGTTAATTCCTGTTCCACTCCATGTTCCGCCAGCACTTGCAGCCGTTAGGGTGAATGGTAAATCAGATTGACAAAAAGGGCCAGCAGGCGTAATAGTTCCGTCTGGCAGAGAGTTTACTACAATTATTTGCGTGTCTGTACTTGGACAAGGACCACCGATGGAATAGGTAATTGTATTGTTACCCGTGTTCGCATTGGCCGGATTAAACGCACCGGTAGCGGCATTCGTTATTCCAGGACCAGTCCAAGTTCCTCCTGTTTGAGCAGCAGTTAAAATTACCGCCGCATCGTCTGAACAAAATGGACCCGCTGCAGTGATTGTTGCATTCGTACTTGCGTTTACTTCAATATTTTGGTTAAACGTTCTCGGGCAGTTTCCTGAAGTGGTATAAGTTATGGCATAAGTGTTTGCTGCTAATGTTGGTGAACCAAAACTACCCGTAGCCGGATTGTTAATTCCCGTTCCACCCCAGGTTCCTCCTGGAGTTGCAGCATTAAGGGTAACTGGCAGTGCAGATTGACAATATGGACCTGAAGGGGTTATGGTTCCGCTTGGAACTGCGTAAATTACTATAACTTGTGTGTCTGTACTTGGACAAGGGCCGCCAATTGAATAGGTAATTGTGTTGTTTCCAACATTCGCAAGTGCAGGATTGAAAGCACCTGTAGTAGCGTTAGTAATTCCGGGGCCACTCCATGTTCCACCAGTCTGTGCTGCGGTGAGAACTACCGGAGCTACGTCGGCACAATATGGGCCTGCGTCCGTGATAGTCGCGTTGCTTTGAGGCAACATGGTAATAACCACATTGTCTGTTGAACTACAAATACCTGAAGTTACCGTTAAAGTATATGTTTGAGTGCTGTTGGCCGTGTATGTCGGCGTTAGCGTGGTTGTGTTGGTTAGATTCGTTGTTGGCGTCCAAGCAAATGTCTCAGCACCTGTATTCGAATTGGTGAAGGATCCATTAAGGTTTACGGTTTGTCCTTGACAAAGACTCTGGTTTAAACCTGCGTTAGCCAATGGAACACTGATAACCTGTATCTGTGTCACATCAGAAGCAGGACACTGGTTTGGAAGATTCAATGTGTAAGTGATGGTGTGTGTTCCAGCGCCAGCGGTCAATGGATTAAACAAACCACTTGTAGTATTAATAATTCCCGGTCCACTCCAAACTCCACCAGGAGTTGCAGCAACAAGGGTTTGGAAACCAGCGTTGGAACAAAGAGGACCAATATCGGTGATTGTTGCGCTTGGCGCGTTATTCACAGTAATGTTAAATGTTACCGGCGTCCCTGTGCAAGGGCCTTGCGAAGGCGTGGCCGTGATCGTTGCAATAGTTTGATTAGTAACCTGACTGGTCGTAAAAGCAGGAATATTTCCTGTTCCGGATGCAGGCAACCCTATGGCTGTGTTGGAGTTGGTCCAAGTAATTGTCGACCCTGCGCTTGCTCCCCAAGTAACACCCGGGAATTGGGCCCCTTCGCAATACACATTTGACGCAGGTGCAGTTAAAGCCGGAACTGGATTGACAGTAATTGTAAAATTACTTGCAGTACCGTTACAGGTTCCCAATTGAGGAATGACTGAAACTGTTGCTACAATTGGATTTGCTGTGGTATTCGTTGCTGTAAATGCTGGTAATCCCCCAGTTCCTGATGCGGCCAATCCGATGGTGAGTTGATTATTTGTCCACGCGAAAGTTGCGTTAGCGGGTGTTCCAGTAAATGAAACAGCTGGGACAGAAGATCCGGAACAATAAGTCGCACTTGGAGTAGCCGTAACAGTCGGGCCGGCTGTTACTACCACGGGAATTATTTGCTGCGCTTGACAGCCGTTTTGAAGAACCGTAACTGTATAATTCCCCGAATTTGCCAATGTCGCACTTGCAATTGTAGGGTTAGGATTCAACGCCGCAAACGCAGGTCCTGTCCATGCTACCAAGGCTCCAACAGGTGCGCCTGAAGTAAAGTTGATCGGACTACCTATACACACAGGGCTGTTAACCGAGGGGTTCATCGTTGGCGTTGCGTTTACTACAACCGTTGTAGAGCCCGTGCAAGTTGCAGCACCAGTAGCTGTAACTGTATATACACCGGCCATTGAAGCATTGCAATTCGGAATAGTAACGTTTTGTCCAGTTGCTGTAAATCCATTCGGACCTGTCCAAGAATATCCGGTAGCACCTGTTGCAGCAGTGGCGTTCAGAGTAATCGTAGTTCCCGTGCAGTACGGTCCAAGATTAGATGCAGTTACCGCACAAACAGGAACACAAGTTAGCGTGCCACCTCCAGCACTTTCAGTTATGTTCACATTACCCGTGCAACCTCCAAAATTGGTAAACAACATGATAAAAATTTGTCCTGCGGTTGCCGGGGGCAGAGTAAAAGTATTTCCTGAAGTGGGTGCGAAACTGCAGCTTACAGGAGCTGCTGTTAAACCCGCGCATGCCGCAGACAACGAATTGAATGGTCCCCAAACCGCATAATCTTGGTCACATGGCGCCGTCTGATTTATCGTAATTGCACCTGTAGAACCTACAGTTAGTGTAAACCAAGAAGGATTCGGTTGACTACCCAAGCAGCCGTAGTTGTTTCCTGCAGGAACAGTTCCCCCAATAACAGCCGGAAAATTGGTCGGAGCACCAGAACAAATCGGCGTCGCGCCTAAACAATTGGCTCCTTGTCCAAAAGATTGAACAGTCCCTAAACTAAAAATTAGCGCGAAAAAAAATACTATATGCTTTTTCAAAATGAACGGCTTTTATTAAGGTGTTAGTTCAAGACGTTTGAAAACCTCTTAGGGTTGCTCCCGGTCTTTGGACTAGTGGCAAATATAATTTATAAACACTTAATGAACAATGGTTTCGACGTATAAAACTTGGCCGTTTTCATTGTAACTCGTGACCGTCATTTTGCTGTTCATGATTTCCACAACCATAAACCCAAGAGTTGACTGTGCAAAATGAGTAAACTCAAATGGTGACTGAATAGCCCGCTTACTTCCACCTCCCCCCGAAACAAAGTAAGTCACTGTGCCGGTAGGCTTATGAACCTGCAAATCATGTTCGTGACCACAGAAATAAGCATTGACATGGGTTTCATTGAATAACCCCTCGAATTTGCGCATGTGCTGAGGCTGATTTTTTCGAACACCACAGGTATACAAAGGATGATGTCCAATCACTAATTTCCAATTTGCACTTGAGTTCCTCAAGCCAGATTCAATCCAATCATTCTGATAAACAGAATCAAGGGAATTCAACTCCGGATATGAATTTCCTGCAGATAGCAAGTCCTTTTGGTATGGATTCGAGTCCATAAAAAACAGGTCAAGCGTTTCGTTTTTTTCAAATTTAAGGAGCATTCCCACTAATTTTGGAGAGTTATGTTAAAACAAGGTCTTCAACTAAAATTACAACAGCGACTTTCTCCTCAACAAATTCAGTTGATGAAGATGCTACAAATTCCAACCATGGAATTGGAGCAGCGCATCAAAGAAGAAATGGAGAGCAACCCAGCACTTGAAGAAGGGGAGGAAGAGAAGGAAGAAAGCGAACGCGACGAAGACAGCAACGAAGAAGAAAACGACAACCAAGAAGTTGATTTCGACTTTTCTGAATTTCTTTCCGACGACGATGTTCCCGATTATAAATTAAGCGTAAACAACAACTCGGCAGACCAAGAAGATCGAGACATTCCAATAGGTGCAGGAAAAACTTTCCACGATTTACTCTATGCGCAAATTGGCCTTCGCGATTTAGACGAAGAGCAATTGCAACTCGCCGAATACATCATTGGAAATTTAGACGATAACGGTTACTTGCGTCGAGAACTACAAGCGGTTGCGAACGACCTTTCTTTTTCCATGAACATCATGACTTCTGTTCCTGAATTAGAAGAAGTTCTCAAGGAAATTCAGGAACTCGACCCAGCTGGTGTTGGTGCAAGAGATCTACGCGAATGCTTGTATATTCAACTGAAGCGTCAAGAGAGAAATACACCCGTGGTTGAATTAGCGAAGACCATTATTCAAAAATATTTCGACGAATTCACCAAGAAACATTACGAGAAAATTTCGAAAAAACTAGGTGTTTCAGATGACGAGTTGAGGCCTTCTATCGAACTTATTCTGCATCTCAACCCAAAGCCTGGGAACAGTATGCAAGAGTCGAATAGAACCGTTCAACACGTTACTCCCGACTTTATGTTGGTCGTAGAAAACGACGAGTTGCGCCTTCAACTTAATTCGAGAAATGCTCCTGAATTAAAGATTAGTCGCGAATACAAGGGAATGCTCGATCACTACGCGAAACTCAAGACAAAAGATCAAAAGGCCAAGGAAGCCCTTCAATTCGTAAAACAAAAAATCGAAAGCGCGAAGTGGTTCATAGACGCTATTCAACAAAGAAATCAAACACTCATGATTTGCATGGAGGCCATACTTACCATGCAGCGCGAGTTTTTTCTTTCCGGCGATGAGACCAAATTGAAACCCATGATCTTGAAAGACATTGCCGATCGCGTGAGCATGGACATTTCAACCATTAGCCGCATGGCGAATAGCAAGTACATTCAAACGCCTTACGGAACTTATTTATTGAAATACTTCTTCGCAGAAAGCCTTTCAACTGATGAAGGCGAAGAAGTGAGCTCAAGAGAGGTGAAGCAAATCCTCAAAGATGCCATTGGTGCGGAAGAAAAAAAGAAACCCCTTACCGACGAGAAATTAGGTAAATTGCTTAACTCAAAAGGATACAACATCGCAAGAAGAACTGTTGCCAAATACCGCGAACAGCTTGGTATTCCAGTAGCCCGATTAAGAAAAGAAATGTAATGAGAGAAAAGTTTATTATTCAGTTTTCGAAATTCCTTTCTTTGATTTTCCATCCGCTGGGAATGCCAATGGTCATATACCTTTTGGTGCGCTGGATAGACCCGTACTACATTGCTCCAGCAGAAGCAGATTATTTCGTTTTTCTTTTACTTGGAATTAATATCGTTGCTCCTGCATTGAGCATTCTCATCATGATCAAATTTAAAATGGTTTCGTCCATTGATTTACATGATCGAAAAGAAAGATGGGCGCCTTATTTATTGGTTATCCTCTATTACATTATGTCATACGGCCTGCTCAGATACCTCGGCCCAACACTTCCAACAGAAGTCTTCTCATTTATTCTTTCCGTAATAGTTTCGTTACTGCTTTCTTTATCCATTAATTTCTTCTGGAAAATTAGCGTTCACATGCTCGGACAAGGTGGCGTTTTTGGATCACTAATCAGCCTAAGCATTCTGCACCGTGCAGATGTTTCAATCATCATCATCGCTTGCCTTTTAATGGCTGCGCTAACCGGTTTTTCAAGACTACGCCTGAACGCACACACACACCAACAAGTGTATGCCGGGTTCGTATTAGGAATGGTTTGTAATCTGATTATTCTCTGCGGAGAATGGTTTATTTAACCTGCGTTCTCGTCCAATTCCAAGCGTGAGCCAAAGCGTCTTCAATGGTCATCTGACACTTCCATCCCAACTTTTCTTCCGCATAATCTGGAACAGCCCAAATGGCAGGGACATCGCCCGATCTTCTTCCAGTTATTTCCACGTTTAGTGCAACGTTATTTATTTTTTGAAAGCGATCCACAACTTCCTTCACGCTGTATCCCTTTCCAACACCCAAATTGAAAATTTCCAATTTCGTTTCTCTCGAAAGATTCAATGCTAAGACATGAGCTTTTGCAAGATCTACAACATGAATGTAATCGCGAATGCACGAGCCATCTGGCGTGTCATAATCTTCCCCAAAAACAAACAACTTCGCGCGCTTTCCAGAAGCAACTTCACAAACCAAGGGAATTAAATTCGTTGGAGCATCGTTCGTAGACTCGCCAATTTTTGCAGAAGGATGAGCACCAACCGGATTAAAATATCGCAACACAACAGATTGAAACGGCACGCTCTTCGACGCTTCAAAAATTAAATCTTCGCAATCTTGTTTTGTTTGGCCGTAAACGGAAGCCGCCGGCAATCGAGGAGTTTTTTCGCTAACCGGATTTATTTCCGGCGTGCCATAAACTGTGCAAGAGCTAGAGAAAACAAAGCGTTCAACAGAAAACTCTTCCATCAATTGCAACAAAACCTTGGTCGAACCCACGTTATTGCGCATGTATGCTTCTGGCATTTTCTGAGATTCTTCAACCGATTTAAATGCAGCGAAATGAATAACAGAATTTATTT
>JBILOU010000149.1:0-2639 GCA_044374295.1 Flavobacteriales bacterium | reverse complement strand
GTTGATTTCGACTTTTCGGAATTTCTTTCCGACGACGATGTTCCCGATTATAAATTAAGCGTAAACAACAACTCGGCAGACCAAGAAGATCGAGACATTCCAATAGGTGCAGGAAAAACATTCCACGATTTACTCTATGCGCAAATTGGCCTTCGCGATTTAGACGAAGAGCAATTGCAACTCGCCGAATACATCATTGGTAATTTAGACGATAACGGTTATTTAAGACGAGAGTTACAGGCTGTTGCAAACGATCTTTCTTTTTCCATGAACATCATGACTTCGGTTCCTGAATTAGAGGAGATTCTCCAGGAAATTCAAGAACTTGACCCTGCTGGTGTTGGTGCAAGAGATCTACGCGAATGCTTGTATATTCAACTGAAGCGCCAAGAGAGAAATACGCCCGTGGTTGAATTGGCGAAAACCATTATTCAAAAATATTTCGACGAATTCACCAAAAAACATTACGCGAAAATCTCGAAAAAACTCGGCATCTCAGATGAAGAGTTGAAGCCTTCTATCGAACTTATTCTGCATCTCAACCCAAAACCTGGTAACAGTATGCAAGAATCGAATAGAACCGTTCAACACGTTACTCCCGACTTTATGTTGGTCGTAGAAAACGACGAGTTGCGCCTTCAACTTAATTCGAGAAATGCTCCTGAATTAAAGATTAGTCGCGAATACAAGGGAATGCTCGATCACTACGCGAAGCTCAAAACAAAAGATGCAAAGGCGAAAGAAGCCCTTCAATTCGTAAAACAAAAAATCGAAAGCGCGAAGTGGTTCATTGACGCTATTCAACAAAGAAATCAAACACTCATGATTTGCATGGAAGCTATACTTACCATGCAGCGCGAATTCTTCCTTTCAGGGGATGAAACGAAATTGAAACCCATGATCTTGAAAGACATTGCCGATCGCGTTAATATGGACATTTCAACCATTAGCCGCATGGCGAATAGCAAATACATTCAAACACCTTACGGAACTTATTTATTGAAATACTTCTTCGCAGAAAGCCTTTCAACCGACGAAGGAGAGGAAGTGAGCTCAAGAGAAGTGAAGCAAATACTCAAAGATGCAATAGGCGCGGAAGAAAAAAAGAAACCCCTCACCGACGAGAAATTAGGTAAATTGCTTAACTCAAAAGGATACAACATCGCAAGAAGAACTGTTGCAAAATACCGCGAACAGCTTGGTATTCCAGTAGCTCGATTAAGAAAAGAAATGTAATGAGAGAAAAGTTTATTATTCAGTTTTCGAAATTCCTTTCTTTGATTTTCCATCCGCTCGGAATGCCAATGGTCATCTACCTTTTGGTGCGCTGGATAGACCCTTACTACATTGCTCCTGCAGAGGCAGATTACTTCGTGTTTCTTCTACTCGGAATTAATATCGTTGCTCCTGCTCTGAGCATTCTCATTATGATCAAATTCAAAATGGTTTCTTCCATTGATTTACATGATCGAAAGGAAAGATGGGCACCGTATTTATTGGTTATCTTCTACTACATTTTATCTTACGGCCTACTCAGATACTATGGCCCCACACTTCCTACAGAAGTATTCTCCTTTATACTTTCCGTAATTGTTTCGCTAATACTTTCGTTAGGAATAAATTTCTTCTGGAAAATTAGCGTTCACATGCTCGGACAAGGTGGCGTTTTTGGATCACTAATAAGCTTAAGTGTTCTCCACCGTGCAGATGTTTCAATCATCATTATCGCTTGCCTTTTTATGGCTGCACTAACTGGTTTTTCAAGATTACGCCTAAACGCACACACACATCAACAAGTGTATGCCGGATTCGTACTAGGAATGGTTTGTAATCTAATTATTCTCTGCGGAGAATGGTTTATTTAACTTGCGTTCGCGTCCAATTCCAAGCGTGAGCCAAAGCGTCTTCAATGGTCATCTGACACTTCCATCCCAACTTTTCTTCAGCATAATCTGGAACAGCCCAAATGGCAGGAACATCGCCCGATCTTCTTCCAGTTATTTCTACGTTTAGCGTAACGTTATTTATTCTCTGAAAGCGATCCACAACTTCCTTTACGCTGTATCCTTTTCCAACACCCAAATTGAAAATTTCCAATTTCGTTTCTCTCGAAAGATTCAGTGCCAAGACGTGCGCTTTCGCAAGATCAACTACGTGAATGTAATCGCGAATGCATGAGCCATCCGGTGTGTCATAATCTTCACCGAAAACAAACAATTTCGCGCGCTTTCCTGATGCTACTTCACATACCAATGGAATTAAATTCGTTGGAGCATCGTTCGTTGACTCACCAATTTTAGCGGAAGGATGAGCACCAACCGGATTAAAATATCGCAACACAACCGATTGAAAAGGCACGCTATGCGACGCTTCAAAAATTAAATCTTCGCAATCTTGTTTTGTTTGGCCGTAAACGGAAGCCGCCGGCAATCGAGGAGTTTTTTCGCTAACCGGATTTATTTCCGGCGTGCCATAAACCGTGCAAGAGCTAGAGAAAACAAAACGTTCAACCGAAAACTCTTCCATCAATTGCAACAAAACCTTGGTCGAACCCACGTTATTGCGCATGTATGCTTCTGGCATTTTCTGAGATTCTTCAACCGATTTAAATGCAGCGAAATGAATAACAGAATTTATTT
>JBILOU010000148.1:0-2673 GCA_044374295.1 Flavobacteriales bacterium | reverse complement strand
ATCTAAAGAATCTGCTCCTAAATCATTTGTGAAGCTAGCCTCTGGAGTAACTACAGATGCTTCAACACCTAATTTGTCTACGATGATTTCGGTAACTTTTTGTGCAATTTCAGACATTGTCTTGATGTTTTTTAAAGGTTAAATACAGCCGCAAAAGTACAACTTTTCATGACGTACGCACTTTTTTTTGCTTTTCAAGCCAACTTTCTTTCTGTTTTAATTCATTATCAGTTAGTTAGCAAACTAAATTGTTCGTAAAATATGCCAAAAGCCCCTCTGTAAACTATCTTGCCGTTCGAAATTCACTCGTTTTAACAGAATGACCTGGGACCAAGATTACTTAAGAGATAAACGTATCCTTGTTATTGGATGCGGTGGACTTGCGCATGCCGCACTTCCCTATTTAGTTTCTTCAGGAATTGGAAATGCCACCCTTTTCGATGGAGATCTTGTTGAAGTTTCCAACTTAAACAGACAACACCTCTTTACACCAGAAGATATAGGACGAAACAAAGCGCGCGTTCTGACAGAATATTGCGCGCGTCATTTTCCGGATGCAAACGTTAGCTGCGAAGAACGAATGTTCGATGATTTCGAAAAAAAGCAATCGTTCGATTTGGTTTTCGATTTTACAGATCGTCTCGCCACGAAACTAGAATTAGCCAAGCACTTCGAGAAACAGCATATTCCATTTTTCTATGCCGCAGCTCAAATGAACGCAGGGTCTTCGGCCTTTGTCCATTTAAATAGCATAACCACTGAAATGCTTTTTGGACACATCACTGATTCAAACAAAGTTGAACGCGACTGCACAACAGATGGGGTATGGCCAACGGCAGTGGCTGCGGTGGGCGTTCATGTTGCCCACCAAGCCCTTCAGTTTTTGACCCTTTCGCCTTGCGCGTTCGTGGGGGCCATTGATTATTACGACGGCATTTCTGGACTTTGGTCTCGTTTTCATTTCAATCCGAATAAAGAAATTCCTATGCCTTCATTAACTTTAAATGAATTGTTGAAAGACCGTAGCACTCCTATTTTTTTCTTGGGTGAAGCAGATGGTTTGCCCTCTGAAGTTATATCAATCACTGCTTCTGAATTAAAGGAAGAAATCGATAAAACGAATCGCTCGTGCATTCTCATCTGTGAAACTGGGCTTCGCGCTAAAACAGCTGCAGAGCAGCTTTCAAAACATTTCAACTTTCCTATCTTGAGCTGGAATCAAAACCTCGAATCCTTCCTACACTTGCTCCATGAATCCAACGTCTAACCTCGGCACCGCACTTCGATTTGCGAAGTCGCTTCTGAAGAGTCCCATGAAAGATTTCTTGGTCTTGGTACGTCCCAGGAAAGTCTCCGAAGACCTTCGCTTGCGCATGCTTCAGCACAGAGTGCTTCATGATTTGACGTATCGCCTTCCAGGAAGCGCGAAAAAAGATTTACTCATCGGATTCAAAGAATGGAAGCGCATTGCTTCCAGAAGAAAAAATCAAAAACTTTCTGAAGGAAACAGACCTTGCGTTTTGGTTTCGACTTCCAATCAAAAAGAAATTGCGGTTGAATACATTTCAACGAATTCAGGATTCAAGGACTTGCACGTATTGGTTCGAGAGGAACTTTCAATCGAGCCATTGCCTCTTAAATTCCATTTATTCGCTTTGCGTATTTCGCTTCAGTGCCTATTCGATTCGCGTCGTGTGAATCTTGCTTTACTCATCCGCGAAGTAGTCGAATGGACGGCCATTATCGATTTCATTTCAACAAATAAGATCCCTGAATTTTTCGATTTTACACCGTTCGAAAAAGACAGCAACGCCCTTGCTTACTTATTAAAAGGATTCCGCATTAAGGTGACAAAAATTCCATCTCCAGGCCCATTCGCTGGGCATCATACCTTTATGATTGCCGACGATGTGGTCGTTTCAAGCGCCTACCAATTGGAAGAAATTCCACATTTCGAGCAATGGTACGTTTCACGTCTGTTGCATTGGCCCGCGGAACAGTATTCACGCTACGCTCATTGTTACATGAATGCACCCCTTCCACCAAAAAATACACTAGGTTTCTATTCCCATGGTGAGTGGGTAAGAAGGAAAGCTGGTCATGCTAATTTCGGATTTGGAATTCAAGAAAATGAATTATTTCTTTTGGAAAGCTTGAAGACCTTTTTGAAGAAGCATCCTCACTTCGAACTGATTGTTTTTCCTCATCCAAAGGAAAGATCCGACAGCGAATTTCAATCGTTCTACTCTTCACTTTTCGAAGGAACTAACACAACTATTGCTCCCGTTGAAATGAAATCGAGTGAGAATTTCTTCAAGGTGAACATAGGCCTTATGGCCTACTCCACCTTGCTTTTCGAGCGATTAGCGTTGGGATATAAAACGTTTATTGGGACGAGTTTTCAAACTTCTTTTCCGTTGGAGGGAAGCCCGCTGAAAAACCTGTGCCTTTCCGATTACGAATCGCTCGAAGCGGCGCTTCTACTTGCCAATGAGGAAACTGAAAAGGAATTCTTCGAAAGATGTCGGCTCGAAAAATATCCTTTGAAGAAATTCCTAGCCGAAAAGGTCGTGGAAATTCAAAAATGATTGATTACTTTGCAACCGATGAAAATCAAGTTTGCAGTAGTCGGATGTGGAAGTATTGGGAAGCGACACGTTGCTGTCTTAGACG
>JBILOU010000147.1:0-2689 GCA_044374295.1 Flavobacteriales bacterium | reverse complement strand
AGCCTTTCCTTCCATCTAACGCATTTGTGAAAACGGGCGGAGAGCACGGAATTAACGGTGTGAGTTCTGCTCCATTCGGAAGCGCACTAATCTTATTGATTTCATACGGATACATTAAGATGTTAGGATTCGATGGATTGGCAGATGCAACGAAAGTTGCAATCTTCAACGCGAACTACATGAAGGCACGTTTGAAAGATCACTACGATGTTCTTTATACTGGAACGAACGGACACGTTGCACACGAAATGATTTTGGATTGTCGTTCATTTAAATCTTTCGGGGTTGAAGTGGAAGACATTGCGAAGCGTTTAATGGACTACGGTTTCCACGCTCCAACAGTATCTTTCCCTGTGGCTGGAACATTAATGGTTGAGCCAACCGAAAGTGAGCCATTGGTTGAAATGGATCGCTTCTGCGATGCGATGATTCAGATCAGAAAAGAAATTGCAGACGTTGAAAGTGGGGCAGCCGATAAGCAGGACAACATGCTGAAGATGGCTCCACACACAGCGCAAGAATTAACTGCAGACGAATGGAACCACTCTTATTCTCGCAGTGCTGCTGCTTATCCAATGCCCGGTCTTCGTGAGAATAAATTCTGGACTAGCGTGGGTCGCGTAGACAACGCATACGGAGATAGAAACTTGGTTTGTACTTGTCCGCCAATGGAAGCGTTCATGTAATTCCAAAAGACAACACATTTCAAACAGCCTCACTTCGGTGGGGCTTTTTGTTATCTTTACTTGAAAATACATTTCAAACTATGAAAAAAACAATTTTACTTGTTTCTATTGCACTAATTTCTATCGCTACTAGCGCACAATTGGCAATCAAATACACTCCACTTGTATTTTTAAGAAACATGAAGTACACCGTTCATGCAGAATATATGATTCCTAATTCGCCACGCATTTCTGTTGCTCTCGGTTTCAGCCAAAATCTTATTCCGAAATCAAGCGGCCTCGAGAACATGGGGGGTGGAACATACTTCCAACAAAATTTAGATAACAGCAACGCCGGGATTTCTCTTGACCCAGAGGTGCGCATGTATACAAGAAAAAACATGGAAGGATTTTATTTCGGATTGTACAGCTCTCAGCGCTTTTCAGGCTCACAACTTGATGAATATACTGACTATTTAATGGACCCTGTAGATTCAACTTACTACTACGCTAATCCAACCGGCGGATTCCAAAATTTAAATACGCGTGTTTCCATTTATGGAGCACAAATCGGATATCAAAAATTCCAAGGAAAAAACGATCGCTTCGTTATTGATGTGTATGCTGGGGGTGGAACAAAAATCACTTCAAGAAAATATACAGACGGAAATTCAATGTTAACTGGTGGTTTCACCAATTCTGTGAAGAACGGTGTTGCTCTTCGCTTGAATTTTTCAATCGGATTTCTATTGTCGAAAGGAGACGAATCTAAATCGCCTCAATAAGCAATTCTAACGGTTTCCACGACAAATCGAAAGTCGTGGCAATGTCTTCATTGGTAAGGGTTCCGTGATAGAGGTAGACTCCATTTCGGAACCCTTTCTGATTTCGAATCAGATTGACAATTCCACCTTCGTCGCCTAAGTCTAAAATTACAGGAGCGAAAATATTCGAAAGCGCATAAGACGCCGTTCTTGAAACACGCGCAGCAATGTTCGGAACACAATAATGAATTACACCGTGCTTGCGGAAAGTCGGATTCTCGTGGTTCGTTACTTCAGATGTTTCAAAACATCCGCCACGATCGATACTCACATCTACAATCACACTTCCTTCTTTCATGTCTTGAACCATTTCCTCAGAAACAACAACAGGTGTTCTTCCTTTCTTCGAGCGAATGGCTCCAATGACCACATCGGCGTATTTCAACGCACGTGAAAGTTCAGAAGGCTGAATGGTGCTGGTCCAAAGATGAACACCCAAATCGTTCTGAATGCGTTTCAACTTATAAATACTGTTATCGAAAAGCTTCACGCTTGCTCCCAAACCGAGAGCAGCACGAGCAGCATTTTCCCCAACCGTTCCGGCGCCAATGATGACTACCTCTGTTGGACGAACACCGGTTATTCCGCCGAGCATAAGTCCTCTTCCGCCGGTGTGGTGACTGAGATATTCTGCTGCCAGCATGATTGACGTATTGCCTGCTATTTCGGCCATTGCGCGAACAATGGGGTATATTCCTTTTTTATCTTGAATGTAATCCCAGGCGATGGCTGTGATTTTTTTTACCGAAAGTTGAACGAAACACTCCTTCGATTGAACCGGTAAATTCAATGCTGAAATAAGCGTCTGCTTACCGGGCATCAATTCTATTTCTTCCAAGCTCGGTGGCGCCACTTTCATGATTACGTTCGCTTGAAAGACTTGCTTGCGGTCATAAACAATGTTGGCGCCGCATTCGCTGTAGTCGTGATCTAAAAAATTACTCTCGTTACCTGCGCCCGATTCTATGATTACATCATGCCCGCGACTCACCAACAAACCAACACTTTCAGGAGCAAGGGCCACACGACGTTCTTGAAAAGAGGTTTCCTTTGGAATGCCAATGGTTAATCGTTGCATGTTCTTTCCAACGTGCAGCATTTCTTCTTGCGGAGATAGCGCCGTTTCGAGCGCAATGGAGTGAAAATGTTTTTTAGAAAGGGCCATAGCTGAGTATTCTCATCTTCGAAGTTACGAAACCT
>JBILOU010000146.1:0-2701 GCA_044374295.1 Flavobacteriales bacterium | reverse complement strand
AAATACTTTTTGAAAAGGGTTGGCTTCGGCCGACCCTTTTTTATTTTTGAATACGATGTTACCCTTCCACACAGATAGCAATGAAGCGGGCTTAGATGAAGCCGGAAGAGGCTGTTTAGCAGGCCCGGTCGTTGCGGCTGCTGTAATTCTTCCTGAAGGATTTTCGCACCCTTGGCTGAACGATTCGAAGCAAATGAGTAAGAAGCATCGCGATGAATTGCGTGTGATTATTGAACAAGAGGCGGTGGCTTGGAACGTGCAGTTCGTTACTCCGCAAGAAATAGATCAACTGAATATTCTTCGAGCATCAATTACCGCAATGCAACGCGCAACAATTGATTTGAAGATTAAACCATCGCATCTCTTGGTAGATGGAAATCGGTTTTATGCTTTGGAGGGTTACGCGCACACCTGCATGATTAAAGGCGATGCTCGCTTTTTAAATATTGCTGCTGCATCCGTTTTAGCAAAGACTCATCGCGATGAATTTATGTTGAAGCTGCACGAGAAATTTCCTTATTATGCTTGGGATAGAAACATGGGATATCCTACAAAGGCCCATCGCGCAGCCATTTCGGAATTCGGCGCCTGTGAGCACCACCGCATGACCTTTGCTCTTTTGCCCAGGCAGTTGCAAATAGAAGCGCTTTGATGCCTATTTTCGCACAATGCAGTTAAGGGCTGAAAACATTCAAAAGATTTACGGAAAGCGAACCGTTGTGAAAGACGTTTCGTTTTATGTTGAACAAGGCGAAATCGTTGGATTGCTTGGTCCGAATGGAGCAGGTAAAACAACAAGTTTCTACATGGTGACCGGTTTAATTCAACCTAACCAAGGAAAGGTTTTGCTCGATGATACTGAGATTACACATATGCCCATGTTCAAGCGCGCGAAAATGGGTGTGGGATATCTACCGCAAGAAGCCTCTATTTTCCGTTCACTATCTGTTGAAGACAACATTAAAGCAGTGCTTGAATTGACGGGTCTTTCAAAGCAAGAGCAGTCAGAGAAGTTGGATGCTTTGTTGGAAGAATTTGGATTGACTGAAAGAAGAAAATACATAGGTCATCACCTCAGTGGAGGCGAGCGCAGAAGAACTGAAATTGCACGTGCCTTAGCTACAGATCCGAAGTTTATTTTGTTAGACGAACCTTTTGCAGGCGTTGACCCCATTGCGGTTGAAGACATTCAGCGAATTGTTTGGAAGCTGAAAGAACGCAACATTGGAATTTTAATTACTGACCACAATGTTCAAGAAACGCTGACGATTACCGATCGCGCATACCTCTTGTACGACGGGAATATTTTGAAGTCGGGAAGTGCCGAGGAATTGGCTTCCGACGAACAAGTGCGTCGTGTTTATTTGGGGCAAAACTTTGTCTTAAGAGCTAGAAAAGAATAAGCCCCCGAGAATCTCGAGGGCTTCATTATTCTAGATGGAAGAATTACTTCGCGCTGTTGTAGCGAGCTTCAACCACTTCCCAATTAATTACATTGAAAAAAGCTTGAATGTAATCTGGACGTCTGTTCTGATAGTTCAGGTAGTACGCATGTTCCCAAACGTCTAAGCCTAAAATTGGAAATCCAGAGCAACCAACTCCTGGCATCAACGGATTGTCTTGATTTGGTGTTGAGCACACTTCAAGTTTTCCTTCTGTCACACACAACCAAGCCCAGCCTGAACCGAAGCGTGTCATTGCTGCTTTCACGAATAAATCTTTGAATGCGTCGAATGATCCGAAAGCCTCGTTAATTGCGGCTTCCATGGTTGGAGTCACTTTTCCACCATTTGGTGAAAGAAGTTCCCAAAATAGGTTGTGATTGTAGAATCCACCGCCGTTATTTCTAACTGCAGCATTATCGAAACCCTTCACCATAACTTCTTCGATAGAAAGATTTTCTAAATCGGTTCCAGCAATAGCGTTGTTTAGGTTTGTAGTGTATGCAGCGTGATGCTTGCTGTGGTGAATTTCCATGGTACGCGCATCGATGTGTGGCTCAAGTGCGTCGTATGCGTAAGGTAAATTTGGTAGTTCGAATGACATAGTTATTTTTTTGCGAATTTAACCCAAAACAAACGCCACAAAAAAATTCTTCGCAATTCGTTAGAAAGCTTGTTGCGCGCTTATCTTTGTAACTTATCCAAGCGTTTTCAATTAACCGATTTTAAAGAAGGACAAGCATGGGACTTTTTAGTTTCCTAACACAAGAAATTGCCATTGACTTAGGTACGGCAAACACAATCATTATCATGAACGATAAGGTTGTTGTAGATGAACCATCAATCATTGCTCGCGACCGCGTTTCAGGTAGAACTGTTGCCGTTGGACGCTTAGCGCAGCAGATGCATGGCAAGACTCACGAGAACATTAAAACAATTCGTCCGTTGAAAGACGGTGTAATTGCCGATTTCCATGCTGCTGAGGATATGATCAAAGGGTTAATCAAAATGATTAACAAGGGCGGGAAAATGTTTCAGCCTTCATTAAGAATGGTAATTTGTATTCCATCGGGTATTACTGAAGTTGAAAAGCGTGCGGTAAAAGATTCTGCGGAACATGCAGGAGCAAAAGAAGTTTATTTGATTCACGAGCCAATGGCTGCAGCAATTGGTATTGGTGTAGACGTTGAAGAACCAATGGGTAATATGATTATCGATATCGGAGGTGGTACTTCCGAAATTGCAGTAATCGCGTTGGG
>JBILOU010000145.1:0-2731 GCA_044374295.1 Flavobacteriales bacterium | reverse complement strand
GTTATTCAAAACACAAAAGAAAGGAATAAGTTTGTACAAATCTAAAATTTTATGAAGCTTTATATAGGGTCTGATCACGCAGGTTTCGAAATGAAGGAAACCTTGAAAACATGGATGAATACTGAATTTCCTTCAATTCAAATTGAAGATAAAGGATGTGAATCTGCAGACAGTTGTGATTATGCAGACTATGCGCATGCGGTGGCTGAAAATGTGATAGGTGATTCACGTGGAATATTGCTTTGTGGTTCAGCGAACGGAGTGAGTATTGCTGCAAATAAGCATGCGGGTGTAAGAGCAGCTTTGTGCTGGACAGAAGAAATAGCAACACTAGCAAGACAACATAACGACGCTAATATTCTTTCTATACCTGCGAGATTTGTTTCATTGGATGTTGCGAAGGCTATGGTAACTGCGTTTTTTAATACACCATTTGAAGGTGGAAGACATGCTAAACGTGTAGAAAAAATTGATTTGTAAGATGAAAAAACTGATAGGAATATTTTGTATTTGTGCAAGCTTTGTTGGTAATGCACAACGTTCTTTAGACGCTACTGATAAGCGTGACTTTTATATGAATAGCATTACGGTTAAAGAACTGAAAGAACAGTTATTTATTCTTGCAGCTGATGAATACGAAGGAAGAGAAACGAGTAAACCTGGTCAGAAAAAAGCAGCAGCTTACATTGAGAATTACTATCAGTCATTGGGATTAGAAAAAGGATCTATGACTGGTGTTCAGCAACAGAGTTTCCCTTTACGTAAGCGTAAGTTAACCTCAACCATTCTTACTGTAAATGGAAAGAACTATGAAAGTTCGAAGGATATTTTTTCATTGGATGCTGAAGGATTAGAGGGAACAAAAACATTTACAAAAATTGTTTTTGCCGGCTATGGTATCACTGAAGGACGCTACAATGACTATGAAGGCTTGGATGTAAAAGATGCATTGGTGGTTGTTATGGACGGTGAGCCAAAGAATAAGAAAGGAAAATCATTGATTTCGGGAGACACCAAGCAGTTAAGCGATTGGTCTTTTGATCCAGGACTGAAGGTTGCTTTAGCCCAACAAAACGGTGCAAAGGCTATTGTCGTTATTCGTCGCGATTACGCCACGTTTTTACCACGTATTAAATTCTGGTTAGAATCGGAAAAGATGGAATTGATAGAAGACATGGACGTTGCAGTTGCAACCGGAATTCCATTGATTTTCACCAATGAAAAATCTGCCAACGAGTGGTTTCGTTTAGACCTTGCAAACAACATAGGTAAGTTTAGCAAGAAGGGAAATAAAATTCCTCATTCGAAACAACGCATAAAATTAAATGTAGTGCACACAGAAGCTTCATTAAATGTGAATGTTACAGATGAAATGGTTTCCAGTGAAAATGTATTGGCGTTTATTGAAGGAAGTGATGCAACAATGAAGAATGAAATAGTTGTTATATCTGCCCATTACGATCACATTGGTATTGTGAACGGCGAGATTAATAACGGTGCAGACGATGATGGTTCAGGAACTGTTTCTGCCATGGAAATTGGGGAAGCTTTTATTCAAGCGAAGAAAGATGGAAACGGACCGAAGCGAAGTGTTCTAATTCTTCACGTAAGTGGAGAGGAGAAAGGATTGTTCGGAAGTGAATACTATACCAGACATCCTGTTTACCCATTGAACAACACGGTTTGTGATTTAAATATTGACATGATTGGTCGTGTAGACGAGGCGCACAAAGACAATGAGAAGTATGTTTATTTGATTGGAAGTGATCGTTTGAGTATGGATTTACACAACCTTTCAGAGTCGGTGAATAAGCAAACGTCGAATTTGATTTTAGATTACACCTTCAACACGGAAGATGATCCGAATCAATTTTACTACCGTTCAGACCATTACAATTTCGCGAAGAACAATATTCCTGTCATCTTCTATTTCAGTGGTGTTCATGAAGATTATCACAAGCCTGGCGATGACCCTGAAAAGATTCTTTATGAAAAGATGTGCAGCATTGCGCAACTGGTGTTCTCCACTGCGTGGGAAATAGCTAATCAGCCAGAAAGATTGAAGGTGAAGAACTAGTTTTCTTTTCTCGGAAGGAAGAAAAAGAACGTACTGAAAAACGCGAAGAATGCCACGCCAGGCTGCGTTGTAAGGGTGTCTTCCGTAAGGCAAGACAGCAGTGCGAGTATGACAAATGCTAAAGCAACTTCATTTTTTCTCGCGTGTTTCCACATGAAATAGAAATACAGAAGGAAGCATAAAATTCCTGCAAGACCAGCGGCTATCCAATACGACAAGAATTGGTTGTGCACAGCGTGTTGCACCTTTTCATCGAGATTTGGAGAAGTTTGCTTGTAAGCCTCGCTGTATGCGGATTTCACGTTTCCTTGTCCTACACCGAAAAGTAGATTTCTTACAATAATAAATTTCGCAGCTTTGTAATATTCTAGACGTTGGAAGATGGAATGTCCGCTTGGGTTTTCGCCACTTTGAAAGGTTTGATATTCGAAAACAATTTGGTGCCAGCGCTTTTCTAAAGCGCCCCATTTTGGTTCGTTGCAGTTGGTATTTCCAGCTAGAATATTGGAAATATCAGTATCTGATAATTCTTGAATTCCAGCAGCATCTTTTGTTAATCCCCTGCTAGCCAAATATCGAATAAGTGTTGTTTGAACCAATTGTCCTCTTGCGTCTTTCTGAAGCAAAGGCCTGTTTGTGCGTGCTACCCACGCG
>JBILOU010000073.1:0-9619 GCA_044374295.1 Flavobacteriales bacterium | reverse complement strand
CATCAAGACAATGTCTGAAATTGCACAAAAAGTTACCGAAATCATCGTAGACAAATTAGGTGTTGAAGCATCTGTAGTTACTCCAGAGGCTAGCTTCACAAATGATTTAGGAGCAGATTCTTTAGATACAGTTGAACTTATCATGGAATTTGAAAAGGAATTCAACATCGCTATCCCAGACGATCAAGCAGAAAAGATTGTTACTGTGGGTCAAGCGATTGATTACATCACAGCGAATAAATAATCATTCGGATATTACTCAACTTTCCTGAAAACTATGGAGTTAAGAAGGGTCGTTGTTACCGGACTAGGAGCACTAACACCCATTGGTAATACTGTCCAAGAATACTGGAATGGCCTTATCAATGGTGTGAGTGGTTCAGATTTAATTACACGCTTTGACGCAAGCAAGTTCAAAACGAAATTTGCCTGTGAAGTCAAGGGGTTTAATATTGAAGATCACATTGAGCGAAAAGAAATGCGCAAGATGGATCCTTATACCCACTATGCGTTAGTGGTTGTTAAGGAAGCTATCGCAGATTCTGGTATTGATGTAGATTCGGTTGACAAAGATAGAGTTGGTGTCATATGGGGTTCCGGTATTGGCGGTTTACTAACCTTTCAAGAGGAGTGTATGAATTTCGGAAGAGGCGATGGTACACCACGCTTCAATCCTTTCTTCATTCCGAAAATGATTGCCGATATCGCTTCAGGTCATATCAGTATTCAATACGGATTCAGAGGTCCAAACTACACAACCGTTTCGGCTTGTGCTTCTTCAACCAACGCATTAATCGATGCCTTTAACTACATTCGTTTGGGTAAGGCAGACATTATTGTTAGTGGTGGTTCTGAAGCTGCGATTTGCGAAGCTGGTGTTGGTGGATTCAACGCTTGTAAAGCGCTTTCTGAAAACAATGAGAATTTTAAAACAGCTTCTAGACCTTTCGATTCAACCCGCGATGGTTTTGTCTTGGGCGAAGGAGGCGGTTGTCTTATTTTAGAAGATTTAGAGCACGCTAAAGCGCGTGGAGCTAAAATTTATGCTGAATTAATCGGCGGCGGAATGTCTGCAGACGCTTATCACATTACAGCCCCTCATCCTGAAGGAATTGGCGCTACCAACGTAATGAAGAACGCGCTATCTGATGCAGGTATTTCTTCAAACTCAATCGACTACATAAACGTTCACGGAACTTCTACTCCGCTTGGAGACGTTCAAGAAGCAAAGGCTATCCAAAACATTTTTGGTGAGCACGCTTACAATTTGAACATCTCAAGTACGAAGTCAATGACTGGACATTTGCTTGGTGCTGCAGGAGCTGTCGAAGCTATTGCTACCATTCTTGCAATCAAAAACGGAATTATTCCTCCAACCATTAACTTCGTAAATACCGATGAAGCTCTTGATCCTAAATTGAACTTTACGTTCAACAAAGCGCAGCATCGTGAAGTGAACGTAGCCATGACGAATACGTTTGGTTTCGGCGGGCATAATACCTCAGCCATTTTTAAGAAGTACGAATGATTTGGAAATTCTTTTCCAAAACACACCCCAATAGGGAACTATTCTCCTATATCCACAAGACATTTCATGTAAAGCCCAAAAACATTGCGCTTTATGAAACTGCTTTGCGTCACGCAAGTGCTGCTGAAGAAATTCGCGCAGGTGTCAAGAATAGCAACGAACGCCTGGAGTTTTTAGGCGACGCTATTTTGGATAGCATTGTCGCGCATTATTTATTTTCGAAATATCCAGCCCTTACTGAAGGTGAATTAACCAAAATGAAATCGAAGATTGTCCGCAGAGATAATCTCAATGCCATTGGTTACGAACTGAAGTTATATGAGTTTCTTCAAGTCAGTATTGGAAGACAAGAAATTCATGAGAGTCTGATTGGAAATGCGTTAGAAGCCTTATTTGGCGCACTGTTTCTCGATAAAGGATATAAAGTAACGCGCGAGATTGCACTGAAATTATTGAAAGAACATGGGCTCGATGAGCGAGTGCATTTAGACGTAGATTACAAAAGTAAATTGCACGAGTGGGGACAGAAGACGCGCAGACACTTGGTCTACCATGTTCGTGAGCAACGCAACATGGGCGCCCAAATGCTCTACACCATTGCGTTGGAGTTAGACGGAAAGGAAGTGGGAAGAGGAACCGGAGGATCTAAAAAAGCGGCAGAGCAAGCTGCAGCGGAAGCAGCGGCCAAAGTAATATTGACAACTTAAAACTGAAACGTATGTACGGAAAAATGCAGGAACATTTGCAAAATGAATTGAACAGTATTCGCGAAGCCGGGCTGTTTAAAAGAGAGCGCATCATTACTACCCCTCAAGCAGCCGTTATTAAAACGACTGAAGGAAAGGAAGTCTTGAATTTTTGTTCGAACAACTATTTGGGATTGTCAAGTCATCCGGCTGTTTTGGAAGCTTCAAAAGCTACAATTGATTCACACGGATTCGGTATGTCGAGTGTTCGTTTCATTTGCGGAACTCAAGACATTCACAAAACGCTTGAACAGAAACTTTCAGACTTCCTTCACACGGAAGATACCATTCTTTACGCTGCAGCATTTGATGCGAACGGCGGAGTTTTCGAACCGTTATTGAATGAACAAGATGCAATCATTTCAGATGAGTTGAATCACGCTTCCATTATCGACGGGGTTCGCTTGTGCAAAGCACAACGCTTCCGTTATAAGAACAACGACATGGCTGATTTGGAAGAGCAGCTGAAAGCCGCTTCAGGAGCGCGTTTCAAGCTAATTGTTACAGACGGAGTTTTCTCAATGGATGGCTACGTTGCTCAACTTGATAAGATTTGTGATCTAGCTGATCAATACGGTGCAATGGTAATGGTAGACGAATGTCACGCTACCGGATTCATCGGAAAAACAGGTAGAGGAACAATAGAATTGAAAAACGTTTTAGGTCGTGTAGATATCATTACCGGTACTTTAGGTAAGGCATTGGGTGGTGCAATGGGTGGATTCACCAGCGGAAGAAAAGAGATTATCGAATTGCTTCGTCAACGCTCAAGACCTTATTTGTTCTCGAACTCTTTAGCACCTTCAATTGTTGGAGCTTCAATCGCGGTAATGGATATGCTTAG
Organism: Flavobacteriales bacterium; assembly: GCA_044374295.1. Classification (GTDB taxonomy): domain Bacteria; phylum Bacteroidota; class Bacteroidia; order Flavobacteriales_D; family Sanyastnellaceae; genus CAIZGX01. The sequence goes on along the minus strand of JBILOU010000073.1, from coordinate 6,501 downwards.
CGCTTCTTCAGACTTACGCGATAAACTTGAAGCGAACGTTAATCGCTTTAAAGCTGGAATTAGAACTGCCGGATTCGATATAAAGGACGGGGATAGTGCAATTGTTCCGGTTATGTTGTACGATGCGAAATTGGCACAAGACTTCGCAGATGCATTGTTGCAAGAAGGAATCTATGTAATTGGATTTTTCTATCCAGTTGTTGCGAAAGGTCAAGCGCGTATTCGCGTTCAATTGAGCGCGGGACATGAGTTCGAGCACATTGACAAGGCAGTTGAGGCATTTACCAAAGTGGGTAAAGCGCTAAACGTGATTCAATAATTATGTCGAAATATTTAATCGTAGGACAAGGGCTAGCAGGAACACTGCTAGCCTTTTCTCTTCTTGAAAAAGGAGAGGAAGTTCTAATTGCCGACGATTATAAGCACGCTTCTGCCTCACAAGTAGCCGCGGGTATGTGGAATCCGGTTACCTTCAAAAGGCTGGCTGCGTCTTGGTTAGCGAAAGAAATGCTTGAAGAGATGGATCTAACTTTTGGAAAGTTGGAAGATCAACTTCAAACAAAGTTTTTTCACGTTCTTCCCGTTGCGAGAATTTTCAACTCCATTCAAGATGCTAATTTTTGGGATGAAAAATCAGATCATCCTGAAGTTGGACGATATCTTTCCGCACGTTCGAACAAGAGCGTGCAAGAGAATTTCAATTCTCCATTTGGAAACAGCGAAGTCAATGAATGCGGCTGGTTGAATGTTCCCTTGTTCCGCGAAGCTGCAAGAAATTATTTCATTCAACATGGAAATTTCATTGAAGATACTGTGAACGAAAAGGAAGTTGAATTCACAGAGAGCAGCGTTGTGTGGAAGGCAAGTACCTTCGATAAGCTTATTCTTTGCAATGGAATTGGAGTGAATCAATGGAAGGGATTGGAGCACCTCGATCTAATTCCTAATCATGGTCAGGTGTTAGATTTAAAAATCGAAAATTTAGAACTTGATGCAATTGTAAATTTTGGGCAGTTTTTACTACCATACGGAAACAACAAATTTCGTTTGGGGGCAACCTACAATTGGAATGAGGTTCCCGACGAACCGACCGATGAGGCGAAGGAGTTTCTTCTTGCAGAATTGAAACAAAGGATAGAACAAGACATTATTGTTGAAAGTCAGAAAACAGGTTTTCGTCCCACAACCCGCGACAGACGTCCGATTATAGGTTTTGCTAAGGATAATGAAATGCTCGGTGTATTCGGAGGATTGGGTTCGAAGGGTGTACTTTTGGCGCCTTACTTTTCAAAATTATTTGCCACTGTTTTAACGGAAGGCACTTCCATTCCAAAGGAAGTGAGTGCTGCTCGATTCTAACAATTCAAGGTGAAGAACCTTTGTATTTGAGCACTATTTGCATCACTAGTTCAAATAGATTTGTTATGCGCCTGAATAGCGTAAAAAAATGAAACGAATCTTTTTACTCTTCCTTGTTTTGTCTTCAAGCCACGGACTATTTGCCCAGCAAATAGATGAGGGAGATTCACGTGCGATGATTCAGGCGAATTTTATTTATCAGTTTGCTGTCAATAGCAATTGGCCTATTGAAATGAAGAAGGGTAAATTTCTAATTGTAGTTTATGGAAATGATGCCGTATACAAACACGTGGTTGAGAAATATGGAATGAAACCAGTGGGTGCTCAAACCATTGAAGTTCAGTCGTGGACCGACTATAAATCTGGCATGGGTAGCCACATTGTTTTTGTAGATAAATCGAAGAAGGCGGATCTCGCGAAGATTATGAAAGAGGTGAAAGGAAAAAGTACATTGGTAGTCACGAATTGGGAAGGTGCTTTGGGTAGTGGGGCTGCAATTAACTTTAAGACAGTAGACAATTCAATTCGTTATGAATTGAGTGAGGCGGCGCTTTCAGAAAAGAAGATTACGCCTGGGAATAAAATTTTACAATGGAAAGTTCAATAATATGAAGCAAGCACTTTTTCTCCTTTTCATTTTTTTGGGTTTCGTTAGTGTCGGCTTCACGCAAGTGAATGAGCAAGTAGCGAAAGCTGCCGAATTGTGCGCAGAAAAGAAATTCGATGAGGCCTTGGTTCAGATAGACGAAGGATTTAAATCGAACGATTTGAATTCCGATCCGAATGCGTGGTACGTGAAAGGATTTATTTTAAAAGAACTATACAAGCAAAAGGAAGCCAATCAACGTCAGAGTAATTACAGATACCGGAGCGTAGCGGCTTTGAAGAAAGCTCGTGAGTTCGATACGAATTTAGAGTTTACTGCGAACATTGATGCGGCTTTGCAATTTATTGCCTTTACTTATTTCAACGACGCGTTGCTTCGCTCTGCCGAGATGGACAGCGAGTCAGAGAACGAACCCATTGATTTGTACAAGAAATTTGAAGAACTCTACAAAGGATCAGATGCTGAATTGAAAGACTTGAAAGTAGAGTTCAACAGCAAGATGGCTGAAGGTCATTATCGAAATTGGATCAAGAATACTGAAGACAACCACCATTATACTTTGTGTTTGGAGTATTATTCGAAAGTGCTAGGGTTGGACAATCGTAATTGCACTGCAAATTTGAATCTGGCTATTGTGCACTACAATCAAGGGGTATACATGATTCGTAAGATTGGAGCTCAAACAGACATGATGGATTTAATAGCCATTCAAGATGAAAGTGTAAAGAAATTCAAATCGGCTATTCCATATGCGCAGCAGGCGTTTGCTTCATGCACCCCTTCAATAACGAATTACAAAGTGCTCATGTTTGTTAATCGTGCGTTGGGAAGAGAGGAAGAGTTTTTGCGATTGAAGAAAGAGTCTGAGAAAAAATTCAAAACGAACTAATTGAATCCTATGAATTGGTTCTTCAACAAGAAGTATCGTCTTGGATTTGGCTTTGGAGTCATAATTTTCATTGTTGCTGGAACGCTTGTCATGACAATGATGACGCTTCAGCGGAGTTATGATATCAATCGTAAGATTAACGACAAATACGTTCCTTCAATTGGAAGATTGCAAGATCTAGAGAGCTACACCTTGCGTTCGAAAGATTTAATCAAAGAATGGGCGTTCGTTCAGCGGGTGGAAGAGGATCTTCACCGCAAAGAGATGAAATCGATTAGCGACAGTTCACTTGTGAAATCTTGGATGCGATTGAAGGAAGTGAAGAGTAACTTTAATGCAGAGGAACAGCTCAGCATCGATTCACTCGAGAAAAAGATAGGAGAGATGTTGATTCAATTTAAAGCGGTTCAAGAACTTCTTCCGACATTCGACAGTTACAGCAATCCTATTGCACTCATGGATGCTGAGTCTTATTTCATTGAAGGAAGCGGCATACCGCTGGTGGTTGAGGAGACAGAAGGCATTTTGAATAGATTGCGTAAGAAGCAAACCGAACGTATGAATGCGGAGATTGAAGAAATGAATGTTCAGTTTTCGAGGTTGACAGGAGTGTTGGTTGTGGTTTCGTTGTTCGTTTTATTTGCAGGAATTGCAATCGCTTACTTCACAACGAAATTGCGAAAGCAGAAAGAAGAATCTGAAGTTCAGAAGGAGCAGTTGAATTTGTTGTACCGCGATTTAACAGACAGCATCAACTATGCGCAGCGTCTTCAAAATACAATACTACCGAATATTGGTGCAGTGCGACAAATCTTCAACAAGAGTTTTGTTTTTTATGTGCCGAAGGCCGTTGTAAGTGGTGATTTTTATTGGTTTAAAAATGTAGGCGGAAAAAAACTCTTTGCTGCTGCAGACTGCACAGGTCACGGCGTTCCAGGTGCTTTTATGAGTTTAGTAGGTCATAATTTTTTGAACCATGTGACGAAAGTATTTTTAGATCCAGCACAAATTCTGAACAACATCAATAGATTGGGCACAGAGGTTTTGCGCAATAATAATACTGGAGTTCGTGATGGAATGGACATTGCTTTATGTGCAATTGATGAGAAGGAATTAACTTTAGAATATTGCGGTGCGAACATTCCGCTTTATGTTGTTCGAAACAACGAGCTCATGGAATTGGCTCCAACCAAGCGAAGCATTGGAACTTTTGGAGAGCGGGGCGAAACCTTTGAAACGCAAAAGTTTCAGTTGGAGAAAAATGACATGGTTTACGCTTGCAGCGACGGATATGCCGATCAATTCGGGGAGGCGAATAACAAGAAATTCATGCGGAAGCGTTTCAAAGAAATACTTACATCTATTTCAATTCAAGAAATAGATGCACAAGAAAAAACCCTTCACGAAACGTTTAACGCTTGGAAGGGTTCTATGGAGCAAACCGATGACCTATTGGTGATCGGTATTCGAATCTAATTTTTACGAAGCAAGGCTTGAACGATCGGCAACGTATGTGTCAACAGGGTTCACGCACAACACAGGAATTTGCGCATCATTTGTTATGACCTGCTGCTCGTAACTCGAGTTGAATACATTCAACAATGAACTTTCGTAGAAATTCATAATGCAAATCAAATCCGCTTCAACTGCCGCTGAGTATTTCAATAATGACTTCACGAAAGAACCTTCAGACTTCGTCTCAGTAATTTCAACTTCAACTGGAATATCCAATGAAGTCAAATAATCTACCGCGTAGTTCATATTGCGATCCAATTGATTTTTCAAAAACTCATCGGTTTCATTCGGAGAAATCAAATAAACTTTTGAATTGAAATATTTCGCAACGTCACGAACCGCGCTCAACTTTTGCTTGGTCTCTTTGTGAAGATCCAATGGAACAACGATACGGTTGTAACCGTGTGGACGAATGGTTCTTTCTTGAACAACGATGAAAGGAATTGAACTTTCAGTTACAATTTTCAAGGCACGACTTCCAGACATGAATTGCAATCCGCGTGCACCGTGCGTACCCATGATGATAAGGGCAGCATCCATTTCTGTCGCAGCTTTGTCAATGTCTTCGAAAATATTTCCGATGCGAACATGTGTGTGAATTTCAACACCGTTTTCAACGCGAATACGATCTTTAAGTGCATCTAGTTTCAGACGCGCTTCAGAGACTTGCTTCTTGTTTTCGACAATGTGAATAAGGTGAATATTGGCAAGAATGGTTTTGCCCATTAAAAGTGAATGTTCAATAGCAATGTCGCTCACTTTAGTGAAGTCAACAGGAACTAATATTTTTTTAGAAAATCCCATAAAAGTAATTTTTGCAAAGGTAAAGTATTTAGTCCCTATCCGTTTAGACTAAAATTGAGCACTTCTTGGAAAAAGAAATCAGGAGACTCAGCATGTGGCCAGTGTCCAGAATTTTTTACTTCAATGATTTTGGCTTTCGGAAAGTACTGTTCGATCTGCGGTTGATCTTCGTTTAAAATGTAATTGGAAAGTTCTCCTTTCATGAATAGCGTGGGTAATGGAACAGCCTTGCTCAAAGGCACTTCTGCAAGAATTTCATCGATGTGATTTTCGAGCGCATTTAAATTGAATCGCCAATCTAATTTGCTAGGCTCTTTCCAGTACAGATTTTTTAGTAGGAAGAGTTGCGTGGCCTTGTCTACCGTTGTTTGAGCGAAGATTTCCTCTGCTTCTGCTCTCGACTGAATTTGTTCTATTGGAACGGAACGCAGCGCTTGGAAGACCGTGTCGTGGTGACGAGGATATCGCTTCACACCCATGTCTACAACAATAAGCTTTTCAATGAGGAACTCAATTTCTTGAGCAACATTCATCACTGTTTTTCCACCCATGCTGTGACCCATAAGTATGACATCTCGAAGGTTTTCCGATGCAATTAAATCAATGACATCATCGCGCATGAGTGCGTAATTCATTTCTTCCGAATGGGGAGATCTTCCGTGATTACGTTGATCAATGGTATAAACACAGAATCCATGTTCCGCCCATTTTTTAGCATGCGTCGTCCAGTTGTCACCTGTCCCGAAAAGTCCGTGAAAGATGAGCATGGGTTTGCCTTCTCCGTATTTATTGAAATGCAATTGCATTAGCGTAATTCGTTTTTATACATCTGAACCGTGTTTTCCAATCCGAAATACAAAGCGTCAGATATGAGTGCGTGTCCAATAGAAACTTCATTTAAATAGGGAACTTGCTGCGCGAAATACTTCAAGTTTTCTAAATTTAAATCGTGGCCTGCATTTATTCCTAAACCCGCTTCGTGAGCGGCTTTCGCAGCTTCAATAAACGGAGCTACAGCCTTCTCTTTATCAGTAGAATATCCAACAGCATAACTTTCGGTATACAATTCCACTCTGTCGGTTCCAGTTTCAGCTGCTCTTTTCATGAGCACCGGATTGGCTTCCATGAAAATACTCACTCGGATTCCGTGAGCCTTCAGTTCCTTAACTATTCCAGATAAAAAATCGAAATTCGTTTCAACGTCCCAACCAGCGTTGGAAGTAATGGCATCGGGTGCGTCTGGAACCAATGTTACTTGATGTGGTTTCGATTGAATAACCAATTCCATGAAGTCTGGCGTTGGGTATCCTTCAACATTGAATTCAGT
>JBILOU010000144.1:0-2760 GCA_044374295.1 Flavobacteriales bacterium | reverse complement strand
TTAAAGAGCTAGATACCGCGAATGTAGAGCCCTTGGTGTTTATGACCGACGAAACGAATGTCTTACGTGAAGACGTTGTAGAAGCGCCCATTTCACAAGCAGAAGCGCTTAAAAACGCACCGTCAAAAGACATGTATTACTTCCGTGTTCCTAAAGTCATTAAACAATAATTCATGCGTCAGTTTAAAAAGCTTTCTATACTTATTCCTGCTTACAACGAAGGAAGAACCATTCATTTAATACTTGATCGTATTGGTGAAGTGAAATTGGTGAACGACATTGAAATGGAAATTGTCATTGTAAACGATGCGTCAACTGACAACACCGTTGAAGCAATAGAATCATACATTGCTGCTCATCCAGAGCGTAATTTCAACTTCTACTCTCAACCCTTCAATCAAGGGAAAGGAGCCGCTTTACACAAGGCTATTGAGATCGCAACAGGCGATTACGTGTTGGTTCAAGATGCCGATTTAGAATATGATCCAGACGAGTACAACAAATTGCTGAAGCCAGTTTTCAAAGACAGCGCTGATGTTGTTTATGGTTCTCGTTTCATGGGTGGAAATCCACACCGCATTCTTTTCTTCTGGCACAGCATCGGAAATAAATTACTCACGTTTGCAAGTAACGCGTTTACCAATCTGAACCTAACAGATATGGAGACGTGCTACAAACTAATCCGTGCAGACATTGCACAAAATCTTTTGTTGTGTGAAAAGCGCTTTGGATTCGAACCAGAAATCACCGCGAAACTTTCACGCATTCCAAACATTCGAATTTATGAAGTTGGAATTTCTTATTACGGTCGCACCTACGAAGAGGGTAAAAAGATTGGTTGGAAAGACGGCGTTCGCGCGTTCTGGTGTATCGCGAAATACAATATTTGGAGCCGCAAATCGACGAAGTAATTACTTCGACTTCGCTAGACGAAATCCCACATCATAAATTCCTTCAACCGGATTCACGCGCATGGCCTGATGAATGGACACTTTGTAGTGTCCTGAAAGCGGGAATTGCTTGCGTGATTTATAAATGATTCGATTGTCGTAAAGATCTCCCAAACCTGATTTTCCGTACCAGTTTCCTTGCGGGTCTGCCATTGGGCATTCAAGCGTATCTATTGCCACTTTTCCATTCGGGAATTCCATTTCAATGAAGACAAACAGATTGCTGAATTCGTACTGCTCGCCGTTTCTAATGTCAAGAAAAAAGTCGTGCAAACTCACTGTATCCTGAATGTCGAACTCAAAATTCGCTACTTGCTTATTGTCCCAAACACCGCCTTCGATGGGCATGTTGCTTTCGTAAACGAAGTCATCGGCACATGAAGAAAGCATGAGCGCCACACCTAAAAAGAAAACTATTCGCTTCATTCTTTCTTGCCTTGCTTCGGGTTCGGGTTGTTTGGTTTGCCCTTGAAACGATTCGGTCTGTTGCCATTGCCCTGAGGTCTGTTGCCTTCTTTCGGCTTTGGTGCTGCTGCGTTCTGAGGCGCTGCATTTCCAGAAACCGCGTTTCCAGGAGCAGCAGGCTTATTTGAATTGTTCGGCTTGTTGCGATTGCGATTGTTGTTGTTGGGCTTACGTTTCTTATTGTCGAAACGGGTTAAGCTATCTTGACCTACAACCTCAGCAAATTCGACACTTTCAACAACTTCTTTCTCTTCAATAAACGTCTGAACTTCACCTATTACTTCACCGCGTTTATTTTTTTCAATGATGTCTTTCACCACATCTGCAGAAAGCGCAAACGGTCCGTCGGCGTGCTGACCTTCAATGGTGTAATAAATAACTTGTTTGAAAATATCTGTTTTGAAATGCGTTGCAATTCCTTTCGGAAGTTTCAATTTCACGTGTGTAGGAGGAAGCATACGCACCGCTTCAACGTATTGATCGAGTTCGTAATTCAAACAACATTTCAGCTTTCCGCATTGACCTGCAAGTTTTCCTGGATTCAATGAAAGCTGCTGATAGCGCGCTGCTCCAGTCGACACCGATCTGAAATCGGTTAACCACGTAGAACAACAAAGCTCTCTTCCGCATGAACCAATTCCACCTAAACGTCCTGCCTCTAAACGAAGACCAATCTGTCGCATTTCAATGCGCACCTTGAACTCTTCAGCATACTTGCGAATGAGTTCACGGAAATCTACACGGTCATCGGCCGTGTAGTAAAATATCGCGCGCGTTTTATCGCCTTGATATTCCACATCGCTAATTTTCATTTGAAGACCCAGGTCACGTGAAATTTCACGTGCGCGAATCATAGTGCTTGTTTCCAATTGGCGTGCCGCCTGCCATGTATCGAAATCCGATTGTTCAGCTTTGCGAAGTACACGTTTCAATTCGTAATTGTCCTTGATGTCTCTGCGGTTCATTTGAACGCGAACCAATTCGCCTGCCAATGAAACAATACCAACATCATATCCTGTAGAAGCCTCAACGGCTATTACATCTCCTTGAAACAACTCTAAATTTCCTTTTCTGAAGAATGCCTTACGGCCGTTTTTAAAACGCGCTTCAACAACGTCAAACGGCTTCATTCCGTCTGCTAAAGGAATTCCTGCCAACCAATCGAAAACCTCCATTTTACCGGAGCTACACGTTCCGCAATTACCATTGCTTTTACAGCCGTTTGGAACGCCACCATCTTTACTTCCACAACTCGAACATCCCATGTTTTCTTTTTTATATTCTCAAATATACAAATTAGCTTCCCACTATCTTCTTGATCTCGTTCAACTTGAACAAAGCTTCA
>JBILOU010000143.1:0-2769 GCA_044374295.1 Flavobacteriales bacterium | reverse complement strand
AACGTCGAGGCAATGGCAGCAGACATAGTTGTGTTGCGATACGCATAAATAGCAGGGACAATTAAGAATCCTCCTCCCACGCCAATGAGCGATCCCAACACCCCTACAACAGCGGCGTTAAGGGCCAATGAAACAAGTCCCTTGCCTTTCGCTTTTTTCGGATTAAGCAATTTGTAAGCCACAATGTACATGATGGTCACAAACATCAAAAGCAAAATACTTTGTGTTGAAATCTTCCCGCCGGAAACAAAAAATTCTTTAGGTAAAACTGGCAACACAAAGAATTTGGTTAACGCTATAAAGACCATGGAAACCACTGCAAACAACAGGGCCAAACGCCATTCAATTTCTTTGCGACTTTGAATTCCGCCTACAATAGAGCTGAAAAACAAGATGCCGTAGGAAGAAACGACAGCCGATCGCAAATCGAATCCAAACAAATAAACCAAAATAGGAATTGAAAGAATGGCGCCGCCTCCGCCTAGCACGCCCAATACAAAGCCCATGACTAATGCACCGAAAAATCCGAAGGCCATTGTTAGTTCCATAGCGCAAAGATAGTTCTTCACTAAAACAGCGAAGTGATGATTATCACTTAAGGTTTGCTATAGTCATTAATCGCTGCGTGTAATCGTTCGAAGGATGAAGGAAAACCTCTTCTGTGCTGCCTTTTTCCACCAACTCGCCCTTCCTCATAACCATAACATTGTTGCTCATGTGATAGACCACCGGCATATCGTGAGAAATAAATAAATACGTCAGACCGAACTCTTCCTTCAAATCGTTTAACAAATTCAACACCTGCGCTTGCACCGAAACATCGAGCGCCGCAACGGCTTCATCGCAGATAATTAACTTCGGATTGGTGGCCAATGCGCGAGCAATAACTATACGCTGACGCTGTCCACCTGAAAAATTGTGTGCATACCGCTGAGCGCTATCGGCGGGCATTCCAACGGCATTCAATAAATATTCAACGCGCTTTTTTCGTTCCGAATTTGAACTTCCTATTTTATGAATGTGCAAGGGTTCGAGGAGCATGTCTTCAATTTTCAACTTCGGATTTAACGAAGCAAACGGATCTTGAAACACCATCTGAATGTCTCTTCGAAATTTATTCGGAAAGGAATTTTCGCTGCCAATAAGTTGCTCTGCTTCGAACCAAACCTTTCCGCTTGAAGGCGCAAGAAGTCCCATAAGCATGCGACTTAGCGAAGTCTTTCCACATCCGCTCTCTCCTATTAAGCCTAGGGTTTCGCCGTGTTTTATTTCGAAGGAAACATTGTTCACAGCCGGGGTTGTTTGTCCCGGATAAATCTTCGTCAACCCTTCAACCCGCAATAAAATATTTTCATTGGTGGAAAACGAATACTGCTTTTCAGCATGGTCATTTCCCAACGTAATTAAACTCTTGCCCTTTGATTTTTTTGTGGGTCTGCAAGCGAGCAATCCCTTTGTGTATGCGTGTTGCGGCGCATTCAACACAGCTACTGAATCGCCTTGTTCTACGGCATTTCCAGCCTTCATCACCACAATGGAGTCGGCCATTTCCTTCACCACATGTAAGTCGTGTGAGATGAACAGCACCGACATGTTTCGTTGGTCTTTAAGCTTTTTGATTAACTCTAAAATCGATGCTTGAACGGAAGGGTCCAACGCAGTCGTTGGTTCATCTGCGATAAGCAGCATAGGCTCGGAAGCCAAGGCCATGGCTATCATAATGCGCTGACGCTGTCCGCCAGAAAACTCATGCGGATACTTTTTCAAAGCACCTGCTGGATCCGGCATTTCAACCTCTTCTAACAAAGACAAGACTTTGCTTTTTCGAGTTTCTTTTTTTTCATGTTGAAGGCATTCCTCCATTTGCTGCTGACAAGTCATAGCCGGATTTAGCGCCGTCATGGGCTCTTGGAAAATCACAGCAATCTTCTTTCCGCGCAGCGAAATCAAGGCTTCATCTGTGGGCTTCACGGTTCGATCTTCAGACCCCAGCAATTCGCCCGAAAGAAAAATCTCTCCGGAAGGAAATGATAAATTTTTTGTTGGAAGTAACCCGAGCAACGACATAGCGGTTACCGATTTTCCACTTCCAGATTCACCCACCACAGCTGTTATCTTTCCTGGAAAAAGCGCATAGGACAAGGCTTTCACAACAATTCTGTTGTTGAAGGCCACACTTAAGTTTTGTATTTCCAACAAAGGTTTCACTACCTGCAAGATGAATATTATTTCAGTTGGAAAGACACTGCTCCTTTGAAGAAATAAACATTGCAATCGCAATAAACCTTTATGGTGAATTACCTTCTTACTTGAACTATTCTTAACTTTAGTGAACTTAAAACTATTCGCTGTGAAAAAACTTGCATTTCTTTTCGCTGTTTTAATTAATTCAACTGCAGTATTCGCACAAGTTACTTGGAGCGAAAACGTAGCCCCTATCTTGTTTGAACACTGCACCAAATGTCACAACGAAGGTGGAATTGGACCTTCTTCCTTGATGACTTATGACGATGCTTACAACAACTCCGTAGGAATTTTAGGAGCCATTACTTCAGGACAGATGCCACCTTGGCCAGCTGATCCGAATTACCGTCATTTCGTTGGAGAAAACGTTTTGACACAAGCCGAGAAACAAGCCATTTAAGATTGGATTGTTGGCGGAGCCTTAAGCGGAGACCTTGCGCTTGCCCCGCCAACGCCTGTGTACAACAACAACACACAACTTCCTTCGGTAGATCAAGCATTCTCTACACCGAACTACACAAGTCC
>JBILOU010000072.1:0-9781 GCA_044374295.1 Flavobacteriales bacterium | reverse complement strand
GTCGTACTTCGCATTGATAGCTTTGTCGTAGTAATCTAGACTCATACCATAACGCTTGGTATTTCTATAACACTCTGCGATGTTATAAAGAACACGCGCTTTTTCATCGATGTTCTTGATTTTAGTAACTTCTGCAATGTAAAGAGTCGCGGCTTGGTTATACCCCTGTCCAGCAAACTCGATGTCTGCCTGTTGAATCTTTTTATTTTGAGCGTTTACCAACGAAGCCGTTGACAAGCAAACAAACAAAACCAAGATAGATTTGAAAAATCTCATACGTAATGTTTTAGTCCAGTTAAAAGTTAGTAATTGCGAAAATAATCAAAAATGTGAATTTTCCTCATAAAATCGCAATTATCTAAATACCTAATTAGCAAGTGAACAGCAACTCACGCATTTTTGGAATTGGCCAAGCATTGTCATCGATAATTTGTTCCAACGCATCTGCAGCATCGCGGGCAGCATCCATCAACGGTTTAATCTTGTGACAATAGATATCAGCCATTTTCTCAGGATTGCTGTGATTCACCTTCCCTTGTTCAACAACAATTCCTTCGGTGCAGGCTTTCAAACCGTTCACATGTTGAGAAATTTCAGTAATCAAGCCTAATTGAGTCTTGGTTAGTTCCTTAAATTCTTTTGCACCCAAGACCGCTTTCAAACCTTGAACGTTGTTGATCAACTCACTCTGGTATCTCAGAGCTGCAGGAATAATTTGGTTCACTGCCATGTCTACAACGATTTCAGCTTCAATCTCGCGACGACGAGCGTAGTTCTCTACCTCGATTTCATAGCGTGAATGAATTTCTTCGTTTGTCAAGACGTTTAATTTTTCAAACATTGCAATGACCTTCTTGTCTTTCCAAACTTTTAAAGCTGCAGGTGTGTCTTTCAAATTAGACAAACCTCTTTTTGCTGCTTCCTTCACCCACTCATCGCCATATCCGTTTCCTTCGAAACGAATTGCCTTGCTTTGTTTGATTAAGCGTTGAAGTTCTTTTAGAATTGCTTCGTCCTTATCATCTCCTTTTGCAATACGTGCATCAACATCTTTCTTGAATTGAATCAGACGGTTAGCAACAATGGTGTTCAAGGTGATCATTGCATTTGCGCAGTTGGCGCTAGAACCTACCGCGCGGAACTCGAATTTATTTCCGGTAAATGCAAATGGAGAAGTTCTGTTTCTGTCTGTATTATCGAGAAGAACCTGCGGCAACTTTCCGATATTTAATTTTAATTCTGTTTTGTCCTCTGGGGTCATCTTTCCTGCCTTGATGTTCTTTTCAAGATTATCAAGCATTGCATTCAACTGCTCACCTAAGAAGCAACTCATGATTGCCGGAGGAGCTTCGTTTGCACCCAAGCGATGGTCGTTTCCTACTGTTGCAATAGAAGCACGAAGAACATCTGCGTTCTCGTGAATTGCTGCAACCGTGTTCACCATGAAGGTTAAGAACTGAAGATTCGATTTTGGATTTTTTCCCGGACGAAGAAGGTTAACACCTGTGTTTGTTGAAAGCGCCCAATTGTTGTGCTTTCCGCTTCCGTTAACGCCTTCGTAGGGTTTCTCGTGAAGAAGCACATTGAAGTTGTGCTTTTGCGCAATCTTCTTCAACAAATCCATCAATAATTGATTGTGGTCGTTCGCCAAGTTTGCCTCTTCGAACATTGGAGCTACCTCGTATTGGTTTGGCGCAACTTCGTTGTGACGAGTTGTAACAGGAATACCCAATAAATGTGCTTCGTATTCGAAGTCTTTCATGTATGCCAATACTCTTTCTGGAATACTACCGAAGTAGTGATCTTCCAACTGCTGACCTTTTGCTGGCTTGTGACCAAACAATGCACGTCCGGTCATGGCTAAGTCTGGACGAGCCTTGTGAAGTGCAGAATCTACTAGAAAGAATTCTTGCTCCCATCCTAAGGTTGTGTTCACCTTGTTTACATCCTTATCGAAATATTGACAAACTGCAGTAGCTGCAGAATCTACAACTTGAAGCGCTTTAATCAAAGGCATCTTGTAGTCGAGTGCATGTCCTGTATATGAGATGAAAATAGTTGGAATACAAAGTGTATTTCCAACAATAAACGCAGGAGAAGACGGATCCCACAACGTGTATCCACGTGCTTCGAATGTGTTACGAATTCCACCGTTCGGGAAAGAAGAAGCATCTGGTTCTTGTTGAACCAACATGGTTCCTTCAAACTTTTCAATAGCTCTTCCGTCTCCCAGTGGCTTGAAGAAACTATCGTGCTTCTCTGCTGTTGCACCTGTTAAAGGTTGGAACCAGTGTGTGAAGTGTGTTGCTCCTTTGCTGATAGCCCACTCTTTCATACCAGCTGCAATATGATCGGCAACATTTCTATCGATACGAGTTCCTTGATTAATACAAGACATCAAATTATCATACAAATCTTCTGGAAGGTACTCACGCATTTTATGCGGGTTGAATACGTTATCACCGAAGTACTCGCTGATTCTTTGTCCATTTGCAGCCAATGGCATTGGCATACGGCTGTTGATTTCTTGCTGTGCGTTTTTTCTTAAACTCATATTTTTAGATATTACCCCTGTTTCAAAGGGGGGGGGGGTTAAAATTTTACCAATATTTGGCAAATATACCCCTCTTTTTCGGTTCGCAACTGAAATTTTCACAACAAATTTCAAAAAATCCCCCTTTTAATTGTGAATAACTCCTTTCTGCATATCCTTCACTAAATTTGCAGGATGAAAAATATAGTTCCAACTCTAATTTGTTTTTTGGGGTTATTAGCATCTCAAACCTCATCTGGACAAAAAACCGAGGTAATTCCACCCGATTCAAACAAAATCATTCCAACAAGCATCTCTCAAAACACCAATAATTCAAAAGTTCATTTTGGTGAACCTTTAGTTCTCTCTATGGATTTGAACGAAAATGGAGATAAGATTGCGAAACTTCAAGAGATGTCAGGAAAGCCCTCTCTTTTCATTACTGACTCAAAGTCTGGAAAAAGTCTAGAAATTAGATGCGCCGGAATTGAAAATGCCTCACAAGTTTTCTTTATCAATGATGAGTTCATTGCGGTGCTCATTCAAAATGAGAGTCCTTTTTTCAATATAATTGAACTTTCAACAAGAAATTCCGTGGCCAATATTCCTTCTAACAAATACATTGGATCTACTGCAACAGCGTCTTATTTCAGTATGCAAAACGGAGTAAGTTCAACAATAGAGAGGTTTGAAATCGGCCCAAAAAAAAGCTTTAGCGTTGGAGCCATTTCCGGTGAGGTATTCGGATGGTATTTTTCTAAAATGAAAGGTATCGTTGGAGTTGCTGTTCATAGCAATATGTTATCTAAAATTTATTCTATTGAAAAGGACAAATTAGGAAAGAGTGTTTTTGAATTTTCTTCTAGCTATTACTTTGAAACAAAAGGATGCAATATTTCTGGTGATTTGTTTTACGGAATTACCAATTTTCAGAGTACAACCACTTATGCCTGTATCATTTCCAAAGCAGGTATAAAGCCACTTAATAAGAAATCGGGAGAAAACTGCACCGACATTTCAATTCTAGGAAATGATATTGGTCTTAGCACTTTAAATAATAACGCTATTGAATACCAAGAAACGAAAAACCCAACTTTTCAAAAAGTTCTCAATTTCGCCCAAGAAAGTTTCAAAGGATCTTCGATTCAAATTATAGATTTCGTCGAGAAAAACAACACCCTGTTATTTTGTACTCAAAGTGAAACAACAAAACCGAAATATTTCCTCTGGGAGAATAACCAACCCGTGCCAGTTTCAACGGATAAATTCGAATCCAAAAACAGCTTTGTCTCGAGTGAGGTTGTGCAAATTCAGACGGGTGAACCAACTCCTCAATCGGGAAAAATGTATCTTCCAACAAAGGATGATAAGTCGAGTTTTCCTCTAGTAATTTACATTCCGAGTAATATCCTGATACCCTATGGAAACCAATTTAATCCTACCGTGCAATATTTATGTCAAAATGGTTTTGCTGTTTTTGTTTGGAACACTCGGTTTTCAACCCGTCCAAAAATGGGATTTACCTACGCAGATCTAATAGCGACATTTTCAGAAGATGTTAGGATAACTCTAAGTTTCCTGAATACAAAATATCCAATTCTTTCAGACAAAACCTATATAATTGGAGAAGAACTTGGCGGATATTTGGCACTAAACGCGAGCGCGAAAAACCCCGATTCTTTTGATGGGGTTGTTGTGAGCAAATTAAAATTTCCAGGAAAGGAATACAGGCAAGATTTAATCGCGGCGCGCATGTTCGGAGAAGATGCCCAAACTAAGTGGTCAACACTCGACCAAATAGTCCTTTCTGAAAAAAGCTCATACCTTACCCTCACATCAACCAAATCGAGTACAGAATTAACATTGTTAAATTCCATTAAACAGAAAAAAATTAAGTGGTCTGAAAATAAAGCAGCCTCTAATCGTTCAGCAACTATTCATTCGAATGATCTTGATGGGATTTACAACTGGTTGCAAAATCTAACTCAAATCGAACCGCAAAAAGTAATAGAAAACAAACCAAAAGTTGATGTGAAGAAGAAATGAAATATTCCATAGAGGCTAAAGACGCATTATCGAAAGCGAGAGCAGGAGTATTAGAAACTCCACACGGAAAAATTCAGACTCCCATTTTCATGCCGGTTGGAACAATTGGTTCTGTGAAGGCCGTGACGCAGCAGGACTTGAAAGAAGATGTAAAAGCTCAAATTATTTTAGGAAACACCTATCACTTATATCTACGTCCGGGAACTCAAATTTTAGAACAAGCCGGTGGACTTCATAAGTTCATGAATTGGGATCGCCCTATTCTTACCGACAGCGGAGGATATCAAGTTTACAGCCTTTCGAAAAACAGAAAGATAAACCCTGAAGGAGTTGTTTTCAAATCACACATCGACGGATCGAAGCACACGTTCACGCCTGAAAACGTAATGGACATTCAGCGCAGTATTGGTGCGGATATTATCATGGCATTCGATGAATGTCCGCCCTACCCTTGCGACAAAACCTATGCACGTGAATCGCTGCACATTACCAATCAATGGTTAGATCGTTGTTTCAAAAGACTTGACGAAACCACGCCTTTGTATGGACATGAGCAAGCGCTTTTTCCAATTGTTCAAGGAAGTATATTTCCTGACCTTCGAAAAGAAAGCGCTGAATACATTGCCAATAAAGGTGCATTCGGAAATGCAATTGGCGGATTGAGTGTTGGTGAACCGCATGAGATGATGTATGAAATGACAGATCTTGTGTGTTCGATTTTACCGGCAGACAAACCCCGATATCTTATGGGCGTTGGGACGCCTGCGAACATTTTAGAATGCATTGCCTTGGGTGTTGACATGTTCGATTGTGTAATGCCGACGCGCAACGCACGCAACGGAATGTTGTTCACTTGGAACGGCACCATTAATATGAAAAACAAAAAGTGGGAAAGCGATTTTTCTCCACTCGATGAATCGGGGGACAGTTATGTCGATTCTTATTACACGAAGGCCTACGTGCGTCATTTGTTCGCTGCGAATGAAATTCTTGCTTTACAAATAGCATCGGTGCATAACTTGAATTTCTACTTACGTATGGTGGAAAAGGCCCGTGAGAAAATTATTGAAGGTACATTCGCGGCGTGGAAAGATGAAACTGTGAAAAGACTATCTGTTCGTTTGTGATAAAAAAACTTGACAACTATATCATTAAGAAATTCATCGGAACATTTCTGTTCATGATTGGAGCCTTCGTGATTATTGCTGTCGTTTTTGATATTAGTGAGAACATAGACGACCTTCTTCAATCTCAGGCGACCTTGTGGGAAATCATTGTCGATTATTACTTCAACTTCTGCCTTTACTATGGAAACCTCTTAAGTTCCTTCATCATTTTCCTAACTGTCATTTGGTTTACAAGTAAACTGGCGCAACGTTCGGAAATAATAGCGATGCTCTCTTCTGGCATTAGTTACAACCGAATTCTCCGTCCGTATTTCATTGTTTCTTTTTCAATGATTATCATTTCACTCGCATTCGGACATTACGTTGTTCCCCTTGCGAATAAGCGCAAATTTGAATTCGAAGTGAAGTACTTGAAAGAGCAATTGACCATTCAAGACAAGAACATTCACAGAGAGATTGAGCCCGGCTTAATCGCATATTTCCAACGGTACAATCCAGGAAATTTAGGTGGAAGTAATTTCTCTTTGGAGCATTGGAAAGACGGAGAATTGACTTTCAAACTTATTTCATCATCGGCGAATTACAAGCCGGAAACACAATCATGGAGCATTACCAATGCGCAGGTCCGAGTATTCAAGGACAGTACCGAGCATGTTTACTTCAAACAGAAATTGGATACCGTTTTAGAAGTTCGACCTGAAGATTTCGGATTGCGTTCTGAAATCGTCGCTACCATGAATTGGTCTGAACTGAACTCATTCATTGATGATCAGAAATTAAGTGGATCAGGTAACGTTGCAAAATTCGAATTGGAAAGAGAGAATCGAACTGCTACTCCATTTTCAATATTGGTCCTCATTGTTATTGGTGTTTCAATTGCCTCAAGAAAATCTCGCGGTGGCATTGGTTTTCACCTAGCTTTGGCAATCATCATTGGATTCATTTTTATCTTCATCTCGCGCATTACCGCAGTAAGCGCTATGAACCTAGGAGTGCCAAGCGAATTAGCCGTTTGGCTTCCTAATTTACTCTTCGGAATACTCGCATTTATACTTTACAAAAAAGCTCAGAAATAATGACACAAAAAAGAATTTTGATCACTGGTGCCACTAGCGGAATTGGTGCTGCTACCTATGAACTAGCCATTAAAAACGGACATCAAGTTTTCATAGCCGGAAGGAATGAAGCGGTTTTAGCTGAAATGGCTTCGAAGAACCCAAATACCTTTTTTTTGAAAACAGATGTAACCAATGTTGAAGAAGTAAAGGCTATGACCGAATCGGCTGTTCAACAAATGGGAGGCATTGACGTTCTATTGAATAACGCTGGATTAGGAATTTTCGATTTGCTGGAAGATGCAAAATTGGAAGATTGGCACACCATGATTGATGTAAATATCAAAGGATTCTTGAATGTGCTT
This sequence comes from Flavobacteriales bacterium, assembly GCA_044374295.1. GTDB lineage: Bacteria > Bacteroidota > Bacteroidia > Flavobacteriales_D > Sanyastnellaceae > CAIZGX01. The sequence goes on along the minus strand of JBILOU010000072.1, from coordinate 2,655 downwards.
CACACTTGTCTTCCGCATTTGGTAGCATCTACAGGACATGTGCTGAACTTAGGATCTTTGGCTTCGCATTATGTTTTCCCAAACTCAGGAGTGTATTGTGCTACAAAACACGCGGTTTTCGCAATGAGCGAGAGTATTCGCACGGAACTTGCAAAAAAAGTTCGTGTCACTACAATTAGTCCAGGTGCTGTTAACACGCCATTCATTGAGCAAACAAAAAACGAGGAACTTCTATCTCATTTCCGTCCAAGCTTTGCGGCAGGAATGCCTGTTGAATGGGTTGCTCAGCAAATCATGAACGCCATTGAAGTTCCGGCTGGGGTAAATGTGAGCGAAATTATCATGCGTCCATTTATTCCAGAGGCTAAATAACTTACTTGACGAATTCTTAATAAGTTCTTTTTCTCAAAAGCCTTAAATAGTCCTATTTTTGCGCGTTGCCCAAAAAAGCAACGAACCAAGCATGGGTGAAGAGCAACAAGAGAGAAAAAAACTATACGACTATCAGGAAAAAGCTCTTGAGCGAATCTTCGCGCGTATTCATGAATTTCCAACCAATTACAACTTGTGTTTTCAGCTTCCTACCGGAGGTGGAAAGACAGTAATATTTTCTGAAATAGCGCGACGCTACATTCAAGAAACTGGAAAGAAAGTATTAATCCTTACGCATAGAATTGAGCTTCTTAGTCAGACCAGCAATGTGCTGAACAACTTCTCTGTCAAGAATAAAATCATTGTCAGCAAGGTTAAGCAATTGCCCGACGAGTCGGAATACGAGTGCTTTGTTGCAATGGTGGAAACACTTCACAATCGTCTTCGTGATGAGAAAATGGAGTTCGAAAATTTAGGCTTGGTTATTATTGACGAAGCTCATTACAATTCATTTCGAAAACTATTCGGTTGGTTTGAAGAGCAGGTCATTCTTGGTGTTACCGCAACTCCATTGAGCAGCAATATTAAACTTCCTCTTAAAGACAATTATCACGATTTAATCATTGGTGAAAATATTGGCAATTTAGTTGGAAGAGGATATCTGGCAAAAGCAACTACATACAGCTACGATGTTAGTCTTCATTCGTTAAAGGTTGGAATAACCGGAGACTACACCGTAAGCAGTTCCGAGAAGTTGTATGGAAACATGTACATGCAGGAAAAGCTTCTGTATGCGTATGAGCAAAAAGCAAAAGGAACAAAGACTTTGATTTTCAATAACGGAATTAATACTTCGAAGCAGGTGTTTCATTTGTTTCGAGAACAAGGTTATGAAATTCGACATTTAGACAACACTCATAACGAACAAGAACGACGAGAAATTCTTGAATGGTTCAAAACAAAACCAGATGCTGTACTCACCTCTGTTTCCATTTTAACAACTGGATTTGATGAGCCTTCCGTTGAGACGATAATTATTAATCGCGCTACAAAATCTTTGACGCTCTATCACCAAATGATTGGACGTGGCTCTCGAATTTTTGGAGAAAAGAAAGAATTCAATGTAATTGACTTGGGAAACAATGCCAAGCGATTTGGACTTTGGGAACAGTTCATTGATTGGTTCGACATCTTTGCGCATCCGCACAATTACCTTGAAAGCATTGTCAGCGACGAGCAAATGTCGCGCGAAATGAAATACGAAATGTCGCCAGAGATTCGTGACATGTTCGCGCTTTCGCCGGTAATCGACTTTGATATCAAAGAAGAGTATTTGCGCATTACACGTTTTGGAGGAAAAGGCAAGAGTGTTTTAGATAAGAGCATGCAACAACATGCTACCATCATTCAAGAGAATGCTCAAACATTGGATAGAGCATTTGAACTATTAAAAATTCTTGATCAAGACATTAAGAGTCGAATGAAACAATACAGCTACTGTATTTCAAAAAGTACCGACAGTTATTTAGATTGGTTGAAGGAGGAGTACATTCGAAAACTTAGATTAGATTTAGGGAATTATTACAACAGCCTTAATACAGAAAACACGATTTAACTAAAGCATGAAACTTATCCTTCCACATAAAAACGACTTTTCATCTTCGTTAGTTGTGTTCTTAGTTGCACTTCCCTTGTGTTTAGGAATTGCCTTTGCTACGGGACTTCCTGCGATAACTGGAGTAATCTCTGGTATAGCCGGAGGATTAATTGTCGGTCTTCTAAGCGGCTCTCAATTAAGCGTGTCCGGACCTGCAGCGGGACTTATTGTGGTTGTTACAACAGCAATTTCAAGCCTAAACAATGACTTAAACTTATTTTTTACAAGCGTTTTCCTTGCCGGAATTTTGCAAATTATTTTCGGAGCTTTAAGAGTTGGGTTCTTCGGTGAATTTGTTCCTACTTCAGTTATTAAAGGAATGATGGCAGCTATTGGATTCATTCTCATCTTCAAGCAGATTCCGCATTTAGTTGGCTACGATGGAGACTATGAAGGTGATGAAAACTTTGTACAGGCAGATGGAAACAACACCATAACTGAACTCTTTCACGCTACAATTCACAGTGAAGCAGTCGTTATTGGATTAACCTGCTTGCTCCTGCTCATTTTCTTCGATTCAAAAAGAATGAAGAACACCCTTCTATTAAAGATCGCGCCTCCGTTTCTTATCGTTGTAGTTGTTGGAATAATCCTCAATATCACTTCCAAATATCTTGGAATTACAG
>JBILOU010000020.1:0-34532 GCA_044374295.1 Flavobacteriales bacterium | reverse complement strand
AACTCTAGAACAACGAATTCAAACATTTGTTCAACTGGGACAGGCCCTGCAGAACTTTTCAGACAAGAAAGATTGGCCCGGATACGCATGTGGATTAACCGAAGAGGAGTTCAATGGAGTAAATGACGTCATTGAATCGGCGTTTACCTTCAACGGATGGTTCACCCCTTCGAATGTTCGTCAAGCCCTTACCGCTTGGTCAAATGAATTGACCCTAGAGAAGCTTTCGGCTTGGACAAACGGTGTTTCATTCGCGAGCAAACCCAAGACTGTCGCCATCATCTGTGCAGGAAACATTCCTATTGTTGGATTTCACGATATCCTTTCAGTTCTGATTACTGGAAACAAAGCGCTAATCAAATTAAGTTCAGACGACCCCATTCTTATCCCTGCTCTTTTGAAGATTGCTGGGAAATTTGAAAACGATTTCGATTTGAACTACTCCTTCTCAAGAGGAAAACTCGAAGACTTCGAAGCGGTGATTGCTACCGGAAGCAATTCAACAGCCGTTCACTTCCACAATTATTTTGGAAAGTATCCGCACATCATTCGTCAAAATAGAAACAGCGTTGCCATTCTCGATGGAAATGAAACGCCCGAGCAACTTGAGAAATTAGGAAACGACCTTTTCGATTACTTCGGTTTGGGATGTCGCAATGTGACCAAACTTTATTTGCCCGTTGATTTCGATTTAGACAGAATCTTCAACGGCATTTTCAGTTTTCAATCCATTGCCACGCACAACAAATACGCGAACAATTATGACTACAACAAAGCTGTTTGGTTGTTGAACAATGAAGATCTATTGGAAAACGGATTTGTGATTTTCAAGGAAGATAAAAACATTGCATCGCCTGTCGCTTCGGTGTTTTACGAGCGCTATGAAAACAAGGAAGCATTGCTTCAACATTTGGATAATCATGCCGATCAAATACAATGTATTGTTGGAAATGAATTCATTCCGTTTGGAAACAGCCAGTGCCCAACCCTTACCGATTACGCAGACAACGTGAATACACTTGAGTTTTTAATTTCGCTGAACGCGTAAGAAATTGACAAGATTTGAATTTATTGAGCTTAATCGCGACTTATATTTGAAACATGAATAAGATTTTTTCTTTATCGGCTATCGCGGCCGTTTCATTAGCTGTTTTTTCTTCGTGTGAGACAGAGGTAGATTTGACGGCTCCTTATGCGAGCACAACGGTAGTGTTCGGATTATTAGACCCGCAGGCCGACACTCAATTCGTGAAGATTACAAAGACTTTTTTAGGTGATGGTAATTTGAACGATTACGCTATGATTCGTGATAGTTCAGAATACAAGTGGGAAGAATTCGCGGCATTAAAAATTGAAGAGTATGCAACTGGAAATCCAAATCCAATTGCCATTCACAACTTGCAACCAATAACCATTTCCAACAAAGATGTGAATGGTATGTTCTACGGTCCTGAGCAAACCGTTTATTACTTCGCCAGTCCAACTGGAATTAATCCGAATGCAACTTACAAACTAGTAGCAGACTTCGTTTCTCGCCCCGATGTATTCGCCTGGACCGACGTTATTCCTTCAGCCAATGTGTTTTTTCAGAGTCCTCAGACTAATTTAGGTTTGTCCTTTGCAGCAACAAACACCGTTACTGGAGCAATCGATTATCGCGACAATGTTTCCATTCGTTGGACTCCTATTGACAATGCTGAGATTTATGATTTGGCTTTGCGCTTCTATTACACTGAAAACCTATATTCAGATAACGCTTTAACCCAATTGGTTTCTTCAACAGACAAATTCATTGATTGGAAAATAGGAACCTTTAATGCAGACGACATTGATTTGAATTCAGGTTACTACAACCTAACATTCAATGCAGAGCCTTTCTTTTCTTTCTTAGGAACAAACCTGGAAACGAATACACTTATTCGTCGTGAAGTAGGAACCTACGACGGCAATAAGACTCGGGCTTTCGAATTGCGCATGGGATTAGCAAACGACGAATTGAAGACATACATCAACGTAAACAATCCTGTAACCGGTATTATTCAAGAGCGCCCAAGTTATACGAACGTTGTAGGAGGATTAGGTCTATTCGCATCACGTGCGAGCGCATACGTGTTGAATATTCCACTTGAATCCGGAAATGGAACAAGTAACATTAACGCATTGATGAACGGAATTTACACTTCCGATTTGAACTTTTGCGATCCGAATCCGAGTAACACGGAATTTACTTGCAACTAAAAAAAATCGAGCATAAAAAAAGGGAGCATCTGCTCCCTTTTTCATTTTATAAAAATGGAATTACTTCTTCAAGAAATATGTTTCACTTGTTGCTGTTTTCAGGAAGTATAATCCGTTAGCCAAAACACTCACTTCAATTTGAGAGTTATCTGAAAGACTTCCTTCCATTACACGCTTTCCTTCCATGTTATAAACCGAGTAAGGAACGTTATATGCACCTTCCCATTTAACCATTAAGTAATCTGTTGTTGGATTTGGAAATACAGCGAATTGCGGTGCGCTTGATTCTAAAACGCTTATCGGTTGGGCAGATACCAACACACCACTATTTGCTCCAGCCGTGTAATTCACTTGAACCAATGGAACCAAATGCTCTTGAACCAAGAACTTATATTCAATTGCTTCTGGACGATCGAATTGAAAACCGAAACCAAGAAGATCTACGTAGATTGAATCCGCTGCATTGATGGTTGTCTTTACGCGAAGTGCTTGATACGACGTGCCGAAAAAATTCACAGTACCCCAACCATCGACTTCATTCACACGTGTCTGATTTGTTTTTCTGTATCCCAAAGTTGGAATTTGAATCACTTGTTCTGAAACGCTCGTATGCAAGTCTCCGAAAGCAACTGGATAATCGTAGACAACATCTACAGGACTGGCTTGTTGCGGAATAGGAATACCGCTCACCGTTGCGCCCACACCCACAATGGCATATCTGCTGTTGTTGTTTTGATAATATGAATAGATGTCTTCCAACGTAACCGGCAAACCTTGAAGATTTCCTCCCAATTCTGCTAATCCAACAGCAAAATCAGAGTTGTGCTCTGAATCGAATGGACTGTTAAAAAAGATTTGGTAGGTGAAGGGTGTGGTTGAAATATCTACACACTCTGTCTGCTGAATATTTCCGCTAAGCGTAAGATTCGATTCATCGAAATTCCAAACATGATTCGGACCTGTATCTCCTTCGTCGAAGGTTCCAACATAAGTTGCGTTTTCTTGCGAAAGAATATCGCCGCCAAGTGGCAGATGGTTCTTTGTAATTGTAATTTGAGCGCTCAGACAAAACGGAGCACAAAGAGAAACAGCAAATAAAAGTTTTTTCATTTCGATAAGGTTGTTTAACGAAGGTATAAAATTTAGTTAATATGTTGTGAGCAAAATTTTCAAGTTGCTTGTCACACGCCCATGTATGCAGAGTACTTTCGTTGGAAAGCTTAACCAAAACTTTTTGAGATTTTAAACATGGATAAATACGATTTCGTAATCTTAGATATCATTCAGACTTTTCGCAAGAACAACAAAAGTCAGTACATTAAACTCAATCAATTAGAGGCAAATTTTTGGACGCGCATTCAGCGCGACGCTGCCCATCAAACACACAGCACTCAGCTTGGCGAACGTGTCACCAAATTATATTTGGAAGGGTATATCGTAAACAAAGGCGGCCTAGGTTACAATGTAACAAAGAAAGGAAAGGAACAAATTGTTGTCCTTTCCAATCTTGAAGAGATTTCTTAAAGCATCTCGTTCGCCAAATTGGCTAGCTCACTTCTCTCTCCTTTTTCCAGCGTAATGTGACAATATAAATCCTGTCCTTTCAATCTGTCCATGACGTAAGACAATCCGTTAGATTGTTCATCTAAGTAAGGCGTATCAATCTGACGAACATCTCCAGTTAAAATCACTTTCGTGTTCTCCCCTGCACGCGTAATGATTGTCTTCACTTCATGCGGAGTCAAGTTTTGCGCTTCATCAATGATAAAAACACAATTCGACAAACTTCTTCCACGAATAAAAGCCAATGGTGTAATCATGATTCTTCCATCGGCTTGCATTTCGTCAATCACTTTTCGCTTCTTTTCGTTTTCAGAATACTGTTTTTTGATAAAATTCAGATTGTCGAAAAGCGGTTGCATGTAGGGCGACACTTTCTCTTCTGCATCTCCAGGAAGGAAGCCAATGTCTCTGTTTGAAAGCGGAATAATTGGTCGGGCTAAAATGAGTTGATCAAAACCGTTGCGCATTTCCAAGGAACCGGCCAACGCTAAAAGTGTTTTACCTGTACCAGCCACACCCGAAATTGTAATCAACTTAATTTCCGGATTCATAATCGCATGAAGCGCGAATGCTTGCTCTGCATTTTTCGGTTTAATACCCATGGCATATACCTTATCGATGCGCTCTACATTCTTTTCCAACCCACCGTGAAATGCTAATGCACTTGAGGTTCCAGACTTCAACACATAAAAATGATTGTTGTGTTTTTCTTTCCCCAGAACTTTAGCGTCCTTTAATTCACCTGCAGTGTAAAGCTTACGAATAGCCTCGGCAGAGACGTTCTCCAACACACTATAGCCACGATATGCCGTGACACTTTCCTTAACCTTTCCCGTCTTGTAATCTTCAGCAACGATATCCAATGCCTTCCCTTTGATACGAAGATTTATGTCCTTCGTGACAAGCACCACCTTACTGCGCTTCTCTTGCTTCTGCAATACAATTGCAGCATTAAGAATTTTATGATCATTCTTTTTCGACTGGAAAATTGATTCTGCATCGTCTTGCGATTCTAAATCAATATCGAGTATAATTTTAAACTTTCCGCCATGTCCATTTCCGAGCGGAATCCAGGAATTCAATGTATCTGCGGCAGAAAGTCTATCAATGATGCGTATAGTTTCGCGTGCTTCAAAATTCTTATTTTCATTTCCAACTTTGAACTTATCGAGTTCCTCCAAAACCGTAATTGGTATGGCCACAAAGTTGTCTTCAAAATTGTTGATACTGTTGTGATCGTGTAGAAGTACGGAAGTATCTAACACAAAAATTTTACGTTGTTTTCTTGGAGCCATATTCGATTGGTTTTAACGAATATATCTTCTTCAATGATTCAAGCTAAAAATTCGAACTGCGAGTTATTAACCGAATTTAATTAAGCGATTTCGGAAAAACTTAACACTGCGATAAAGGAGAGACAACAGTAGCAACAGCATTAGCGAAAGTCCTATGCCACCTTCATCGAGTATCTTTGAAAAAGACTTTCCAACGAGATCGGGGCTGTTAAAAAGAAAGGGAATCGATGCCAATACGAGTATTCCCGAACCAAACATTTTCCCCTTTTGGTTCCATGTTGAAATGGTGATGAGCATCATTAAAAAGAAAGGCATTGCCCACAAGAAATGCTCGGTGTCGGTGTGTGTTAAAACAGGAATTAAGGCTAATAGAACAAGGGCTTCCTTCGACTGAAATCCCATTCCAATCTTCTTCCAAATAAACGTTAAATAGGCAACTGCTGCTATTCCCAAACCTATAAGTACAGCGGCAATCGGAATGACTGCCATATGCATGGATGAAAGAACTCTCTGAATGAAGAAGTAAATGGTGTTCGGGCTGTGATCCAATTGCACGTTGTGCGCTTGAACCGCCTTCAGCCATTGTGAATGAAGGACAACAAATCTATTCGGAACGCAGATGAATAAGATGATTGCCATTCCAATTAAACCGACAATCGTGTAAAAAAGAACTTTCCATTCTTTTTTCAAAATGAAATATGGAAGGAGTATTAAAAAATGAATCTTGAAGCACAATACAACGGCATAGATTAATCCAGCCTTTGCGTGCTGCTTATTCTCGATAGAACGAATGGCCCAAAGCGTTAACAAAAGAAGAAGCGCATTGACGTTTCCTAAAAACAATTCGCGTTCGAGTTGATCTCCGAAAAACAAAACGGTAGCAATCAAAAAGAACCACACTTCTTTTCCCCATTCATACGACTTGAAAAAAGTTTGCTTGAATTCATTCAACAACAAGAGGATAATTCCAGTATTGACGAGATAAAACAAGACAGCAGCTACGTCATACTTCAACAATGCAAAAGGAAGAAAGGGAACTAAAATTTCCGGAGAGTATTTGTAGAATCCGCTCGACAATCCGAAAGCCTTACCGTAGACTTGCTCTCCATTCATGAGCGCATCGGCTGCTCCGTAATACACATTGAAATCGCTCAATTGAAAACGATGATTGATAAAGAGCAACACGAGGTATAAAACAGGAAGGAGCGCGAACCATCGCGCTCCCTTCCAAAAATATATAAATTCTTCTTTCAGCATTTCTTACTTCAACATCACACTCACTCGCTCTTGCTTTCCGTTTCTGTTCGTTACATGTAAAACATAGAATCCAGGTGATAAGGTTGAAACATTCAATACGCTCGTCACATTGTTTTCAAGCATAACCATCTTGCCTGTTGCATCGAAGGCTTTAACAGTCTTTGGTTCGTTCACATTCGAAAAGAAAATTTCTTGATCTGCTGGTTGCGGATAAACACTAAATGAGTTTTGATACAGCTCATCCACACCAACGACCATTTGCGCTACTGAACTGTTCAAGCAACCGTTGCTAATTCCGGCATAGATAAAGGTTCCATCAGAAACAATTCCCGTTACGTCGAAAGAAGGAGTAGTTATACCTTCCAATTCAGTGTATGTAAATCCGCCGTCAACTGAAACAAACCAAGATACCAACCAACTTGGGTCATAGTTATCTATACTTACAATTGAACCGTTTTGTGAAATGAATGGCTCACTCGGCATGATTTCAGAAATTGGAAAAGTACCCAAGGTGTATTTCGCTGTGAAACCGTCGATGGTTTCTTGCACCAACTTCACGGTGTAGTTTCCTGGATTAACATAAGAGTAAACATCTGTTGCATGAGCTGTAATTGTATTGCCATCGCCCATTTCGTAATAGGCATTAGATACGTTCAAGTTCACTTGCGATTGATTCTCCAAAGTGATTGTTCCGCAGAAAACGGTGTAATCTAAATCGGCCTTTACTTGAGAGAGCAGACACTGTTGTGATCCTCTGTCTTCTGCTTCTTCCAAGAAATTCACTGTACAGAATTGTTGGAAAGAATTCCCACCTAAGAATACCCAGGAATCTAATGCAGCATCGGAAGCATCTGTAATGGCCAATGTGATATGATAAGTCTGACCAACAATTAAATTGCCAATTGATGCAAACATCGGAACAGTGTATCCGTCACAAAAGAAATTGGGAATTAATAAGGTCGAATTGTCGTTGTACAATGTTGCATTTGTATCGGCATTAATTGTGTTGATACTAACCACTGTATTTGTGCCTGGCACGAGCGCTAGATTCACAGCTCCGTTTGTGTATGGACCAGCAATGCCCGGGCCATTCACGAAGAAGCCAAAAATATCGTTGAAGTTACTTCCGACCCATTCAGGGTATTCAGCAGAACCGAATACAAATTGAAAAGTCATTGAATCTCCAGTTGCAATGAAGTCAAAATCAAGTTGTGCCAAGTCATAAGTCGGAAAACCTGTCAATCCTGACAAATCAGGATTACTCAACGTATTCGACCAATTACCTACAGGAATGTTGTTACCATTACTGACCGTAGCCGCAACTCCTGTGGATAATACGAGGCCTTCATTAATTCCAAGTGACACGGAATCTCCATCTGTCAGCCAACCGAGTTGAGCAGAATCTCCAATGAAAGAGATGTTGTTTACGAAGATTCCGTTTGCTAAAAACAAATCTTCTACAGCAGAAGTTTGATCAGAAATAGAATCTACGCTGAATTGCGCTTGACTCGAAAGTGCTGAAGCAGTGAACAAAACTGAATATAAAAGTTTTTTCATGACTTAGGTTTTCCAATAGACTCACCTTTGAATCAATTGGTTGTCTAAGTTAAGGCAATTCAGAAAACAGAAAAAACTATTTCGCGAGTTCTCCGAAACGCTTTTTGAATTTCTCTAGCTTGGGCGTAATCATTATTCTGCAATAAGGTTGCTCGCCGTTTAATGCGTAGTAATCTTGATGATAATTCTCTGCCTTATAGAAATTGGTGAATTCCGTCACCTCGGTCACAGCATTGGCGCCCCACTCACCTGTTTCGTTAATGGCTTGAATGGCTTTCATGGCCAACTCTTTTTGCTTTTCGTTGTGATAGAAAATCGCAGAGCGGTATTGTGTTCCTGAATCTGGACCTTGTCTATTCAATGTGGTCGGATCGTGAACCACGAAGAAAATTTCAAGCAATTGGGAAAATGAAACAACTCTTGGGTCGAAATAAATCTGAACAGCCTCTGCATGTCCTGTCGTTTCATTGCAGACTTCTTTGTAAGATGGATTTTTAATGAATCCGCCCGCATATCCCGACTCTACTTTAGTTACTCCATTTACGTTAGCGTATACCGCTTCCACACACCAGAAACATCCGCCTGCAAGGGTGGCTACTTCCAACGAATCGTTCATTTCAACTTTCATAATTTCTCCTTTGGGATTTTCTTTGTTCGATTGCGCGCAAGAAGCAAGGGCAATCATGAACAAGGGTAAGATTAATTTTAATTTCATCGGAATTTGAGTTTCCATAACTCAACTACAAATTAGAATACATGTTGTTCACGCATGGAACGAATTCGCGTTCCGACTTGAATCTTTTGCAACACTTTTTTTCCTCTAACCACTTCTCCGAATTCGGTGTAGCGTCCGTTCAAATTTGGGGTGTAAGCCAACGTAATGAACCACTGTGCACTTTCGGTGTGCTTGCCCGCACTGGCCATTCCAATGTGGAGTGGTGCGAAATTGTGTCCCATAAATTCCGATGAAATCACATAGGGCATTCCGCTCATGCCGTCTCCGCGCGTGCAGCCCGCTTGGACTACAAAATTCGGAACAACTCTGTGAAATGCTATGCTGTCGTAATAATGCTGATTACACAACTTCAACAAATTCGCAACACTTTCAGGAGCGTTTATTCCGTTCAGTTTTAGCACAACAGTCCCGTCATCTGTTTTCAATTTCACTTTACACGACCGATTCTTTTTCCATTCTTTTTCGGAAGGAAAAGGACGTGTTACTTGTTGCATTCTCACCAGCACATCTTCATCCATTTGTGTGGCATTATAGGCATCTAAAAGGGCGTTATACGTTTCTACAGTCTCTGTTTTTTGAAACAATGGAAGTGCCTGTTTGATGCTAGTGCCAAGAAAAGCATTGCCTTTCACGCGCTCAGCATTCTCCAAAGCCCAAGTGGCTAAAAGTGAGATTACACCCGCGTCTTGAGAGGTCCACAACACAGCGAACCAACCCGGAAATAACACTTCATTGTACTTCGGATTGCTTTTCGCATAATCGAATACACATTCGGTAATAGCGTATTGCAGAGCAGGTGGTGCGGTTGGAAAGTCGTTTATGACTAATGAGTCAATAAATAAATAAGAGTTCGACATTTGACGCACCCACAGGATTCTGTGGAACAGATCTTCTGTCTCTGAGTACTTGTGCATAATGAAATTCTGCGCATCGGGATGTCCGTTTTCATTCCATACACCGGCCAACTCTATTTGCTCCCGGCTATTGTCTGGTATGGCACGCAAGACTTCTCGAATTTGATCGAAATCGAATTGATTGAAATGAATACCTACGCGCATGTAGTTGAACGCACTTGCCTTGTTCTTCAAATCAACCCAAAATATATTTGGAATGAATGTCGAATCCTTTGCGAGCATAACTTGAATTGCTGGCTCCGCTATTTGTTCGTCTTCGCTGCAAGCTAAATCGTTGAGCAACGTCCACCATTCATAACGACTAGCCAATCTTCCAAATTGAATGCGGACGTATTTCGATTTTTCATTTTCAACCCAATGCTTAACTTTCGATTTGTAAAGGTCATTGCTTGGCGCATTTCCAGATAGAAAATCATAATCTGTTCTTGCAAGGACTTGCGCCAATGCCACTCGCGCTTCTTCTTCCCAATTTAAAATATCATCGTAATTCAGAATAGACTTTACAAAATCGCTTTGATTGATTCTCTTACGGGCCGCTATAGCCAAGCATGCGTATTGATTGTGATGCATTGATGAATTCTTAGCATAGGCATCTTCAAGACGAACTCCCAATGAAGCTGTTTCGTGCATTGATTTAGCTAATGCTAACCAAGATTCCTTGACTAAATTCTGATTTGGAACATTTAAAATGGTTGTCTGTAAAGCCTCAATTTGTTGCACATTGGACCCTTCAATTTGTCCAAGTGCATAAGCCGCTGCAGCCATAGTTTCATAGTGCTTCGGAAGCGTAACCGAATTTCTTAAATTAAAAAGTAGAAAAATCAAATCTTGAATATGCTCTGCCTTCCCCCAAGTTGCAGCTTGCTGTGCAGCGCGCAATTGAATTTCGAAATCGGTAGATTTCAATCCGTCGGCAAGCGTTGCGCCTCTCGATTCAATAAGACTTAAATCGAAGTTGTAAATTTTGCTTTGAGAAACTACTGGTGAACTAAAAAGAAAAAACGCACTTAAAAAAAGAAGAACTCTCATTACTTTTCTACCATTGGAACTGAGACGTTCAATTGAAAATACACCATATCATTTTCCATAAGATCGAAACGGTACGACCAACCTTTTTCCGCCTTCCTGGCAATGGTTAGCAATCCGATGCCGGCACCGCCTTTTTCACTTAATCCTTCTTCCTTCAGTCGCTGACGAATGTTAGAACGTAGATCTGTTTTGTCGAATTCTGTCAGCATCTCTAATTTACGCATAAGCACACGCGCAGCTGAGACGGTTAACATATTCCCTGTGCAAATTCTATAATAATCTCCCCCTTTAGCAACAACTGCATAGGCATTCATTAATCCATTATCTCCGCGCTCTCCATGAATTGAAATGTTCTGCAACATTTCAACCAATACCGTTACTACGCGCTTGGTTGTTTGACGAAGATCTTTTTTATTGATGTCGGTGCAGGAAATTGCCTCGAGAATATGCTCATTTCTATTCGGGGTGAAATCGCCGAAGTGCGCGAAAACCAGAATCTCGGCGCTAGAATCAACCAAAACGTCTCCTACAACTTTATGGTAGTCGGCGTGAATGTGTTGCAGCAACTTTAGTTCTTGGTTTGACATATTTTCTAAATACAGTTACCAAATATAAACGAAAAAGGTTTCAAAAATTAACCTAAAGCACACCAGAGGTTATAAACAACTTGTTAGCGAAAAGTTATTATGCTGAAAAAATTGTCACCAAAGTAATCTCGGGAGGCATACCCACACGCCCTGGAAAGCCTAAAAATCCGAAGCCTCTGTTCACGTATAAGTATTGCCTTCCCTCTTGATATAAGCCGCCCCAGCGTTTGTATCCAAACCAAGGGGAAGGGCTTGCCTTTATGTGTAGCATAGGCGCTTCAATACCGAATTGCGCTCCGTGTGTATGCCCTGAAAATGTTAGATCAATGTTTTGCTGACCCAATACTTGTGCTTCCCAATGACTTGGATCGTGCGAAAGCAAAATAGTAAAGTTGTTCTGCGGCATGTTTGTCATGGCCACATCGAGCTTTCCGTGTTTTGAAAAACGTCCCTTCCCCCAATTCTCAATTCCAATTAATGAAATGCGCTCGCCTTGCTTTTCTAATTCAACGGTTTCATTCTTCAGCAAGCGGAAGCCCATGCGGTCGTGCACAGATTCCAATTGAAGCATGTTCTCAGCAAGAATTTGCGCATTCGCTGGGTCTTTCGGATCGTAAACGTATTCAGCATAATCGTGATTCCCTAAAATGGAAAACTTGCCCAGAGGGGCATGCAGTTGACTGAAGTAACTTACCCACGGCTCGGCTTCTTCAGCGAGGTTGTTTACCAAATCTCCGGTGAAGAAGATGACATCTGGATTCAAGTCGTTGATGCGTTTTAGAGCACCTTGAACTTCTTCAAAACTATTATCGAGAAAACTCCCTAAATGCGCATCACTGATTTGAACAATACGAAGACCATTAAAAGCTTGCGGTAGATTGGAGAAATTCAGCGATTCTTCACAGACCCTGAAATCGTACTTCCCTTTGAAAATACCGTAGAAGGTAGCACCCATGGTAACGGCTGCAGCTCCTAAACCAACTTGATTAAAAAACTGAAAGCGCGTCATTTTATCAGACTCTTGCTCTTCGAAATCGGTATTCTCGTTTTTGGTTAAAAGTCCTTTTAGTTTCCGAACAATCCACTTCCCCATTCGAACTAAATCGTTCATGAAATGAAACACCAAGAAAACCACCTTTGGCACAAGCGCAATAAAGATGAATCCGGTTACAAAGTAGAACAACTTGAAATTACTTCCCTTTACTTCTTTCTCTGAACCAATGAAAACAATAACAATTAACAGTATTGCCATGATGGAAGGCAACCAAAAGAGTCTGCGCCATAGCTTTCTCCAGAAGTCTGGATACTTCTCTGTCAATTGCTTTATTCCCTGATAAGAATAAAAATCAATGATCAAAGTGAACAGCGTAAATATGGAAATGAAAGAGAAAAATTTCGTCATTGCGGCGGCAAAGTTAGTACGAGAGCATCAATTTCTTTTCTATTAAACGTGTAATAACTTGTTACCTCAATCTTTTTCTACAAACCGCTGAGTCTGGTCATAAATAATCCAAAATTCTTATTTAGAATCGTTTTACTTAATATATCTTCGCGGCATGATTCGATTAATCATTGCCGATAACAGTCAGATTGTCCAAACCGGACTTCATTCCATCTTTTCGAACTACGAAAACATAGAAATCATAGGCGATGCAGGAAACTCTGAGAGTTTATACGAGTTACTCCTTTCCTTCGAAGCGGATGTTCTGCTCATGGATTTTACTGCTCCGGGATTCTCTGTTGACACCATAACGAAAACCTTGCGTCTTCAACCTAAACTAAAAATTGTTGCGCTTACGGCAGACCAAAGCGGAGCGACTATTGTGAATGCCTTACGTGCTGGAGTGGCAAGCTACATTCGCAAGGATTGCGATGTAAACGAGATATTAGACTCGGTGCGTGAGACTGCAGCGGGTAGCGTTTTCTTTTGTGGAAATATCGTTGACCGCATTCGCAAAGAAGCCATTGACATTGAAGATTTAGCCGTTTCCACATACGACTGCGAGCCGACCACTATCAGCAGCAGAGAGAATGAAGTCATCACGCTTATTGCCGAAGGCTATACCAACGTAGAGATCGCAGAGAAGCTTTTCCTTTCCACCCACACGGTTAACACACACAGAAAGAACATCATGCAGAAACTCGGGGTGAAAAACACCGCTGCTATTGTTATGTATGCTGTGAAGAAAGAATTGGTTAGCCCTAACAAATTTCTGTTCGCGCCCTCTGTGAATGCCTAAAGTCTGAATATTTGTGTTATTTTTGGTTTCCTGTTTGTAGGGAATCAATCAACACGCTCAATGATAGCAACACAAAAACCGATTGAGATTCGTAAAGTAGCTGAAAGCCGAATTCACCAAGTCAATTGGGAGAACCTCGGATTCGGACAAGTATTTTCGGATCACATGTTAGTCATGGAATACCATAATGGAGAATGGGGAGCACCCGTTATTCAACCCTATGGCCCCTTGCACTTTTCTCCAGCAATTAGCTCATTACATTACGGACAAGCCATTTTCGAAGGAATGAAGGCTTTCCGAAATACCGATAATGAAGTTTTTATTTTTCGTCCAGAAGAAAACGCAAAACGCATGAACCACAGCGCCGAACGCCTGTGCATGCCTACGTTACCCGAAGACGTATTCGTAAAATGTGTTGAAGAACTAATTTCACTCGACCGCAACTGGGTTCCTACCCTCGACGGTGAAGCGCTATACATTCGTCCGCATATGTTTGCCATTGACGAGTATGTTGGTGTGAAGCCAAGCGACAGCTATATGTTTGTTGTTTTCACCAGTCCAGTTGGAAGTTATTACACCTCTGAATTGAAGGTGAAAATCGAACACCACTACTCGCGTGCTTCTCACGGAGGAACCGGTTCTGCGAAAGCAGCAGGAAACTACGCTGCTGCGTTACTTCCAACAAAAAAAGCGCAAGACGAAGGATACAACCAATTGCTTTGGACCGACGCTGAAAGTCATGAGTATTTGGAAGAAAGTGGCACCATGAACGTGATGTTCCGCAAGGGAAACACCATTATGACTCCGCAACTTTCCGATTCTATTTTAAGTGGAATTACCCGCGATTCTATTCTTCAAGTCGCCCGCGACTGGGGATATGAGGTGGTTGAAAAACGTATTGCTGTAGCTGAACTTATTGAGGGACTTCGTAATGGAGATATCAATGAAGCCTTCGGTGCAGGAACTGCCGCTACCATTGCTCCTATTCGCACGATAAGTTTAGACGGTGTTGATTACAATTTGAATGAATATGCAACTTGGGAGTTCGCTCCTAAAGTTTCTTCCTACTTAGATCGCGTAAAGCGCGGAAGAGAAACGGATACACACAACTGGAATCACGTCGTTTAATTACTCGGCGTAGAGATACCAATTGTTTCGACTTTCATAAGGACGGTAGAGGTAATACACTCTACCGTTTTTTATTTGCGGATTGCGAATGTGCTGCCAATAAAGGTTCTTTTTCAATTCGAGACTGCCATCTTCCTTCAACAAATTAAATGTGGATTCTCCTGTTCGAAGCTGCGTAAAGCAAACAACTTCATTCTTCTCTGGATCGAATTGAACGTTCAGAATTTTCTCTTTTGAAGGCAAGTTCGAAAGATTCCGATCTCCTTTCATTGCAACACGATTCAGTTGCTCTCCTTCCGCATTAATACTTACCACTTCCCTTTGTGAAATATTGAAGATAGACCAATGGTTTTCGTGCTGAACAATTTTAGCCACAGGATCTCGGTAATACGGACTTTCTTTGAACTGCGTCATTTGTCCGGCTACAATCTCCTTCGGGACACCGTAATCCAATTCATATTGATATGCAATGCGCTTCGCTCTTCCGTTCATATACTTGTATTCCGACTTGAACAATTCCATGGTTAACGAGTCGGCAACATGCGCCAACTCTATCGGATCGGTGCTATTCTTCTTCAACAAATAATAACTGAATTCTGGGTACTCTTCTGTGAATGTGTGGAAGACAATGTTCGAATTAAGGAATCCGCAAATGGGTTCAAACTCTTGTCGAAACGATTCGTAACTCAATTTGTCCAGGTGTAAAAAAGGTTCCGCCTTCATTTGAAAAACTGAATTCTCTGTCAGCACAAAACATGCGCCTGTTGGTGCCAAATGAAAACGCTCGGCGGGTTCATTGATGTGAAAAGACGTGACAATCTTTCCAAAAGAATCAATCTGTGCAATCCATGCTTCTTCCCACAGATCGCGCTTCTCGTAAGCGGGTTTAATTAGTTTCTCGCGCTCGTAAAGAAGCATGGTTAACTTACCATTCCACCAAACAAAATCGCCAACAGAGTACTTCATGCTTCCAAAAACACTGTCGGGAGCATCGGTGATTCCGAGCACGGGCAGCTGATATATCTGCTCGAGCAATTCAACAACTTTGGTCAAATTCGTGGTTTTATAATCATAATAGCCGATTGACTGCACGACATATCCATTGTTAGAAATTGGTATGGCGAACTCGCCATTCTCATCGGTCACCGCGAATTGCTTTCCATTGGTCCATTTCACTACGGCACCGGAAATTGGCTTTTTTGTGTTGAACGAAACAACCTTCCCTCGCTGCTGCGCAATGCTCGCTAACGAAAAAAAGGACATCACCAACATTATTACAATCCGCATCTTCATGAATGGTAATTTAAGTTGAAACGAGCTGCGCTCTTTTCCAATTAAACTTAAAAATTTCGTTTCTACTTCTCGAAATAATGCAAGGTCTCGTCAACGGTATTTTGCGTCACCGCGTGGTAGTTACCCCTGCAATGCGCGTAAATACTCAATGCGGTCACATGATAACCGCTGTTTTCCATGACTTCATACAACGGGGCAACGAATTTTCTTCTTCCTACTTTTTCTAAAAAAGTAGCAAGATCAGCGAAAACCGCTTCGTTCTTGGCTTGAATAGACAACATGAACCACGCGAAGAGCACCTCTGAATTTCCAATTTTCGATATGTGGAAACTTTCGTCCAACGATTGAATTTTAGAAAGCGACAGATTGAAATTCACATTCGACAAAAATCGATAACGCTCTTGGTAACTCCAATTGTTCCATGGAAGATCTTTGTTCGTGATCTCATCTGCTTCCCACTTCAAACGAAGTTCATCTACTTTCTCTAACTCTACCGATTGAACAACGGCAGTATTTGCAGGCAATCCGGCTGAATAAATCCACTGATCAATTCCAATTTCGTCTGCCTGATCTTTGGTTAATAGTTCGGTTGTTAAAATGTCTATGAATCCTTCGGTAGTCATAACACCGAATGCATGCGACTGGAAGTAGTTCTTCAAGAACGCGTCGAATTTCTCTCTTCCCACTTTCTCTTCTATGGTTCGAAGGAAGAAATAGCCTTTGTTGTAGGCGATGTCGTTCATGCCGTCGTCTGGATTTCTATTTTCCAGAGCCAACTTCAAATGTGTGTCTTCTGCAGGAAGTTCCGCAAGCGTTGCATTCAAATCTTGACGTGCAAGCGTGGCTAACATTTCAGCTTTCGCTTTTCCGAATAACGATTCCATAATGCGTTGTTCGAAGTACACCGTGAATCCTTCATTCAACCAGAAGTCGTTCCAAGTGGCATTGGTCACCAAGTTCCCGCTCCAGCTGTGTGCTAGCTCGTGCGCGATGAGCGAAACCAACGATTTATCTCCAGCCAAAATGGTTGGCGTAGCAAATGTCAATCTCGGATTTTCCATTCCCCCGAAAGGAAATGCACCAGGAAGTACGAGCACATCGTATCGTTCCCAAGCATATGGGCCGTACAAATCTTCTGCTGCTTTTACCATTCCGGGCATGTCTGAAAATTCGTTGAAAGCAAGCTCAAGCATATCTGCTGTTGCGTAAACACCTGTGTTTTCACTCAACGATTTGAACGCAACATCTCCTACAGCCAAAGCCAACAGATAAGAAGGAATGCGTTGTTTCATTTCGAAATGATACTTTCCGTCGGGTGATTTCACTTGCGGATTTTCAGCAGACATTAAGGCCATTAATTCTTTCGGAACTGTAACATCGGCTGAATAGGTGAAACGTACCGAAGGACTGTCTTGACAAGGAATCCACGTTCTTGCTAGAATGGCTTGTGACTGCGAAAAAAGAAAAGGCAATTCGTTTTCCTTTTCCACCCACAACAACGCTTCTGCATTCGGAGAGGTGGTGTATTGAATGCTCACCAAATTATCGATGTCGCGAATTTCCACATGGAGCGCTTGACCTAAAAAAGGCTTCTCTTCATCCAAAGTGTAACGTGCCAATCTTCCATTCACCTTCACCCACTCGATATTTAAATCTTTCGTGTCGAAAGAAATTTGCTTGGCACCCTTCTCTGCTTTAAAGTCATAGGATGCATTTGCTGAAATGACGTGCGTTTCAACATTCACATTCGCCGTCCAGTGCAAGTGCGTTACTCGCGCGTCAGAGGTTGCCGCAGAATGCGGATCGAATATTTTCGAAGTGGTCATAGGGTTTATGGAATGAGGGGTTGAAGGAACTTCTTTCGAAATTTTACAAGACGCTATAGTTGCGCAAACCGCGAACAGGAAAACTAATTTCCGCATGAATTAAACTTTTAAGATTCTTCCGAACACGCCTAATGGCAGAAGTACTCCGCTTTCAGCATTCAAATAAAGTTCTCCGATTGCCAGGTTCTTTCCTGCAAACGGACGCAATAGATTTTCTACAATCAACGGAGAAAGTCCGAGGCTGTAGGCGTTCAATACCAAGAAATGTTCTTTCGCATCTAACAATTGCAACACACCGTCGAGCAATTCTGAAATCTGCTCTTCCAACTTCCACTTCTCTCCTTTCGGTCCATGTCCGAATGCCGGAGGATCGAGTATTATTCCATTGTACTTGTTTCCTCTTCTCACTTCACGTTGAACAAACTTCAACGCATCTTCCACCATCCAACGAATGTCTTTGGTGCCTGTGAGTTGTGCGTTCTCATTCGCCCATGTCACTACTTGTTTAATACTATCTACGTGCGTAACCTCGGCTCCGTGTGTTGCGCAGGCCACTGTGGCGCCACCTGTGTAGGCGAACAAATTCAGTACTTTCGGCTTTTCAATTTTCATCTTTTGCATGGCGGTAATTGAAAAATCCCAATTGGCCGCTTGCTCTGGGAAGATTCCAACGTGCTTGAAGGAAGTCATTCCCAAACGCATGTTCAAATTCTTTCCATTGATTAATTCGTATTGAATTTTCCACTGATCAGGCATCTTCTTCATCTTGGTCCACTCGCCTATGTTGCTTCCCTTTTGCACGAAACGCACGTGTGCGCGCTTCTTCCATTCCTCGTCAGACAAGCGTTTCGGCCATACCGCCTGTGGTTCAGGACGTATGGTAATGAATTCGCCGAAGCGCTCTAATTTTTCAAAATCGCCACAATCTATCAGGGCATAATCCTTCCAACGAGAAGGGGTATCGAGTTGAACCGTTAATGTCATGAAACAAAGGTACGCTTCTTCGCTTTATCTTCGCAGAGATATGCGCATAGCTCTAGTAGGAAATGGAAATTTAGCGTGGCACTTGAACGCTGCTCTTCGTGAAATTAATTCACGAATTGATCTGCATGTGGTTCGCGAACTTCCTGTTTCAAGTCCATGGAAAACAACGACGCAACTTTCCGACATTAACGACAGCTATCACTTGGTTTTGTTGGCTGTTCCAGATTCTCAGATTGCGGAGGTAGCGGCACAACTTCCTGAAAAAGTTATTGCGGTTCACTTTTCTGGAGGTACTTCCATCTTGAATCTTCCGCAAAAAAACAGAGCCGTTTGTTGGCCTTGTCAAACCTTGAAGAAAGGTACTTTCATGAAGTACAACAATATTCCTCTGTTGTATGAATTTTCGAATTCCGAGACCGAGACCATAGTTCGAGCGTTTCTTGAACCTGCCATTGGCAAGTGGATTTCCGCCAACGGGGAACAAAGACAGCTCGCGCACATCTCTGCGGTTTTCTCGAACAACTTTACGAATCACCTTCAACACATTTCTCAATCGTTGTTGAAGGAAGCGCAGCTTCCAACCGATTTGTTTTACACCATGTTGAAAGCACATGTTGAATTGTTGGAAACGAAAGCGCCCGATGCTATTCAAACCGGACCGGCGCAGCGTGGCGATTTAGAAACCATTGAAGCTCAAAAACAATTATTGAATAATCATGTTGAATGGAAGGAAATCTATTCCCTTCTTTCCAAAAACATTCTCGACAAATACCAATGAACTACAAAGAAAAATTAGCAAAAACGAAGATCTTTATCTTCGACGTAGACGGAGTCTTCACCGACAATATTGTTTGGTTATTTCCTGATGGGGAGCAAATGCGCACCGCGAATGTGCGTGACGGATATGCTGTTCAATTAGCAGTTAAAAACGGATTCCGCATTGCGGTAATTAGCGGAGGAAGATCTGAAGCTGTTCGTGCTCGCTTCGAAAAACTTGGTGTTCACGAAGTTCACTTGGGTTCTTCGAACAAACGTCAAGTGTATTTAGATTTAAAATCGAAGTGGCATTTTCACGACGACGATGTGTGTTACATGGGCGATGATATTCCGGATTTACCACTTTTGAAAATTGTCGGATTGGCTTGTTGCCCGGCCGATGCAGCTCCTGAAGTGAAGGAAGTATCGCATTACATTTCCAACAAAAACGGCGGACATGGTTGTGTTCGCGATTTGATGGAACAAGCCCTAAAGCTTCACGGACATTGGATGAACGAAGAATCTGTAATTTGGTAATCATGACAAAAAGAAATTTATTCCTTTTAGCATTTTTAATTTTGGGTGGAAATGCGTTCGGTCAATATTGGCAGCAACAAGCCAACTATACCATTGACCTTTCTTTGAATACCAATGACGATTCATTTGTTGGAAAAGAAACCATTCTTTATACGAACAACAGCAACGACGAACTTACCAAATTGTTCTTCCATTTATACAACAATGCGTTTCAACCGGGAAGCGACATGGATGTTCGTTCTATGGATTTACCTGATCCCGACAGGAGAGTTGGCGATCGCATTTCGAAATTAACGAAAGAGCAAGAAGGACATTTGCATGTGAAGAGTCTTTCAGTAAACGGAGAAAATATCACTGCTAACTGTGAAGAGAACGAGACAATTTTAGAAGTCAACTTGCTGAAGCCTATTCCACCGCATTCGGTTGCGAAAGTTGAAGTCGAATTTTTCGGGCAAGTGCCTTTGCAAATTCGCAGAAGTGGAAAAGACAATGCCGAAGGAATTGAATTCAGCATGAGTCAATGGTATCCTAAGATGTGCGAATACGACGAAGACGGATGGCATCCGAATCCGTATATCGGACGTGAGTTCTACGGCATTTGGGGAGACTTCAACGTAAACCTTACACTTCCAGCGAACTACGTCGTTGCGGCAGGTGGCGTGTTGTTGAATGAAGATGAGTCTTTCAAGCGTGTTCAAAAAGCAGGTAAGAATTTGTTGACTTGGAAATTCGAGGCGAAAAATGTTCATGACTTCGTTTGGGCAGCAGATCCAGATTATGTGAGAACAGAAACACAAGTCGCTGACGGTCCAAAAATTTATTTCTACCACCAACCCGAAGAGAAATACAACGAGGCCTGGGATCGTCTTCCTGAATTTACAGCGAAGGCATTTGCAATGTTGAGTAAAGATTTCGGGAAATACCCCTACCCTGTTTACAGCGTTATTCAAGGCGGAGACGGTGGAATGGAATATCCAATGGCTACGCTTATAACTGGTAAGCGCTCACTTCCAAGCCTTGTGGGAGTTACCGTTCACGAAGGTGCTCACTCTTGGTATCAGGGAATGTTGGCTACCGACGAAAGCAAATACTATTGGATGGACGAAGGGTTCACAAGCTTTGCAGCGACGGTGGTTATGAATGCCTTGTTCCCTGCGCAAGCAGATCCTTATCACCGCGAATCGATTGACGGATATTTGGAATTGGTGAAAGCAGGAATTGAAGAACCCTTAACTACACACGCCGATCATTTCGAAACGAACTATGCATACGGAGTAGCTGCATACAGCAAAGGAGAGACTTACTTAAGTCAATTGGAATACATCATGGGTTCAGAACTCTTCAATCAAACCATGCATACCTATTTCAACGAATGGTCTTTTAAACATCCAGAGCCAGAAGACATCTTGCGCGTTGCTGAAAAACAGAGCGGACTAGTACTCGATTGGTTCGATGAATACTTCGTTGGAACAACGAAAACGTTGGACTATGCTGTAGACACTGTGTTTGCTGGCAAAGGAGAAACTGAAATTATACTTGAGCGCAAAGGCTTATTCCCGATGCCTTGCGAAGTGACTGTGAGTTTTGACAACGGAAAAGAATGTGTTTATTACATTCCGTTAGACCTCATGCGCGGAATGAAATTCAGAGGCGAAATGCCCGCGAATTGGAACTTCCAACAAGACTGGCATTGGGTCGACAAAACCTATTCTTTGAAATTTAAAAATCCGAATATGAAAGTGGTGAAGGTGACTGTTGATGCGAAGAATCAAACCATTGACACCGACAAGACCAACAACTCGTATTCAATAATCAAATAAGACGTGTTTAAAAACTATTTCGCATTTACAAAAAGCCTAGCGCTGAACTTCTTCATTGGAATGGTTATCTCCATTGGATTGCTCGTTGGGCTTGGTCCGTTAGTTATTTCTTATGGTAAGGAATTACCCTTTTCAATTTTAAGTTTTGTGGTGTTATTCAACGCTATTTGGTGGGGATGGCAAATTGGATTTCTATCAACGCTTGCGTATATCTTTCTTGGAATTGCGGGATTGAGTATTTTTCCGGATCACGAAAGTGGATTGAAACATGTGTTCACCATTACCAATTGCGGATATTACTTTGGATTCCTGGCGGCAGCTTTGTTGGCAGGATACTTCGCTGAAATTCCAAGAAAGAAAAAAATGCTGAATGCCCTTGCTGTTTGGTTTCTTGGCCACGCGCTCATTTTGTTGTTAGGTGGATTGTACATCTACCGTATAAATCCAGAACGCGCTTGGGCATTCATTCAATTAGACTTTCCTGCTTACGCCATGAAGGCCACCGCTGGACTTATCATTACTGTTGCCTTCTTGCGTTTCGTTGAAGGACGCGAGAACTTTTACAAAGCATCTTAAACTATGAAATATATTCAACTTAGTTACAACGAAGGCGTAGCGACTGTTGCGCTTGATCGTCAAGAAAAATTCAACAGTTTCGTTATGGAAATGTCTGTTGAACTTCAAGAAGCACTTTCGGAAATTAGAAACCGAACGGACGTTCGGTGCGTGGTGTTAACTGGAAATGGAAAAGCATTTTGCGCGGGTCAAGATTTAGGTGAAGCCATTGCGACTGATGGACCCGGATTGGAAAGTATCTTGAAAGACGGATACAATCCAATCATTCGCATGATGCGTGAACTGCCTCTTCCAATTGTTGGAGCCATTAACGGTGTTGCAGCTGGAGCAGGTGCGAACATTGCCTTGGCTTGCGACTTGGTCGTTGCTTCAGAGAATGCGAGTTTCTTGCAAGCGTTCACTAAGATTGGATTAATTCCCGACAGCGGTGGAACGTACTTCCTTCCAAGAATTATTGGAACACAACGCGCCATGGCGCAAATGCTTTTGGCCGATAAGGTAACTGCTGCAGAAGCCAAAGCCATGGGATTGATCTACGATGTATATCCAACAGAAGAGTTTCAAACGAAAGTTACCGAACTTGCTAACCGCTTGGCTGCAATGCCTACCAAGGCATTGGCATTTACGAAGCAAGCAATCTATGCAGCTTGGAACAACACCCTGGAGCAACAATTGGATCTTGAACTTGACCTTCAGAAAAAAGCAGGACAAACCGCCGATCATCATGAAGGAGTTGCAGCATTTCTTGAAAAACGCATGCCTACCTTTACAGGCAAATAATTCAGCGCATGAGTCAATGGATTTCAATAACTGATCAATTACCGGAAGACGGACAGCGCGTGCTGGCCTTTGTTCCGAACAATACTGTTTTTCTTCCCGGAAAAACAGGCGAGACTGAATTGCGCGAGGTTATTGTTCTTCATTTCCAAAAAGATTTTTACTTATACGATAAAGAGAAGGCTGAAAAACACGGCGTTCACTTTTGGAAAGGGGAAGGAAATTCTAATCAGTTTTTTCAATCGGTATCGCATTGGATGCCCATGCCAACGCTAGGTGCATGAAAGAGTTGATTGAAAAGCTTCACTTAAAAAATGTGCTGAGACTTTCGGCAGCTACTGGAATAGGTCAACTTTTAACCTACGGAAGTGCTCCTATTCTTTCACGCATTTACAACACCGAAGACTTCGCTTGGTTTGCTTTATTCTACGCTTGGATTATCCCATTCGCTGTACTTGCAACACTTCGCGTGGAGTACAGTATTCCCAATGCTGAAACAGAGATGATGGCGCGCGAACGCGCGAAGTTGGCGCTGAATAACGCTTGGCGATTGGCCTCTATCATTGCTGTTGTTTTCAGCGTATTGTATTTCTTCGGTATGCACATCTCTGCGTTCGAAGCATTCCTTCCCATTGGAATATTCACCATTGCTGCGATTCAAACGTATAGTTTTCTTTCCACCCGATTAAACCGCTACCACACCAATGCGCTCTATCGCGTGGTGAACAGTCTATTCATCAATGGAATTTCCATTGCACTTGGCTATTTCCTTTTCGACTATCTCGGGCTTGTAATCGGATTCATTGTTGGACAAGTGATTTCCTTGTGGGTGCTCTTCCAAGGAACGCGTCAGGATGAACTTTCTGAAGAACCGGTGAAAGACATTTCACTCAAGAACTTCAAGCAATACATTTTCTTCAATACTCCGCAAGGCATTATTGAAACCTTGCAATTGAGCGGAACCGTATGGATGTTGAATATCTGTTTCGGCGATTCAGCAACGGGTTTGTATTTCATGTGTTGGAAAATTATTCAAGCACCTGTAAACCTTATTAGTAACACCGTGTTTCTTACGCATTACAATAAGGCCTCTGAGCTGAAGAACAACGGCGAGTCTTATCGTCCGCTTATTCTGAGCACGGCAAAGGCGCTCATGCTGTTTAGCGGAATTGGTGCTGTTTTGATCGTAGCACTCGCCCCTACTCTATTCGCTTTTGTGTTCGGAGAAGAGTGGAGAGCATCAGGAGAAATGGCGCGTTGGTTAGCACCATTCTTCGTTTTAAATTTCTCTGTTTCTCCGTTTTCATTCACAGCAATTCTAGAAAACGCGCAGAACAAAGCACTTGGATTAAACATCATTGACGTCATTCTAAAACTCGGTGCACTTTACGTCGGATTCCTCATGAACAGCGTCATGTGGGCCATTGGGTTGTATTCGTTGGTAAGCAGTATCATGTACTTCATCACTTTCGTTTGGTATTTGCGGTTGGCTGAAATTAAACCCCATCAGTAAACAATCTTCTCGAAATGAAAATCAAAGTCGCGCACTTCACAACCTTGCATCCACCTTTCGACAGTCGCATTTTCATGAAAGAATGTGTGAGTCTTGCGCAAGCAGGTTACGAAGTTTCACTCGTTGTCCCTCACGCGGAATCGCTCTTGCGCGAGGGCGTTCAGATTGTTGCGCTTCCGACAACAACGAGTCGACTTAAAAAATTACTGATCACAGCGTGGCAAGGATTCTTCGCTATCCTAAAATTGAAAGTGAAGATTGTTCACATTCACGATCCTGAACTTATTCGCTTTGCACCGCTGTTTTGGTTATTGGGAAAGAAAGTAATTTTCGATTCGCACGAACACGTAAGCAAGCAAATTGAAAGCAAACCTTTGGGTCCATTGTTCGTTCGGAAAATAGCGGGATTCGTGTATTCGTGCATAGAGCAGTTCTATCTTTTGTTTTGCGTAAGAGTGATATCCGTTACTCCGGAAATTGCGCAGGCCCTTTCCAAAACAAAATCGGCTGTGGTTCGAAACTATCCGATACTCTCTCTTCCACAAATAAAAATTTCAGAACAAAAAGGAGAAGTCACGCACTTCATCTATTGCGGTGGACTTACCGAAATACGTGGCATCTACGAATGCGTTGAGGCACTTGCTGAAGTGGACAACGCAACGCTTACACTCGTTGGTGCGTGGGACTTTGAAGCATACCGACAAAAATGCATGTCTTCGAAAGGATGGAAAAAAGTAAATGAAGTGGGACATGTTCCTGCTTCTGAAGTTTACCAGTACTACGCCAATTCACATGTTGGATTGGCCATTCTTTATCCTGAAAAAAACTACCTCGAATCGCTTCCAATTAAAGCGTTCGAATATTTGGCTTGCGGACTTCCAGTGATCATGTCAAACTTCCCGTATTGGGAGAAAACATTTGTTGAAGGATGTTATTTCGTCACCCCTTCCAACAAACAAGAAATGATTTCTGCCATGAAGCAATTGCAAAGCGAATCGATTCGACTTGAATCTGGAAAAAGAGGAAATGTTTGGGTGAATGAAAATTGCAGTTGGGAAAATGAAGCGCGCACGCTTGTTCAACTTTATAACGAAATTTCAAAATGAGTTCTCCTTCTGTAGGCATTGCCATTCCATGCTTTCAAGAAGCATTACACATTGAAGAATGTGTGCTATCCTGTTTGAATCAAACCTATTCAGGAGTCATTCGTGTGTACGTCGCCGATGGCGGAAGTACAGACGGCACGCTTGAAAAGCTTCAGCAGCTTGCCCTTCAACATGAAAATAAAATTGTTGTGTTGAAGAATGAACGTCGAGTTACTCCAGTAGCACTGAACCTAGGATTGCAGGCGAGCAACGAAGATTTCAAAATGATTCTTGGCGCGCACGCTGCTCTTCCGAATGACTACATTGAAAAATGTGTGCAGACGTTTATTGAAAATCCGGCAGCGGATTGTGTTGGTGGAATAATTATAAACGAATATCAAGACGCGACTTCTCAAGCCATTGGATGCGCCATGTCGTCTTCGTTTGGCGTGGGTAATGCACATTTCAGAACAGGAAATAAAAACGGATTTGTAGACACGGTTGCCTTCGGAATGTACCGCAAAGAAGTGTTTGAAAAGATCGGATATTTCAGAGAAGAGCTTATTCGTAATCAAGACGACGAGTTCAATTTCCGCATGGAAATGAACGGCATGAAATGTTACTTGAACACTGAACTTCATTCCAAATATTATGTTCGTGGAACGCTAAACAAATTGCTTAAACAATACTACCAGTATGGTTATTGGAAGGTGTATGTGAACTTGCTTCACGGACAAATTACGACAGTGCGACAACTGATTCCGTTTGCGTTCGTATGCTACCTCATTTCGCTTTTACTAACGAATATTATTCTTCCGAAGTACTCGCTCTTCATGGCCATTCCCCTTCTACTCTATTTCATTTTGGCACTTACTTTCGCGCTTCGTGCCAACAGCAAAGAACCGCGTTCAACCTTGTTAAGCTTTTTCATTTTACATTTAGGATATGGTTGGGGCTATTTGCGCGGTGTCATTGAGATGAAGATTTTCGGAAAGCGTCCTAGCCTTCAAAACGCACAACACAACAGATAGAATATGCGATCAGCACTTTTTATTTTATTCGCTTTGCTCATGAACACGCTTTCAGCACAGAATTTAAGTGTGAAGCAAAATTTGACTTCACCATTCATGAAATGGTATTTCAATGAAGAAGGTAAGACAGAATACATGTCGGCCGTTGTACCAGGCAATGTGCACAGAGATTTGGTGCTGAATAAAGTTATTCCTGATCCGCTTGTCGGCACGAATGAAACCGTTGTGCAGTGGGTATCGGACAAAAGTTGGGAATACACGTTGAACGATTTCGTTTGCGAACCGAACATGCTCCTTCAGGATAAAATTGAATTGCGATTGAATGGAATAGACACCTACGCAAAAATTTTCCTCAACAATACTTTTTTGGGAGAAACGAACAACGCGTTCGTGCAATTCGATTTCAGTGTGAAAGGAATACTTCTTCCGAAAGGAAATAAGCTTCGCATTGTTTTTTCTCCGGCTGAAGCCTTCGCGAAACAAAAATTAGCGGAACGCATTCTTCCGCTTCCAGGCGACAGCATTCGCGCGGTTTGCAGAAAGCCGCAGTATCACTTTGGTTGGGATTGGGGACCGAAATTGGTGACGTGTGGAATTACGAAACCCATTGAATTGGTTGGACACACGGACTTGTTGTTCGAAACATTTGGAGTGGAAACGCTTTCGTTGAATGAAGGCAATGCGCAGATGCGCGCGCACATTCACTACCGTGCCGACAAAGAAGAAAAAATTAATGTAGCATTTAATTTCGGCGGACAACTATTCAAGGAAGAATTTGTTTCTCGCGTGGGAGAGCATGATTTCATTTTTCAATTTGAATTAATAGACCCCAAGCTGTGGTGGCCGAATGAAGCCGGAGAGCCGTTCATGTATTTGGTTCAGTGTACCCTTCAAACAGCAAGTGGAAAAGCGAATACACGTGTCATTAAAACAGGAGTTCGCACCATTGAGTTGGTGAATAAACCCGATGAATTCGGCGAGAGTTTTTATTTCAAGGTAAACGGAAAAAGTATTTTCATGAAGGGTGCGAATTATATTCCGTTGCGCATGCTTCCTGCAGTAAACAGCGAATCGGAATACCGCGTTTTATTGGAGCAATGCAAAGGAGCGCATTTCAATATGCTGCGTGTTTGGGGTGGTGGAATTTACGAGAGTGATTTGTTTTATTCGCTTTGCAATGAGCTTGGTATTCTCATTTGGCAAGACTTCATGTTTGCGTGCAGCATGTATCCGGGCGATGCAAAATTCTTAGAAAGCGTTCAGAAGGAAGCCGAACAAAATGTTCGCAGAATTTCTTACAACCCTTGTATGGCGCTTTGGTGCGGCAACAACGAGAATGCAGAAGCCTGGTCGAATTGGGGTTGGAAGACGGGATTGTCGAATGCATCGGTTGCTGCTATTGACAGCGAGTACAACCAATTGTTCAATCAGTTACTACCGGGAATTGTCGGGCACTTTTCGAACCTTCCTTATTGGCCTTCATCTCCACAATTCGGAAGAGGAAATCAAGAGTCGTTAAATGTTGGCGACTCGCATTACTGGGGGCTGTGGCACGATGAGCAGCCGTTTTCAGTTTTAGAAACGAAGATTCCTCGATTCATGAGTGAGTTCGGCATGCAAAGTTTTCCAAGTGAAGATGTATTGAAGTTAATGTCGCCTCTTGCTCCTTACGACATGAATTCAGAAGGAATAAAATTGCACCAGAAAAACGCACGCGGTTTTGGTTTAATGAAGCAATACACCGAGCAGTGGTATCCGGAAGCAAGCACACTTCCTGTTCCCGAGTATGCGAAGCTTACGCAAGAAATGCAAGCCGAAGGCATGTGTCGCGCCATTGAAGTTCAGCGCAGCAGTCCGCGATGCGGAGGAACCTTGTACTGGCAGTTGAACGACGTGTGGCCTTCGTTTTCATGGAGCAGTATTGATGTGTTGGGAAAGGAAAAAATCTTCCATCAGAAATTAAAAGAGAGTTACGCTCCACAATTACTCACATACAAAATTGAAAACGATTCATTGTACATTGTTTGGGTCGACGATCAGTATAGCACATCCTATTACGTGAAAATATCCGGTGAGATTGCACAACATGAAAAGAAAAACAGTCGAAACCTTGTCTTCAGCGAAATCACTATTCCTGTTAGTAATCGTATCTCAATAAGTGAAGGCATTTCACTTCGTGCTTTGAAAGGAAAACAAAAGCGAATGTTGTTGCTTAATGCAGAGTATAAGGATATTCTTTTAGAAAGAAGGTTTACGATTCGCTAGAATGTCTTTCAGACGAATGTTGGCTTTGCCAACGAATGTCTTTGACGAATGCCCGAGGCGAATGTCCGAAGGACTAATGTTGGCATTGCCAACGAATGTCTTTGACGAATGCCTATGGCGAATGTCCGAAGGACTAATGTTGGCATTGCCAACGAATGTCTTTGACGAATGCCTATGGCGAATGTCCGAAGGACTAATGTTGGCATTGCCAACGAATGTCTTTGACGAATGCCTATGGCGAATGTCCGAAGGACTAATGTTGGCATTGCCAACGAATGTCTTTGACGAATGCCTATGGCGAATGTCCGAAAGACTTTAATTAATCTTGCGAAGCATCGTCGAAGACTGTCGTTCGAAGAACATTCGTCTGAAAGACATTCTCTCCTTAAAAAGGAGACTCTTCCCCGCCGGTGAAGGTAAAGTCTTCGTCATCGCCGAAGTCGTCGTTCATCTTCGAAGCTACGGTAATGGTAGTTGCACCGCTATCTAAGAAAGAATTGTTCGCAGGAATAGCTCTTGCTTCCGTTGAACCTCCGTTGAAATCATTGTTGAAGTTATATCCGTCAACGTCTGCGAATTTCGCGAGGTTCGCAATGAAGCGAAGGCGAATGTTATCGAGTCCACCGTTACGGTGTTTCGCAATAATCAACTCAGCCAGACCTTGCGAAGGTGTACGTTCGTTGTCGTTGAACTCGGTTAGACCGTAATATTCCGGACGATAGATGAAACCAACGATATCGGCATCTTGCTCAATCGCACCCGATTCACGTAAGTCGGAAAGCATCGGACGCTTATCTCCTCCTCGCGTTTCCACGGAACGCGAGAGCTGTGAAAGGGCGATTACTGGGACATCCAATTCTTTTGCAATTTGCTTAATGGAACGCGAGATGGTTGAGATCTCTTGTTCACGATTTCCGCCTTTGCTGTCGCCAGCGGTCATAAGTTGAAGGTAATCGATGATGATTAATTCAATGCCGTGATTCGATTTAAGTCGACGGCATTTCGCACGCAATTCGAATACGGAAAGTGCAGGAGTATCATCGATAAAGATTGGAGCTTCAGAGAGGCTCACCACACGCTGATGAAGCTGTGTTAGTTCATAGTCTTTCAGCTGACCCTTACGAAGTTTCTCTGAGTTAATTTCTGTTTCACTGGCGATCAAACGCTGAACCAATTGAACTCCGGACATCTCGAGAGAGAATACCGCAACTGGACGTTTGAAATCGACTGCCACGTTTCTAGCCATGGACAATACGAAAGCCGTTTTACCCATACCCGGACGAGCTGCGATAACGATCATGTCAGACTTCTGCCATCCGCCTGTAAGCTTATCTACAGCGTTGAATCCGGTTGGTGTACCACTTACACCGTCTTCGTTCTTGCGCGCGGCCTCAATGGCGTCCATAGCGGTCTTCACGAGAGTGCTCATTTTATCTGAAGACTTACGAATGTTTCCTTCCGCTACTTCAAAGATGTTGCTCTCTGCTTTATCGAGCAAGTCGAAGGTATCGGTTGTTTCGTCGTAGGCAGCTTTAATGATGTCGTTCGAAACGCGTATTAATTCACGTTGAATGAATTTTTGCGAAACGATACGTGCATGTGTTTCAATGTTCGCGGTTGACGCAACGCGGTTGGTCAGTTGCGAAATGTACAATGGTCCTCCAACGAAATCGAGTTTCCCAGATTTGCGAAGGGCTTGTGTAACGGTAAGGATATCGACTGCTTGTCCGGCCCCGAAAAGCTCACGAATAGCCTCAAAAATATCTCCGTTTGCTTCCTTATAAAACGATTCTGGACGCAGGATATCGATTACCGCGTTCAGCGATTTTCCTTCGAGCAGCATGGCACCAATAACGGCTTCCTCCAAATCAATGGCTTGCGGCGGAAGTTTCCCCATTTCATTCGCTGGCATGAAGTCGCGAATAGCGGAAACTCTGTCTTTGCGTGGATTTTTCGGTTTGTAGTTATTGTCTGTTGCCATAGGTTTTCGGTTCAAGAAGGACCTCAAAATTAGTTCAGAGTGATTGATTGTGGGGTCAAAAGTTTTACAACTTGAGCTTTTGATAGTATGTGAATAACTTGAATTGCTTCGCAATCAATCCGCCCTGCGGATCAATCTGAGTCCCTCAGATCAATTGCGAAGCAATCCAATATAACTATTCATCCGAAGGATTGATCGCCGGAGGTGATTGATCACGCGGTGATTGATCCGAAGGAAAGTATATTCTTCTTAATATTACCGAGAGAACTAACTATTCAAAAAATCATGACCCGCCAACACACCTTCACTGCTAACATCGAATGGACTGGAAACCTGGGAACAGGAACTTCAGCTTATACTGAATATTCGAGGAATCACACGTTGTCTGCTGAAGGGAAGGCTCCTCTTGCGTGTTCATCAGCTCCGGAGTTTCGAGGCGATGCGACAATGTATAATCCGGAAGACATGTTGTTGTATTCCGTGTCATCGTGTCACATGTTGTGGTTCTTGCATTGCTGTGCAGATGCTGGAGTGATCGTAACGGCTTACACAGATAAACCCCAAGGTACTTTGGTTATCGATACAAACGGAATTGGAAAGTTCACAGAAATAACGCTGCATCCAGTTGCTACATTTCAAAATCCGGTAGATGAAAATCAACTTGCGTCTCTGCATGAAAAAGCCCACAAGCATTGCTTCATTGCGAATAGTTTAAATTGTACGGTTCAGATTATTGGATCCGTGAAGTAATTCCTTAGACAAATCAATATCTCCAATTATGATTGCTCGACAAACAATTTGTGAGATTATAAAAATCACGTCTGCAAATTGTAAAAAAATCATGTAATTCATTGATTTAAAATGAATTATTTCCAAGTTCTCTTTAGTATCTTCCGAAAAAATTAATTTTAGATGCAATGCAGAAACGTATAATATCGACTATTGTTTTAGCGCTAGTCTCACTTGGTATTTTAACTGCGCAATCAAAAAATCCAGCACAATTTTTCCGCCGTGTAGGAAATGAAATTATTCATCCAAATGGACAACACTTTCAAATCAAAGGAGCCAATGTAAGTTGCTGGCTATACCAAGAAAATTACGTTCTCGGCGGCGCTCAGACTGCTCAAAAGGTAACCGCAGAAAAAATTTCTAAACTCATTGGTAAAAAAGCTTATCTCGATTATATTAAGAAAATGATGGACTCTTTTATTCTTGAAGAGGACATTAAATTAATGAAGCGGATGGGAATAAATTGTGTCAGACTTGGATTTGATGCGGCAATCTTTGAGAATGACTCGACTAAGATATGGTTTTTCAACAGCATTGACAGATTGCTGCCCGCATTCAGAGAATACGACATATCTATTCTTCCCACGATGATGGTTCCACCCAGACCACCCGACAAACTCTGGTGCACGGGCTATGTAAAGGGAGATATTATGCTGTGGGATTCTCCGGACGCAAAAAAAAGAACGATAGAAATCTGGAGTGAAATTGCTGAGCATTTCAAAAATGAAAAAATGATACTTGGGTACGATCTAATAAATGAGCCTGCACTTGAAAAAGAGAGAGAAAAAGAAATTGTTGAATTATACAGAGATATTTCTGAGGCGATCCGAAAAAATGATCCAAATCACATGATTGTTTATGAGGGAAATAAATGCTCCACGGACCTTAGCATTCTTTCTAAGTATGACAATTTACTCGATAAAAACGGTTGTTATTCTTTTCACCTTTACACTTGGTATGGATTAAAAATGAACAAAGAATTGCCGAAATTCATGAAAAATTCTCATCTCACCAATCGACCGGTATTCTGCGGAGAATGGGGTATTAATAAAATTACTGCCATAAAGGAACAAGTAAACCTTATGAACGCAGAAAAAGACATGGACGGGTGGATAATTTATCTCTGGAAAGCATTGGAGTTACCTCTTGGACCTCAAGAAAAGAAAAGACCTCCATACTATGGAAATTGGTTTTTTATTCCTTT
This sequence comes from Flavobacteriales bacterium, assembly GCA_044374295.1. GTDB lineage: Bacteria > Bacteroidota > Bacteroidia > Flavobacteriales_D > Sanyastnellaceae > CAIZGX01. The sequence goes on along the minus strand of JBILOU010000020.1, from coordinate 1,551 downwards.
CGAGAAATTAAATATGTCATTGCTCACATTCAAAATTGAAAATGAAACTAGAGATGTTATCGATTGGATGTCAAATGTGAAAAACGCAAAAACACCAAGCCCAGAGAGCATGACAAAGGCGTTGAATACCATTGTGAATATTAATCAGGTAGACAAATGTAATTTTAATCTATCGCTCATTGAGACTCTTGGATTTAGTTTAACAAAGTAACCTGAAAAACATCTTTAACTATGTGTTTACGAATATATCTTACACTCATTAGCGCACTCTTTGGGACTTTTTGCTATTCTCAACATGAAGGGTATTCAGTTCGGGTAACCGAAAAGCCATTTCGCTTTGAAGTTATTAAGGAGGAAGAACCTCAACCTCTGTTAATAATTGACAACGGGATTACCCTGCAGCATTTCACTGACAATACCATTAAAGCCAATTCACCTTATTTTGTTTGGACAAAAGGTAAATCAGATAAAAAACAAATAGTTAGTAGAGCCATCGAAACGTTTAAATCAGATTCGCTTCATGTTTTTGTCTTACTATCGGATAAGAACGATAGCCTATTTAAATTTCAATATAAATTAAATGGAAGCAAACTCGATTTCAGTGTAAATGAAATGAATCCTCCAAAAGAAGATGACGAACATCATTCTCGAATTTGTTTAAATTTCAATACGCAAACCGATGACAGCTATTTAGGCATGGGGATGCGTTTTAATCAGGTAAATCATAAAGGCACTATTGTCACAAATTGGTGCAGAGAAGTAGGATACGATTTACCTGTGGTTTCACAAATAGGTTCTTCCGAAGGTCGAGATATTACCTATTATCCAGTTCCTTTTTTTTTAAACTTAAAGGGTTATGGGTTTTTACTCAACAGTTTTCATTTTAGCGAGTTTGATTTTGGCAAAACAAATCCTGATACTCTTACAATTACCAATTACAGCAATGCTTTTCATGCAACTGTTTTTCTATCTGATAATCCACTTGATATTATCAGTCAGTATCAGAAAGCCACCGGTAATTATACAAAGCCTAAACCATGGGTTTTTGGCGTTTGGGCGGCAGCGTCTAATGATTGGCAATCGAAAGAAACCGGAGCATCAGTAAACGAAAAAGTTTTAAAAGTAAACCGAGAAAACAATATTCCCTTAAGCGCCATTTTTGCAGAAGATTGGTACTGGAACAAAGATATTCTTCATCCTTTAGATGCTTGGACCTTAAACGAAAAGCAATATCCTAACTTCAAAAAAACAATTGACGATCAACACAAGGCAGGAGTGAAACATATCTCCTATTTTTTACCCTATATTACAAAAGACTTATTAATTAAAAAAAGCCCTTTGTATGAGGAGGCTAAAAAGATGGGTTATTTTACTAAAAATAAAAAAGGTGATACCTATATTTTTCAGTTTGCTATATGGCGCGCTTCACAATTTGACTGGACTAACCCAGAAGCAACGAAATGGTTTTGGAATAAGTTTTACAAAAAAATTGCCGACTATGGTGCAGATGGTTGGATGAATGATTTTGGGGAGTATACGCCGTATAATTCT